>JAMPHT010000063.1 GCA_023663285.1 Bacillota bacterium
CGTCGGGCTCATAACCCGAAGGTCACAGGTTCAAATCCTGTCCCCGCTACTCAAGACTTATAAAGGATATTCCTTTATAAGTTTTTATGCCCAGATAGCTCAGTTGGTAGAGCAGAGGACTGAAAATCCTCGTGTCACTGGTTCGATTCCGGTTCTGGGCATTTTGTATTGTACGGGCGGCATTGAAAGGTTGAAATTAAGCCTTTTGATGCTGTTTTTTTGTCAGAAGTCATGCTATAATAAATGCATATATGCAAACTGGAGAAATATAGGGAGCGGAGAGGATCCAATGAGTAAGAAGCAGAAGAAAGAAACAAAAGTGGAAAAAAGCGGTGCGGAGGAAATAAAGGTCATATCAGGGGAAGCTCGAAATGAATCCCTGAGTGAGCAGATGAAATCAGAAGGGCGACCGGAATCAGGGAAGAAACCGGAGACAGGAAGGAACCCGGAACCAGGAGAGGAGCCGGAGACAGGAAGGAACCCGAAACCAGGGAAGAAGCCAGAGATGGGAAGGAACCCGGAACCAGGGAAGAAACCAGAGATGGGAAGGAACCCGGAACCAGGAGAAAGCCCGGAGAAAACAGGGGAAGCGCGGGAGGCAGTTGAAAAAGAAGCTGTGGCGCTTGAGTCTGAGGAGACGGGCAAAAAGAAAAAGAAATCTGGCGGCAAGGCAAAGTGGGTGGTTATCGGGGTTGTCCTTGTCCTGCTGAATCTGCTCGGCGCGGGATATGCATATATGGCCATATATTACACAACACATTTTTTCCCCGGAAGCAGTATAAACGGAATTGACTGCAGTAATATGGAAGCGGCGGAGGCTGCGGCGCTGGTGGATGCGCAGATCGACACCTATTGTCTGCAGGTCTTTGGACGGGATCATGCCACAGGAGCTTCACCCGTATTGATAGGAGAGATCATACCGGGGGACATATCCCTTTCCTATATTGATTCTATGGGAAGCGTGGAGAACCTTTTGGCGGAGCAGAATGAGTGGAGCTGGATCCAGGCGTATACAGGCGGGACGGTCTACGGATATTCTTTGGTGCAGGGAGTTCAGTTCGATGAGGATAAGCTGAATAATACCGTAAAAAGCTGGGAGGCCTGCCTGGACAAAAATATGCAGAAGCCTCAGGATGCTTACATAGGCGATTACAATGATGAGATCGGCGGATATGAGGTGATCCCGGAAACCATAGGCACGGCTCTGAAAATGGACGTGGCGTTGGAGTGTATCAGCAGTGCAATCTATGCAAAGCAGACAGATCTTGATCTGGAACAGCAGGACTGCTATATTGAGCCGTCTGTAACGCAGACAGATGCAGGACTGACAGCTTTGGTGGATACGGTAAATACCTGGCTGGGCGCGGAGATCACTTATGACTGGAACGGTAATGAGGTAGTGCTGGGACTGGAGGATCTGAAGAATTGGATCGCCATGGAGCAGGACGGCCCGGTGCTGGACGAGGAGGCAGTAAGGTCCTTCGTGAAGGAGCAGGCAAAAAAATATAATACATATGGGAAAAAGAAAAAGTTCGTCACTGCGCTGGGTATTGAACTGACTCTGGACAGCCCCAATTACGGCTGGAAGGCAGACACGGATGCAGAGACGGAGGAATTGATTCAACTGATCTATCAGGGACAGGTGACGCAGCGGGAGCCGGTTTACAGCGTTACCGCCATGGAAAAGGGTTCTAAGGATATCGGCGGAGATTACATAGAGGCGGATCTGACACATCAGCATCTCTATGTTTATCAGGATGGCCAGGTAGTATTGGAGACGGATTTTGTGTCCGGCAGGACGAATATCGTACCCAGCCGCGCTACACCGGCCGGCATTTTCGGCCTGACCTATAAGACAAGAAACGCAACGCTGCGGGGAGCGGACTATGAGTCCTTTGTGAATTACTGGATGCCCTTTTACGGGAATTACGGTATGCATGATGCAACCTGGCGCAGGGACTTCGGAGGCACGATTTTCCAGGATCACGGCTCTCACGGATGTATCAATCTGCCGTTGGCTTCTGCAGAAGTTATTTACGGGTATGTATCCACGGGATTTCCAGTCATATGTTACTATTATGAGGTAGACCCCCTGGCGCCTCCGGCGGAGACCCAGATGCCCTCCGAGGAGGAGCTTCTGCAGCAGGAGGAGCCCGGCATAGGTCAGAATGCAGGTGAGCCCGGAGCAGATGCAGCGGCGGCTCCTGGTGCAGAGTAAAGTGTGAGAAGAATTTCCAATTGCCTTCGGCAATTTTCGCTCACAGCATAGGCTGTTTCGCGAAGAAATTCTAATCTCACACTGAAGAACGCAAGGGAAGCGATTCTTCTCATGGATTGTTTGTGCCGCCGGAGGCGGCATGACTGAAAATCTGGAACAGGTTCGGAGTCAGAAAGGTGATTTGTTGATTTATGGGCAGCCGAAGGTATGGGCCGCGGACAAAGCGGCAGGCGGAAAAGTGGAAGAGAGAGCTGGATCGTTTTCGGACGGTCCAGCGTCAGATCAAAGCGGATGCACCGGATATTCTGGCGTCGGGAAATTTCCGGAGGACAAAGGAGTATATCCAGCATGGCAGCATGACGGTAAATGACCATGTGTGGAGCGTGGCAAGATGCAGCCTTGCGCTCAGTGAGCGGCTGCATATCTCCTGCAGCCGCAGAGAGCTTATCAGAGGCGCCCTTCTGCATGACTATTTTCTCTATGACTGGCATGTGCCGGATAAGGAGAATCCTCATAGGCTTCACGGCTTTTACCATCCGGGGAAGGCGCTCAGGAATGCTTCAAAGGAATATAAGCTGACAGACAGGGAAAAGGATATCATTAAAAAGCATATGTGGCCCCTTACGGTGGTGCCGCCCAGGTGCAGGGAAGCATGGATCGTCACAACGGCTGACAAGTGGTGTTCGTTGATGGAGACGCTGCATATGCACAAAGGCCACGGTGCGATTCTGCAAAAGCTGAGGAAGGATCAGGGTGGAACATTTATTTGAAAAGCTTGTCTGCAACGGGGAGAGTGATATTTACCCCTGCCATATGCCGGGACATAAACGGAATGTCTGGGGCGAGCTGCCGGCTCAGCTTTGCAGGCTGGATATTACAGAGATAGAGGGCTTTGATAATCTGCACCAGCCGGAGGGACTTCTGCTGGAATTACAGAAAAAGGCGGCGGAGCTTTACGGCGCGGAGGAAAGCTTTTATCTTATAAACGGGAGCACCTGTGGCATTTTAAGCGCAGTCAGCGCGGCGCTGCCTGCAGGCGGGCATATCCTGATGGCCAGGAACTGTCACAAATCAGCATACCATGCCGCTTACCTGAGAAATTTGAAAATATCTTACCTGTATCCTGCTGTTTTGGAGGAATACAATATTGTGGAGGCGGTGACACCTAAGCAGGTGAGCCGGGGACTGGAAAAAGCGCCGGATGCGGGAGCCGTTCTGGTGGTGTCTCCTACCTATGAGGGCAGGATCGCTGATATTGCAGGGATTTCAGAGGTGGTCCACAAAAGAGGGATCCCGCTGATCGTGGATGAAGCTCACGGCGCCCATCTGGGACTGAGCAGAGAGGTACATGAGAACAGCTGCAGACAGGGAGCAGACCTGGTGATCCAGAGTGTGCATAAGACGCTGCCGGCGCTGACCCAGACGGCGCTGCTGCACGTAAACGGGAAGCTTACAGACAGGGAACTGTTAAAGCGTTTTCTGCATATTTATCAATCCAGCAGTCCATCCTACCTGTTGATGGCAAGTATTGACAATGCACTGCATTATATTGAAAAAGAGGGGGAAAGGGCCTTCAGGGAATTTCGCAGACAGTATGAGGGGATGCTGGATAGGCTGTCCCGGTGCAGAGTTTTGAAATTCCTGCCTGCGGACGGGGAACGGCAGGATCTGGGGAAGCTGTTGATTTCCGTGAGGGATGCGGAGATCACAGGCAGGCAGCTCTATGATGTGCTGCTTCACAGATACAGGATACAGGCGGAGATGGCGGCGGAGGATTTCGTCCTTGCCATGTTCACCATAAATGACAGGCCGGAGGGCTATGAAAGGGTGACGGCGGCTCTTCTGGAGATAGACGGCAGTCTGAAGGGAAGAGAGAGACGTAAAGAGAGCCCGGAAGGCCGGAAAGGTCCGGGAGGCCGGGAGAACATCGAGAGCCCGGAAGGCCGGAAAAGCCTGGAAGACAGGGAGCGTTCGGGAGATCTCCTACGGGATAGGATTTGTCCGGAAGCACCGGGGACAGGCGGGTGCAGCCTGACTGCGGCCTGGGACGGGAGCAAAGAAGAGATTCCGCTGGAGGAATGTGCAGGAAGGCTGGCGGGAGAATTTGTGAACCTGTATCCGCCGGGCGTACCGCTGCTGGTTCCCGGAGAGAAGATCACAGAGGAACTGTGCCGGAAAATCTTCGACTGGCTGCGGCATGGACTGACGGTTCAGGGGATCAGGCAGCAGGAAGGAAAGTATCTGGTCAGGGTGCTGAAGCCAGGGCGGTAATTAATGGCGCAGTAAACTGCGCAGAAACGGGGGATATATGAGAAAAACAAAAATAGTCTGTACCATTGGACCGGCCTGCGAGTCGGAGGAGCGCCTGCGGGAGTTGATGCTGGCAGGGATGGATGTGGCGAGATTCAATTTTTCCCACGGCACCCATCAGGAGCAGGAGGAGAAGCTTAGGCGTGTCCGGAAGGTGAGGGAAGAACTGGGGATTCCTGTTGCAACCCTTTTAGATACCAAAGGACCTGAGATCCGGCTCCGTGATTTTGAGGGCGGCAGGGCAGAGCTGCAGACGGGCAGCCGGTTTGTTCTGACCACCGAGGAAATGCTGGGTACGGCGGAAAAGGCAGCGATCTCCTATAAGAATCTGAAAAATGACATATCTGTCGGAACTACTATTCTCATTGACGATGGCCTGATCGAATTGAAGGTGGAGGAAATTTCCGGGGAAGAAATCATCTGCACCGTTGTCAACGGCGGATTTGTATCCAACCATAAAGGGGTCAATGTGCCGGGGGCGGTTTTGTCCATGCCCTATATCAGCCAGGTTGACAGGGAGGATATTCTGTTCGGGATCGAGATGGGTTATGAATTTATCGCGGCTTCCTTTGCCCGCAGCAAGGAGGATATTCTGGAACTGCGGAAGATCCTGAAGGAGCATGGCAGCGATATGAAGATCATTGCAAAAATCGAAAATATGCAGGGTATCAGGAATCTGGAGGAAATCCTGGAGGTATCAGACGGCGTTATGGTGGCGCGGGGCGATATGGGCGTGGAGATCCCGCTGGAGGAGGTGCCCGTACTGCAGAAGAAAATGATCAAGCTGGCAAATGCCCAGGGAAAGCACGTCATTACAGCCACCCAGATGCTGGAATCCATGATCCGCAATCCCAGGCCCACCAGGGCGGAGGCCACGGACATTGCCAATGCCATTTACGACGGGACCACCGCAATCATGCTTTCAGGGGAGAGCGCCGCGGGAAAATATCCTGTGGAGGCGGTAAAAACTATGGCGAAAATCGCGGAATGTGCCGAAAAAGATATTGACTACCGTTCCAGGATGAGGCGGACGGGAAACGGCGGCAGGACGGAAATAACGGACGCCATCGCTTATGCCACCTGCTCTGCAGCTATGGACCTGGAGGCAGCCGCGATCATCACCGTCACCATGTCCGGCTATACGGCGGAGGCTATTGCCAGGTTTAAGCCCGGCTGCCCTGTCATTGGCTGTACAGTGAACGAGAGGGTATGCAAGCAGTTGAATCTGCTGTGGGGCGTACACCCGCTTCTGATAGAACGGGAGAGCAGCACGGACGAGCTGTTTGCCTGCGCCGTGGCGGAGGCAAAAAAGGCGGGATATGTGAGAAGTAAGGATGTGGTCGTCATTACGGCGGGAGTGCCTCTGGGTGTGGCCGGAACCACAAACATGATTCATGTAGTAGAGGTACAGTAAGGATATGGGAAAAATCGTATGTCTGATGGGCAAGAGTTCCACCGGGAAAGACACTATTTATAAGCGCCTGCTGGAGGACAGAGAGCTGGGGCTGAAAAAGATCGTACCTTATACCACCAGACCCATTCGGAACGGAGAAACAGACGGTGTGGAATATTTCTTCAAGAGCGAGGAGGATTTCCGGCGGCTGAAGGAGCAGGGAAAGATCATCGAGGACAGGGAATATCAAACCTTTCACGGACTGTGGAGATATTTTGTGGCGGACGACGGGCAGATAGAAGCTTCCGGCAATTATATCATGATAGGTACTCTGGAGGCATACCGGCATTTGCAGGATTATTTTGGAGCGGACAGAGTCCTGCCGATCATGATAGAATTAGATGACGGGGCCAGGCTTCAGCGGGCGTTGAACAGGGAGCGGAGGCAGGCGCAGCCCAGGTACGAGGAAATGTGCCGCAGATTTCTTGCAGACAGCGCGGATTTTTCCGAAGAAAAAATCGCGGAGGCGGGAATTACAAGACGTTTTATAAACAATAAGCTGGGACGGTGCCTGAACCACATAAGGCGGTACATAGAGGCAGCTGTAAAATCATCTTAAAAAGGAGGGCAGGCATATGGAGATCAAGGTGAATCAGGTAAGTCAGGCAGCGCCTGTTGAGCAGCCTAAGGAACCGCAGCCTACGGACGGCGCCTTTAAGTTCATGCTTGCCAGCCATATTGAGGAGGCAGAGCTGCAGACAAAGCTCCAGACCCTTATGGAAGAGATCACCATGCAGGGCGACAAGCTGGCGAAGCGCCGGGACGTAAAGGATATGAAGCATTACAGAGGGCTTGTCAAGGAATTTTTAAACGAGGTGGTGACCCGTTCCCATTCTTTTTCCAGAGAGAATTTTCTGGACAGGCGGGGACGGCACAGGGTCTACGGGATCATTCGGCTGGTGGATGAGAATCTGGACCAGCTGGCACAGGAACTGATGAAGGATGAGAAGGATAATCTGGCGATCCTGAATAAGATCGGGGAGATCAGGGGGCTGCTGCTGGATATTTTCATGTGAAAGGTACGGGGGATAAGATGGCGGGATTTCGGGATATTATCGGACAGGAGCAGATCAAGGAGCATTTGCGGAACGCCCTTTCTTCGGGAAAGGTTTCCCATGCTTATATCATCAACGGGGAGAAATCCTCCGGCAAGGAATTTATTGCAAAGGTTTTTGCAATGGCCTTGCAGTGTGAGAAGGGCGGGGAAGAGCCCTGCCAGGAATGTCACGCCTGTAAGCAGGCGCTTTCGGGGAATCATCCGGATATCATCCATGTGACCCATGAAAAGCCCAATACTGTCAGTGTGGACGACATTCGGGCCCAGGTGAATAATGATGTGGCGATCAAGCCCTACAGCGGTCCCTATAAGATATATATCATCAATGAAGCGGAGAAGATGACCCCCCAGGCTCAGAATGCTATTTTAAAGACGCTGGAGGAACCGCCTGCCTATGCGGTGATCCTGCTGCTTACCTCTAATGTGGATTCCCTTCTGCCTACGATCATAAGCCGCTGCGTGGTGCTGAACATGAAGCCGGCGCCGGACGAGCTGATCAAAAAATACCTGATGGAGCAGCTGCAGGTTCCCGATTACAAGGCGGAGGTCTGCGTGGCATTTGCCAGAGGCAATGTGGGCAAGGCAAAGGCGCTGGCTTCCAGCGAGGATTTTGAAAACGTGAAGGCGGAGGCTCTTTCCCTGCTGAAATACATACGGGACATGGAACTGAATGAGATCATTGCGGCTATCAGGAAGATCACGGAGTACAAGCTGGAGATCAACGACTATCTGGACATCTGCGCTATCTGGTACAGAGACGTGCTTTTGTTCAAGGCGACCAATGACGTGAACCATCTGATATTCCGAGAGGAGATACAGACCATCCGCAGGACGGCCCAGCGCAGCAGCTATGAAGGGATCGAGACGGTCATTGAGGCCCTGGAAAAAGCCAAGAGGCGGCTGGATGCAAATGTGAACTTTGAGCTTACCATGGAGCTTTTGATGCTGACGATACAGGAAAACGGTTGAGGATGAAAAATTTACATCAGGGTCAAGCGGATAGCCTGTGAAGAGGAGGGACAATAAGTATGAAATACAGACCTGATCGGTATGGCAATCAGATCTCCCAGCTGGGCTATGGCTGTATGAGATTCAGCAGAAAGGGAAATGCCATCGATTATGAGAAGGCTGAAAGAGAAGTCCTTCTTGCTGTTGAACAGGGCGTCAATTATTTTGATACCGCTTATGTTTACCCCGGCAGCGAGGAGTGCCTTGGACGGATCCTGGATGAAAACAAGTGCCGTGACAGGGTCTATATTGCCACCAAGCTTCCGCAGTATATCATACGTTCCTCCGCGGCGATCGACAAAACCTTTCAGGAAGAGTTGTCCCGCCTCCGCACAGATCATATTGATTACTATCTGATGCATATGTTTACGGATCATGCGGAATGGGAGAATCTGAAGGCGCTGGGTATCGAAAGCTGGATAGAACGGCAGAAGGCCGAGGGCCGTATCCGCAACATCGGTTTTTCCTATCATGGAGATACTGAAATGTTCCTGAGACTTCTGGATGCTTATGATTGGGACTTCTGCCAGATCCAGTATAACTATCTGGACGAGCACACCCAGGCGGGAAGGAAGGGCCTTCAGGCGGCGGCAGAGAAAGGGATCCCGGTGATCATTATGGAACCTCTCCGCGGTGGTAAGCTGGTGAATCTGCCGGATAAGGCGAAGGAAGCGCTTGCCTCAGACAGCAAGGGTTATACGCCTGCCGAGTTGGGACTGCGCTGGCTGTGGGATCAGCCGGAGGTCAGCTGTGTGCTTTCCGGTATGAACTCCGAGGAAATGGTAAATGAGAATATCCGCATTGCGTCAGAGGCCGATCCGGAGCATTTTACGGAAGAGGACAGGAAGATCGTTGAGCAGATCAAAGCGATCATCCGCGAGCGTGAAAGGGTAGGCTGTACGGGCTGCAGATACTGTATGCCCTGTCCTAAGGGGGTGGATATTCCGGGCAATTTCTATTATTATAATCTGATGTATATGGAGAAAAAATCCTCGGCCCGCTTTGAGTTTGCCCAGAATATGGGGCTGCGCAGGGACCCCGGCTTTGCCTCACAGTGCATTGGCTGCGGTAAGTGTGAAAAGCACTGTCCTCAACATATCAATATTCGAGAGAAATTAAAGGAAGCCGACCGGGGACTCAGACCTCTGCCTTATAAAATCGGCATCCATGCTGCCCGTAAAATAATGCTTCATAAAAAAAGGGGCGATCGCGGTCAGGCTGGGGAAATATAACAGTGGCAATTTAAATGCAGTTATGTTAAAATAGCAGTTGTGGCGGAGCGGCGCCATAGCTTGGAGGTTATAGATGACAAAGGTAATAGGTGTAAGATTTCGGACTGCGGGCAAAATTTATTTTTTTGACCCCTTAAATTTTGAGATAAAGCGCGGGGACCACGTTATCGTGGAGACCGCCAGAGGCATTGAATTCGGAACGGTGATGGCGGGAGTCAGGGAGGTGGAGGATGAAAAGGTAGTCCAGCCTTTGAAGCCGGTGCTCCGCATTGCTAACGAGAGAGATATTGAGCAGGAGGCGAACAATAAGGTCAAGGAGAAGGAAGCCTTCAAGATATGTCTGGAGAAGATCCGCAAGCATGAGTTGGAGATGAAGCTTATTGACGCGGAGTATACCTTTGACAATAACAAGGTCCTGTTTTACTTTACGGCGGACGGACGAATCGACTTCCGGGAGCTGGTAAAGGATCTGGCAAGCGTGTTTAAGACGAGGATCGAACTGCGCCAGATCGGCGTCAGGGACGAGACCAAGATCGTGGGGGGTATCGGCATCTGCGGACGGCCGCTCTGCTGCCACAGCTATCTTGCGGATTTCATTCCCGTGTCCATCAAGATGGCAAAGGAGCAGAATCTGTCCCTGAACCCTACAAAGATATCCGGCGTCTGCGGCAGGCTTATGTGCTGCCTTAAGAATGAGGAGGAGACCTATGTGGAGCTGAACCGGAGGCTGCCGGGGGTGGGGGATCATGTGACCACCGCAGACGGTCTGAAAGGGGAAGTGCAGAGTGTCAACGTCCTGCGCCAGCTGGTGAAGATAGTGGTGGAGGAAGGTGACGAGAAGGAGATCAAGGAATACCCTGTGGAACAGCTCCAGTTCAGGCGCAGGCACGGCAAGAAGGATAAGATGGAGCTGTCAAAGGAAGAGCTGCAGGAGCTGGAGAAGCTGGAAAAAGAAGAACAGGAAGAGCAGCAGGCTTCCGATGCCTTGGAGCCGGAAGAAGGCGAGCAGCACCGGGAGAGCAGGGGCCGTCAGGATGGTGAACAGCGGCGTGAAGGCAGAAACCGGGGCAGTCAGGACGGCGAGTATCACCGGGAGAACCGGAACCACCGGGACAGTGAATATCGTCGGAATAATCGCAGCGGCCAGGAGGGCGAGTATCGCCGTGAGAATCGGAACCGTCAGGAGGGCGAGTATCGCCGGAACAACCGGAACCGCCAGGAGGACGGGCAGCG
This sequence comes from Bacillota bacterium, assembly GCA_023663285.1. Lineage (GTDB taxonomy): Bacteria > Bacillota > Clostridia > Lachnospirales > Lachnospiraceae > Acetatifactor. The sequence continues at coordinate 10,512 of JAMPHT010000063.1, forward strand.
GCGGGAGAACAGCGGCGGCCGGGATGGAGAGTACCGTCGCGAGAATCGGAACCGTCAGGAGGACGGGCAGCGGCGTGAAGGCAGAAACCGAGGCCGGAATCGCTACAACAGACAGCAGGAGGAACAGGGAAGGCAAAATGACAGTCGATCTGAAGGATAATGAGAGATTGGATGACTTGCAGCGAAACGGCTATCAGATCATCCAAAGCCCCGGCAGATTCTGCTTCGGAATGGATGCGGTGCTGCTCACTGGGTTTGCCCATGCGGGGAAGGAGGACCGGCTTCTGGATCTGGGAACGGGAACAGGCATTATTCCCATTCTGATGGAAGCAAAATATCATTGCGCTCACCTGACGGGACTGGAGATCCAGCCGGAGAGCGCCGATATGGCTGCAAGAAGCGTGGCGTTGAACGGTCTGTCGGATCGGATAGATATTGTAACAGGGGACATCAAAGAAGCAGACGCTTATTTTCCGTCTGCTTCTTTTGATTGTATCACCTGCAATCCGCCCTATATGATAGGCAGCCACGGCGTCGCAAATCCGGAAGCGCCCAAGGCCATAGCCCGCCATGAGCTGCTCTGCACCTTTGAGGATGTGGCCAGGCAGACGGCAAAGCTGTTGAAGCCGGAGGGACATTTTTTCCTGGTACACCGCCCGTTTCGGCTGGCGGAGATCATGACTACGCTGGTCCGTTATAAGCTGGAGCCCAAGCGGATGCAGCTTGTCCACCCCTATGTGGACAGGGAGCCTAACATGGCGCTCATTGAGGCGGTGCGGGGCGGAAGATCCCGCATGAGAGTGGAGCGGCCGCTGATCGTCTATCGGTCTCCCGGAGAGTATACGCCGGAGATCCGGGATACCTATGGTTACTAAGTGTTAAGAAATTTGTAAGAAATCTGCGGCTTTGTTTGTAAGGAAAGCAGGGTATTCTGATCACAGCCTTTGGAGTGACAGCTTTAAGTTTTAGGATGGAGGTTGGTATGGGCGACTGCATACTGGTGGTGGACGACGACAGGGAGATCGTGAAGGCGATCGGCATTCTGCTGGAGGGGGAAGGATACGAGGTGCTGAAGGCGTACGACGGTCTGCAGGCATTGGATATTCTGGCGTCCCGCCAGGTGAGGCTGGTGCTGATCGACGTGATGATGCCGAAGCTGGACGGCCTGTCGGCCCTGATGCGCATCAGGGAGAAGCAGAACATTCCGGTGATCGTCTTAAGCGCCAAGAGCGAGGACAGCGACAAGGTGTTGGGATTGTCCATGGGGGCGGACGATTATGTGTCAAAGCCCTACAATCCCCAGGAGCTGGCGGCCAGGGTAAGGAGCCAGCTCCGCAGATACACCAGTCTGGGGGACATCAACGCGGGAAGCCGGATCGGTGAGCTCAGAAACGGCAGGCTGCTCTACCGCACGGACGAAAAGCTGCTTTACGCAGACGGTGAGCCCGTCAAACTCACCGCCAAGGAAACAGGCATCATGGAGCTTTTCATGCGAAATCCCGGCCGCATCTTTCCGGCGGAGGAAATCTACCGACGGGTATGGGGCGAGGAGGCTTTCGCCTCGGAAAATACGGTGATGGTCCACATCCGCCGCATCCGTGAAAAACTGGAGCTGAATCCCAAAGAGCCAGAATACATAAAGGTGGTGTGGGGAATTGGATACAAAATGGAAAAGCATTAGAAAGGTTTTAAGCTTTATCATCTTTTTCCTGGGGGTCAGTCTGACTCTGGGAAATCTGGCGGGAGTGATCCGCCGTATGCCCGATAAAACAGGGGAGTGGGCTTCCGGCTCACTGCTGGAAGAGGATTATCAGAGAACCGACGATTTCAGACAGCATATCTCCAACCGTCTGGAGAATTTCCTTTCCATAGCCGTCAACGGCTGTCCTGTGGGATACCGTTATTATGACGCCTATGACACTTATTATACTTATTCCTATGAGGGGAGCGCGGCTTACGCGGGTGAAATGTCCGCGGTCGAGGACCTTGGGCTGACCCAGGGGACCGATATCCTGATCCCGCAGGAGTGGTGGGAGGAAGAGGAGCCGGAGGATCCCCTTACGGAGGAAGAGCGGGAAAAGAGTATCGAGGAGCAGAAGGCGCGAATTGCCAGGCAGAACAAGCGGCTTACTGAGGAATATCTTGAGGGCATGAAGGAAGATAAAAGCCTGCTGTACAGCATTTATTATGACGGTGAGCTGCTGTATTCCAACACGGATGCTCTTGCGGCGGACGACAGTATGCAGGCGCCGGAGGGTTATAATTTTCTGCTGTATTTTGACGGGGAGAAGGCCCGGATCATGAAGGACGGAAAGGAAGAGGATATCTACGGCGACGGCTATTTCCGATGGGAGGAGGGTGACTGGTATGTTCCCGGCTACCGCAATTTCCCTGCGAACGAGGAGATGAAGAAGGCAGTAGTCTGCATAGCTGCCGCAAAGGAGCCCCTGCCGTATACCACGGGTATCAGCAGGAACAGCGATTACCGACGGCAGGGAGACGGATACCGCCAGCAGGGAAACGAACTGTATTACATACAGTATAGGCTGACGGAGAATAGAAAGCTTTTGCTTCAGAGTCTTGTGGGCCTGATCGCGGGCCTTGCGCTGCTGATACTGTCCTGTTTCTGCAGGAAGAGCAGGCTTGAGGTAAAGGGGAAGCTGGCCGTCCTTCAGGGGAAAATATGGGTGGAATGTAAGATATTGCTGATAGCCGGGGTGATTTTGCGGTTTCTGCAGGAGTATGTGGGGAACGGCAGCGGCGGGACCTGGGTATGGCGGGAAATCTCTCATGCATACGCCGAAGGCGGATTGACAGCCGTAAGCGAATACGGATATACGGACTTTCTGCTGTCGGATCTGCGCTATGTGTCAGGCGGAGCCTGGGTGCTGCTGTTCTGGGCGGTGTACCTGACGGTGAACGATTTAAAGCACAATAAAAAGGTGTGGCGCCAGGGCTTGATCGCTAAATGCTGCCGTACCTTTTCAGCCAGAGAAATGAAACAGCCTCTTGCCCGGCAGATGACCAGGCGAAACGGTATCCTTATGGGTATATCCGCAGGCTTTGGGATCCTTATGCTGCTTTTGGCAGCAGGCATTGTGTGGGCTTTTGATACCCGCGCAGATGTCACGCTTATTTTTATACTGTACCTTTTGGGGATAGTCCTTCTTATGCTTGCAGTCTATCTGTTGGGGAGAAAGAATGTGAAGGCTGCAAAAGAGGTGGACGCACTGGCGAAGCGCATCGGGGAAATCTGCAGCGGAGATTACAGCGCGAAGGGTAGTGCCGATCAGAGCGGGGCTGATCCCGGAGCGGACGTCGGCGAAAGCGGCGTCACGGGAAGAAAGGACAGCGGGTCAGCAGCCGCCGCTTTGGCGGGCGGCGGTCTGGAGACGGCAAGAGCCCAGCTTGAAAACATCCGCCAGGGCATGGCGGACGCTGTAGACGAGCAGATGAAGAGCGAGCGCATGAAGGTGGAGCTGATCGCAAACGTTTCCCATGACCTGAAAACGCCCCTGACCTCCATTATCAGTTATGTGCAATTCCTGAAGGAAGAGGAAGGGCTGCCGGACCACGTGAAGGATTATGTCAAAATACTGGACGAGAAATCCCAGAGACTGAAGAACATGGTACAGGATGTGTTTGCAGTGAGCAAGGCTGCTTCGGGAGAGCTTCCCATGTGCATGGAGCCTCTTGATTTCGGCAAGCTGCTGCGCCAGACCCTGGCGGATATGGATGAGGAGATTGAGAACAGCAGCGTGTCTTTCCGCACAGAGCTGCCGGAGGAACCGGTGATGATCGTGGCGGACGGCCAGAGAATGTACCGCGTATTCCAGAATCTGTTCCAGAATGCACTGAAATATTCTCTGGACGGTTCCAGGGTGTACGTGGCGTTGAAGGTGGAAGGGACTGTGGCCGTAGCCAGCGTCAAGAACACCTCTCACATGGAGCTGGATGAGGATAAGAATTTTACGGAGCGCTTTTTCAGAGGAGACAAGAGCCGCACGGACGGCGGCAGCGGCCTTGGCCTGTCCATAGCCCAGAGCTTTACCGAGGCCTGCGGCGGACAGTTCGAGCTGGAATTTGATGCGGACCTGTTTATCGTGAGAGTCACCTTCCAAATGTGTTGACTTTGTTCCAATATCTGCATCGCGGCTGTTGACTGAGGCGAGATGACATAACAGCGCATAAGCAGACATATTTTGCCTGCTTATGCGCCGCTGATTTCGAGATACTACTGATTTATTCCTTGATTTTGTCAATCTCTGCAAGATTTACACCTGACACGCTAAGCAGTGCTTTTATTGTCAGGTATTCATCTTTTAATTTTGCGTATGTCTCAGTAGCATTTTCTTTTCTTGCCAATAACATATACTCTTGAATCTTTTTAAAGTCGTCAAGAGCAGCTTTTGTTACTTCAATATCGGCTAACATATCATCACCTGCTTTCTGAAAAATAAGGTTAACCTGTATCTATATTTATTATATCAATTATTTTTAGTATGTAAAGCCTTGATTGATAGAATATGGCGGATATGTAAAAGAAAGTCATGGTGCGGCTGTGCGCTAAAATCGTGGCAGGAACAGACCTTTACGAAACGGATAAGGAAGTTTAAAATTTGATAGATTGGAGGTGCTTGTCAGAGCAGATAAAGGAAAACGATAATACAGTCCGCAATATGGCCGGGGAATATAAGAAGATAGAACCAGAGTGCTGGGAGGGAGTGCAAGCGAAGCTGAAGCGTATGAATAGTCTGTATGAGAAGCAGAATAATTTGAAAGACCAGAAATGGAAGATTGAGAAGTCGTTGGAGTGATAATAAGTAATTGATGGCGAAATCAGTTGCTTATAAATTGAAAAAAGGCGGCGGGAGCAATTCCGCCGCCTAAAATTCTAATTTCCGCTTCGCATGGTAAAATACAGCGTCTGATCAAAACGTCTTTCTGGCATAAGGCGATCTATGTAGCCAGGTTCGATAATTTGATGCACTATGTCTTTGTTTAAAGCGAGATTTTGGATTCGTT
>JAMPHT010000064.1 GCA_023663285.1 Bacillota bacterium
ATTCTACTTTAGATATGCGTATTTATTCATCTGGCTACTGTGTGAAAAGTAACCTCGATTATGACAAAAATATAGCACGTGGGAGAAAAAATGTTGACGGAGGTGCTGATAAGTGTTAATATATTCTTGAAAGAAAAGGTGTTACCGTAAAGCAACGGTTCGCCTTAGTTATCGGGTTATCAAAAAAGCAACCTAACTTTGGTCGGAGCGGTTGCTTTTTTGATGTCTTTTATTTCTTCCGGCCTGCCGGATACTGATCACTGTAACGATGATACTGATAACCGTCACCACAATACCGACAAGATCCAAAATTATTTCGAACACCAAATAGTGCTTACCTTTCGCAATATTTTCCGATGTGCGAGCATCGCACATTTGTACGATCCCTCCTCTGGTACTGGAAGCTCTCAAAATGTACTCATTTTGGCAAAAGGCGAACCGCAACCCGTTTTGGTAACACCCGTGTATATTTTATCATACAAGAAGGGTTTTTACAAGAGGTGACAACAAATCGCTCTTTGCTTTATGTTGCATTTTAATAAAATGCACAGTATAATATACCCCATAACAAAACAGAACATATTTTCTCTGACTTAAGTGGGAAGCGGGAGCATGAATCAGGTCAATTATCAGAAGGAATTGGATAAGCTGTTAGCGAGGCAGGAAAAGCAAAGGACGGCGGGAGAAGCGGCGCCCACACTTTTCCTGCATAGTTGTTGTGCGCCCTGCAGCAGTTATGTGCTGGAATATCTGTGCGGCTATTTCAGCATTACGGTTTTTTATTACAATCCCAATATTTCCGCCGCGGAGGAGTACATTAAGCGGGCGGCGGAGCAGAAGCGCCTGATCAAAGCCTATAATGAAGAGAAAAAAGGATTTCCGATTCAGATAGTGGAGGGAGAGTATGAGCCTCGGCGGTTTCTGGAGACAGTCCGGGGGCTGGAAAACTGTCCGGAAGGCGGGGAAAGGTGCTTTCGCTGCTACGAACTGCGTCTGAGGGAGACGGCAAAGCGGGCGGCGGAAGGCGGGTTTGATTACTTTTGCACGACTTTATCCATCAGTCCCTTAAAGAATACGCAAAAGCTCAATGAGATTGGGCGGCGGCTTTCGGAGGAATACGGGATCCCCTGGCTTCCCTCGGATTTCAAGAAGAAAAACGGATACAGGAGGTCGGTGGAGCTATCGGCGGAATACGGACTTTACAGGCAGAATTACTGCGGCTGCGCTTTCAGCCTGCGGTGACAGCGCCTTCTCTGCGGTGACAGTGCTATCAGGCGGGGTGACGGCACCTTCCCTGGGGCGACTTCTTCTTGCAAATAAAGAGGCCGCAGAGTATAATGTATTTCAATAAAGAAAGGTAAATGAGCAGGATGAAAAAATTTTTGGATATGCTGTCGGAGGAGATGGGAAAAGCCTTTGAGGCGGCGGGCTATGACGGCGCTCTGGGCAGGGTCACGGTCTCCAATCGTCCGGATCTGTGCGAATATCAGTGTAACGGCGCGATGGCGGGAGCAAAGCAGTATCACAAGGCCCCGGTCATGATTGCAAAGGATGTGGCGGAAAAATTACAGGGCAGTGATGTGTTTCGGGAGGCGGAGGCAGTTGCCCCCGGTTTTCTGAATCTGAAGCTTTCGGAGGAATATCTGCTGAAGGTGGTCCGTAAGATGGCCTCAGACACCAAATTCGGGCTGGAGGAGCCGGAAAAGAAAAAGAGGATCGTGGTTGACTATGGCGGGGCAAATGTGGCGAAGCCCCTGCACGTAGGCCATCTGCGCTCTGCGGTCATCGGCGAGAGCATCAAGCGTATCAACCGCTACGCGGGACATGAGGTCATCGGCGACGCTCACCTGGGAGACTGGGGACTGCAGATGGGGCTTGTCATTACGGGGATTCGGGAGAGGAAGCCGGAGCTGGTCTATTTTGACGAGAGCTATGAGGGAGAGTACCCCAAGGAGGCACCCTTTACTATCTCAGAGCTGGAGGAGATCTACCCGGCGGCCAGCGCAAGATCAAAGGAGGATCCGGCGTATAAGGCTCAGGCCATGGAGGCCACCTGGAAGCTTCAGAACGGAGTACGGGGGTATCGCGCGCTGTGGCAGCATATGATGGACGTATCCGTGGCGGATCTGAAGAAGAATTACAGCAGCCTGAATGTGGAGTTCGATCTGTGGAAGGGGGAGAGCGACGTACAGTATCTCATCCCGGAAATGGTGGAATACATGAAGGAGGGCGGCTACGCCTATATCAGCGAGGGAGCTTTGGTGGTGGATGTGAAGGAAGAGACGGATACCAAGGAGGTGCCTCCCTGCATGATCTTAAAGTCCGATGGGGCATCTCTGTACAATACCACGGACCTTGCCACCATTCTGGAGCGTATGCGCCTGTATCATCCTGACAGAATAATTTATCTGACGGACAAGCGCCAGGACCTTTATTTTGACCAGGTGTTCCGCTGCGCCCGCAAGACAAAGCTGGTGGAGCCGGAGACGGAGCTGAAGTGGATCGGCTTCGGGACGGTGAACGGTAAGGACGGCAAGCCCTATAAGACCAGGGACGGCGGCGTGATGCGCCTGGAGACCCTGATCCAAGAGACAAAGGATGAAATGTACAGAAAGATAAAGGAAGGCAGGGAGATGCCGGAGGAAGAGGCAAGGGAGGTGGCGGACCTGGTGGCGGTATCCGCGCTGCTTTACGGGGATCTTTCCAACCAGGCGTCCAAGGATTACATTTTTGATCTGGACAGATTTACCTCCTTTGAGGGAGACACAGGCCCCTATATTCTGTACACCATTGTGCGTATCAAGTCCATTCTTGCAAAATATAAGGAGCAGGGCGGCAGCACGGAAGGTCTCGCCATGCAGGCCGCGTCAAACGAGGCGGAGAAAGCGCTGATGATGTCGCTTGTGCAGTTCAACACCATGATGCAGAGCGCGGCGGAGGAAGCGGCGCCCCATAAGGTATGCGCTTATATTTATGACCTGGCGAATGCCTTTAATCATTTTTATCATGAGACGAAGATACTGGGAGAAACGGATGAGGCAAAGCGCCGGGGGCTGATCGCGCTGCTGCTGCTGACCAGGGATGTACTGGAGATATGTATTGATGTTCTGGGATTTTCAGCGCCGGAAAAGATGTAAAAAATGGTTGACAAAAGTGCTGCCACAGGGTATACTGATTCAGTCGGCTGTAAGGACAGCCGGCCGATGGAAGTTTAGCTCAGCTGGGAGAGCATCTGCCTTACAAGCAGAGGGTCATAGGTTCGAGCCCTATAACTTCCACTCCGGTTCCGACCGGAAAGATAAGATGGCGAGATAGCTCAGCTGGCTAGAGCATACGGTTCATACCCGTAGTGTCGAGGGTTCGAGTCCCCCTCTCGCTACTTGTGAGAAGTCCGGAAACCTTGTAAAATGAGTTTTCCGGGCTTTTTTGACTCATGACAACATTGACACAAAATTAAAGGACAAAAGAAAAGAAGCAGCATTTTGCTTCTTTTTTTGTGTGTTTCCGGCGCATTTTCTTAATTTTTTAATAAAAATAAAATTATTTCAATATCGCATATTGCTATTGAACAAAAAATGCGTTAAAATCACATTGAAGGATGATGGTGAGGGCATAAAGCAACTCTACAGTGGGGTTATTGGTACCGCTTTCTACCTTGCTGAATGTGCTTGTGGAAATCTCCACACCCTCTAACTGCAGTTTGGCAACAATATCCGCGTTCCTCAGGTTGTGTTTCAATCTTAACTTTTTAATGTTTGTACCGACCACATGATTGGATCGCTGGTTTATTCTTAACTGTTTCATACTTAGAAGTTTATCCATAATTTTTGAAAATCGTTGCCAAAATAGACGCGCTTGCGATAAAGTGACGTGATACAATTATGAGCATAGAGTTTTTGCGGATTTTATGAGGTGTAAAAAAATGGAAAAAATCAAAAAATTTTTTAAAAGGGTCAGAATGAGTTACAGAAAGAGAAAATTGTATAAGCTTGCGGAGATGGATGCGAAGATAATGTGCGGAAGCTGTTTCCATATACTGCCTGCAGAAATATACATTAAGGGTGATAAGGAAACCATGCTGAAAGAAACGGAGCGGATCGCGCGTCAGTACAAGCAGGACACAGAATGGTTTCTGGATGAGTGGCCCCTGGATGATGACGGGGAAGCTGACAACTGAATAAGAACTGGAAAAACAGGAATTGACAATTGAATAAGAGTTGGAAAAAGCAGAAACTGACAACTGAATAAGAATTGGATAAGGAACATGATTGAGATAAATGTATCATAACAGAAAGCCTTACATTTTGCAAGGGAATCCACAAAAATACTTGCAAAATCTTTTTGTGGTGTGTATAATACCTCATTAGTGGAAGGAACACGGGAAACTGTTGTACGAATACAACAGTTTTTTTATGTATCGTAAAGGGCTGCAGGCGGCAGCGGAGAGGAATTGAATGGATAGTATAAATATTTTTGAATCCTGGGAAGATATGATAGATCAGCGGATCCTGCGGGCAGTGCGGGAGATGGGCTTTGATACTTTCACGCCCATACAGGAGCAGGCGATTCCATGCCTGCTGAACGGGGAGGACATTATCGGACAGGCCCAGACAGGGACGGGTAAGACGGCGGCTTTCGGGATACCGCTGTTACAGAGGATAGATCCGGAGCTTAAGAAGCTGCAGTGCGTGATTTTATGTCCCACCAGAGAGCTGGCGATCCAGGCGTCGGAGGAACTGCGCAGAATTGCAAAATATCTGCCGGGAGTCAAAATTCTGCCTGTTTACGGCGGACAGGAGATCGGCAAACAGATAAGCGGCCTTCGGGGCGTACAGGTGATCGTAGGCACGCCGGGACGGGTCATGGATCATATGCGCCGCCATACCATCAAGTTGAAGGATGTGAATATGGTGGTGCTGGACGAGGCGGATGAGATGCTGAACATGGGGTTTCGGGAGGATATGGAGTTGATCCTGGGTCAGATACCGGGAGAGCATCAGACTGCCCTTTTTTCCGCAACCATGCCCCGGCCCATTCTGGAGATCACAGGACAGTTCCAAAAGGACGCAAGGCTGATAAAGGTTGCGGCAAAGGAGTTGACCATCCCTCTGGTGTCCCAGAGATATTACAGGGTGAAGCGGCAGGACAAGGACGCGGCGTGTATCCGGCTGCTGGAGTATTACCAGCCTGCTCTGTGCCTGATCTTCTGCAATACCAAGGTGAAGGTGGACGAGCTTACGGAAATCGTGCGCAAGGCCGGTTTTAAGTCCGAGGGGCTGCATGGGGATATGTCCCAGCACCAGCGGGATACCGTTATGCGCCGGTTCCGGGCGGGAAGTACCAATATTCTGATTGCAACGGATGTTGCGGCGAGAGGGATCGATGTGGACAATGTGGAGGCGGTCATCAATTATGACATACCCCAGGATATCGAGTATTATGTACACCGTATCGGGCGGACGGGCCGGGCTGGCAAAACGGGCCGTTCCTTTACCTTTGCTTCGGCGGGGGAGATTTATCGCGTTCGGGAGATAGAGCGCATCTGCCACACCACCATCGAAGAAAAGAAGCTGCCGGGAGCCTCCAAGGTGCTGAAGGCCAAAGCGGACAAGTATCTGAACAGGGCGTGGACGCTCCATGAGCATGAGGACATTGAACTGATGAAGAGCTATCTGCGGCTGAAGATGGATGAAAATGAGTGCGATGCCCTTGAACTGGCGGCGGCTATGCTGAAGCTGCAGGTGGGAGATAAAGGTCTGGAGATAGAGGCGGACCGGCCGGAGCGCAGAGACCGGGGCAGAGGCAGAAGCGGGTATGGCAAAGGCAGCGGCCGGAGCTGGGAAGCAGGCTATGAACGCCGCGGAGACAAGGCTGGCCGTGGCGGTCAGGATGCGGGCTACGAGCGCCGTGGAGACAAGGCTGGCCGTGGCGGTCGGGAAGCAGGTTATGAGCGCCGCGGGGACAGGCGGGACCGGAGTATCGCCTTTGCCCTGCCGAAAAAGAAAAAGCAGGGAACAGGAGGGTCTGTAGATTGAGAGTCGGAACAGGTTATGATGTACACAGGCTTACAGAAGGTCGGGAACTGATCGTAGGAGGCGTAAAGATTCCTTATGAAAAGGGACTGCTGGGACATTCAGACGCAGATGTGCTACTCCATGCGGTCATGGATGCGCTTCTGGGCGCGGCGGCCCTGGGAGACATCGGAAAGCATTTCCCGGACAGCGATCCTGAATATAAGGGGATCTCTTCTTTGACGCTGTTGAAAAAGGTGGGAGAGCTACTGGAGCAGGAGGGGTTTCTGGTGGAGAACATCGACGCTACCATCATTGCCCAGGCCCCCAGAATGCGGCCCTATATTGATACCATGCGGGAAAACATCGCAAAGACTCTGGAGATGGACTTAGGCTGCGTCAACGTGAAAGCAACCACGGAAGAGGGCCTGGGCTTTACAGGGACAGGCGAGGGCATTTCCGCCCAGGCGGTCTGTATGCTGACCAGTCCCTATGACCTGACTGCACAGCAGATCTCAGCGGAGCAGGGGTCCAGAAGCTGCGAGGGCTGCAGTGGCTGCAAAAGATGAAGCTTCAGCAGCAAGGATTGAGTGAAAAAGGTGTATGGACTCACAGGCAAAAAAGGATTGACAAAATACTGAAATTTGCATATGCTAATTTAAGATATTTTCATATATGAAATGCAGTGAACGGAAAGAGTACTTTTTCGGAAAGATGTCAGAGAGGGAGCGTCGTCTGGCTGAGAGTGTTCCTCATCGGAGAAAAGGGAAGTGCATCCGGGAGCAGATCTGCAGAGCGCGGTGCGAACCGCAGGTAGGCAGATCCGCAGACGTGCGTTAAACGTGTTGAGGGAGGGGCAGATATGCCCTTAAGTAGAGTGGAACCGCGGATAAATTCGTCTCTGAGATGAAATTTGCCGCGGTTTTTATATGCTTATTGAAAATTGATAAACAAGGAGAGTATTATGGGTTTTCTCAGCAATATCAGGGAAGAGATCCGGATAATCAGGGAGCGGGATCCGGCGATCCATTCCTCTATGGAAGTGTTTCTCTATCCCAGCTTTAAGGTCATGCTGCACTATCGGGCCGCTCATCGGTTGTATGAGAGGGGGCATTACTTTCTGGCCAGATGGATGTCCCAGCGGGCGGCGCGCAAGACAGGCATTGAGATCCATCCCGGCGCAAAGATCGGGCGGGGGCTGTTCATAGACCACGGAAACGGCGTGATCATAGGAGAGACTACAGTCATCGGGGACAACGTGACCCTGTATCAGGGAGTGACTCTGGGAGGAACGGGAAAAGAGCACGGCAAGCGCCATCCCACTATAGGCAACAATGTGATGATAAGCGCGGGGGCAAAGGTGCTGGGCTCCTTCACCATCGGAGACAATTCCAAGATCGGCGCGGGCAGCGTGGTACTCAGCGAGGTGCCGCCGGGCTCCACAGTAGTGGGGGTGCCGGGGCGGGTGGTGAAGCGTGGCAATCAGGCTCTGCCCCAGGAGACCATGAATCAGACGGATCTGCCGGATCCTGTGAGAGAGGATATCATAAATTTACAGTGCGCCGATACGGAGCTTACAAACAGGCTGCTGGAGCTGGAAAAAGAAGTGCGGCTGCTGCGGGGCAGCCAGGCGGCGGAAAGAGAGGGATCGATATAATATGGAGAACAGACTTACATTTTACAACACACTGACCAAAAAGGTGGAACAGTTCATACCCAATACAGACGGCAAGGTCGCCATGTATACCTGCGGCCCTACGGTGTATCATTATGCCCACATCGGGAACCTGAGAAGCTACATTATGGAGGATCTGCTGGAAAAGACCCTGCGCTATATCGGCTATGATGTGAAGAGGGTCATGAACATTACCGACGTGGGGCATCTTTCCAGCGACGCGGACACCGGCGAGGACAAAATGCTGAAAGGCGCAAAGAGAGAGCATAAGACCGTGATGGAGATAGCGAAATTCTACACGGACGCTTTCTTCAGCGACTGCGGCAGGCTCAACATCAAAACGCCGGATGTGGTGGAGCCCGCCACAAACTGTATCCCGGAATTCATTCATATGATCCGGACGCTGCTGGAAAAGGGCTATGCCTATGAGGCGGGGGGCAATATCTATTTTGACACCTCAAAGCTGGAGGAGTACTATGTGTTTTCAAACCAGAGCGAGAAGGAGCTTTTGGTGGGCGTTCGGGAGGATGTAGATGAGGACGCCAACAAGAAGAACAAGAGCGACTTTGTGCTGTGGTTCACCAAGTCCAAATTTGAGGACCAGGAATTAAAATGGGAGAGCCCCTGGGGGCTGGGATACCCCGGCTGGCATATCGAGTGCTCCTGCATCAGTATGAAGCATCTGGGCGAGTATATGGACATCCACTGCGGCGGCGTGGACAATATCTTTCCCCATCATACCAACGAGGTGGCCCAGAGCGAGGCTTATCTGGGGCATAAATGGTGTAATTACTGGTTCCATGTGCATCACCTGATCGACAAGTCCGGCAAGATGAGCAAGTCCAGAGGAGATTTCCTGACGGTGTCCCTGCTGGAGTCAAAAGGGTATGACCCTAAAGTGTACAGGCTGTTCTGTCTCCAGTCCCATTATCGCAAGCCCCTGGAGTTCTCCTATGAGGTGCTGGACAATATGGCGGCGGCATATGATAAGCTGGTAAAGAGGATCGGGGGCCTGAAGCGGGGCGGGGAGATCGAACGGGCAAAATTCGAGGAGTACAGGTCCCGGTTTGAGGAAGCCCTCTGCGATGATCTGAATTCAGCCATGGCGATCACGGTGCTTTACGATATGCTGAAGGCGGATATTTCCGACGAGACCAAGTACGCTCTGGCGGAGAGCTTTGACGAGGTATTGTCCCTGGATCTGACCACCGCTCAGGCCGCAAGGGAAGCGAACTCCGGCATTGACGGAGAACTGGAAGCATATGTTCTTAAGAAGATCGAAGAGCGGAAAGCCGCAAAGAAAGAAAAGGACTTTGCAAAGGCGGACGCCATCAGGGCGGAGCTGCTGGAGAAGGGTATCATTATCGAGGATACCCGCGAGGGGGTAAAATGGAAGAAGGCATAGAGCAGAAGAGAGTGGACAGCGGCCTCCTACAGCGCATCGGGGAATTTTTTCCGGGGAAAAGGCAGGATCCCAAGGCATATTCCCCCCTTGCCCTGGCGTATATCGGAGACGCCTTTTACGACCTGATCATCCGCACGGTAGTGGTGGAGCGGGCCAACAGGCCGGTCAGGGATCTGCACCGCATCACGGCGGGGTATGTCAACGCCGGGTTCCAGGCGAAAATGGCCGCGGCGCTGATGGATGGGCTTACGGAAGAAGAAAGCGCCGTTTACCGCAGGGGACGAAACGCCAAGCCCCATACCAAGGCGAAAAACGCTTCCATGGAAGATTATCTGAAAGCCACAGGCTTTGAGGCGGTGCTGGGGTATCTGTATCTGACGGACGATACAGAGCGGGCGCTGGAGCTGGTGCGGGCAGGCTTAGATGCCGTAGGAGGCATTCGGTGAAAAGCCGCGGAAGCGGCGGAAAGGAAGCTAATGTCATACGAAGAATTCACAATAGAGGGGCGAAACGCCGTTATCGAAGCCTTTCGTTCCGGCAGGACTATAGACAGGCTCTATATCCAGGACGGCTGTCAGGACGGCCCCATCATGACCATTAAACGGGAGGCAAAAAAACAGGACTGCCCTGTGAAATATGTGACAAAAGAGCGGCTGGATCAGATGTCTGACACAGGGAAGCACCAGGGAGTCATCGCTGCGGCTGCCGCTTACGAGTATGCCGAGGTGGAGGACATTCTGGCGGCCGCCGGGGAAAAGGGAGAGGCGCCCTTTGTTTTCCTGTTGGACAATATAGAGGATCCCCACAATCTGGGAGCCATCATCCGCACTGCCAACCTGGTGGGAGCCCATGGGGTCATTATTCCCAAAAACCGCGCGGTGGGATTGACGGCAACGGTGGCAAGGACCTCCGCAGGGGCGCTGAATTACACCCCTGTGGCCAGGGTGACGAATCTGGCAAATACCATTGAGCAGCTGAAAAAAGAAGGTCTTTGGTTTGTGTGCGCGGATATGGACGGTACTGCCATGTATCAGCTCGATCTGAAGGGGCCTATCGGCCTTGTGATCGGCAGCGAGGGCGAGGGAGTGGGCAGACTGGTAAAGGAAAAGTGCGATATGACAGCGTCCATTCCCATGAAGGGAAATATTGATTCCCTGAATGCCTCCGTGGCGGCGGGAGTACTGGCCTATGAGATCCTGCGCCAGAGGCTGCAGGGGTAGTTCTGAGGAAGCGCTTTGATCGGCGTTTTCCTTAAAGAAACAGCTTTAAGAAGGATGAGAGGCAAAATGGCGCAAAGAGAATCCGACTATGAACAGTATACGGATGACGAACTGATCGACAGGCTCCGCAGGGGCGAGAAGCCCATCATGGACTATATTTTTGACAAATACAAGAATCTGGTGCGTAGCAAGGCGAAATCCATGTTCATCCTGGGGGCTGACAATGAGGACCTGATCCAGGAGGGCATGATCGGCCTGTTCAAGGCGGTCCGGGATTACGATATGGGGCGGGACGCCAGCTTTTGCACCTTTGCGGAGCTGTGTATCAGCAGGCAGATGTATACGGCGGTGCAGGCGTCCAAGAGGCAGAAGCATCTGCCTCTGAACACCTATGTTTCCCTGGACAGCAGCAAAACGGCGGCAGATGGGGACGAGCGGGAGGGAATGAAGCTGAAGGAGCTGCTTGCGGACAAGGCGGAACTCTCGCCGGAGGAGCTGTTCCTGGACAAGGAGCGTGTGGACTATCTGCAGAGAGCTATCGAGGAGGAATTGAGCGACTTTGAGCATCAGGTCCTGGACCTTTACCTCACCGGCATGAGCTACGGGCAGGTGGCAAAGGTGCTGGGCCGGGATGAGAAGGCTACGGACAATGCCCTGCAGCGCCTGAAGGCAAAAATAAGAAAAATGCTGTAGGCGGTTCTTTTTTAATACTTTTTTTAGAAAAATCACATATTTCAGATATTGACCTTGGACAAATGCGCGGCATATAATGGACAGGGAAAACGGCCATGCCGGGACAGGAGTTTAAAATGTCGAAATTCAGTGTGAAAAAACCGTTTACCGTGCTTGTCATGGTAATTGCCATCATCATATTGGGCGTGGTCAGCTTAAGCAGCATGACCACGGATCTGCTTCCGGAGATGAATCTGCCCTATATGATCGTGATAACTACATATCCGGGGGCAAGCCCTGAGAAGGTGGAGACCGCCGTGTGCGAGCCTATGGAGAGGGCGCTGGGCTCTGTTTCCGGGGTGAAGAACGTATACAGTATGTCCTATGAAAATTACGGCATTGTACAGCTGGAGTTTGTGGACGGAACGGACATGGACTCCGCCATGGTGAAGGTGTCCAGCTCCCTGGACGCCGTGGAGTCTGCCCTGCCGGATGAGTGCGGGACGCCCACCATCATGGAGATCAGCATGGATATGATGGCTTCCGTATATCTTGCGGTGGCTTACGAGGGCATGGACATTCAGGAGACCTCCCGCTTTGTGGAGGACACGGTGATCCCATATCTGGAAAGGCAGGAGGGTATCACCAGCATTTCATCCATTGGCCTGGTGGAAAATTCCATCGTGGTGGAGTTGAATGAGGAAAAGATACAGGAGCTGAACGAAAAGATCCTTGCCAAGGCGGACGAGGCTTTTGAAGAGGCTGCGGAGCAGATGGACGAGGCGGCAAAGCAGCTGGAGGATGCGGAAAAGACCCTGGAGGACAGCAAACAGGAGATGGCAAGCGGCCAGAAGGAGCTGAATGCCGGCAAAAAGGAGCTGGAGGAAGGCAAGCAGGGGCTGGAGGATGGCAAAAAGGAGCTGGAGACCCAGAGAGACACCACATTCCAGAAGCTGGCGGAGACAAAGCGGGACCTGCTGACGGCAAAGACCAATCTGGAATCCATGAAAACCAGCCTGACTACCAATCTTGCCATGGTGCAGCAGATCGACGCTGCCCTGACCCGGATGCAGTTGGGAACGGATATTGTAACCAATGCACCCGGTAAATATGATGGATTGATGGGTCTCGGCGCGTCATGGAGGACTGTTTCCGGCAGCGACAGCGGGCCGGATGAGGCCACAAAGGCGGAAGTGAGAAAGCTTAGGACCGATTATTTGAACAGCGACGTCATCCGTCTGCTGAAGAACAGCGATGACCAGGGAGCGCTGGCAGCTGTTACGGCGGCAATCACAACGCTGGAGACAACAGATTGGACAGTGCCGGGCAATTATTCTACAGTTTATACGAATCTGCAAATAGTCGCAGGCAGTACCTCCACCCTGAGCGGTATGCTGAATGCCCTCACAGGGGGGCTGGACAGCATAGCCTACGAAAAGACGGTCAATGAAAACCTGCAGCAGATAAACAATGGCCTGGCCCAGGTAAACGCCGGGCTTGTGGAGGTGGAAAAGGGAGAGCTGGAGGCGGCGATGGGGTTTGCGGAGGCGAGCGGCCAGATCTCCATGGGCGAGTATCAGATGGTCATGATGGAGACCCAGCTGAATACGGCCCAGGAACAGCTTGATTCGGGAAAGGACTCTCTGGAGGATGCGGAAAAACAGATCCAGGACGGCTGGAAGGAATACTATGACGCTCTGGAGAATTTTGAGATCCAGAGAGCGGAAGTCCTCCGGTCGGCAAACGCGGACCAGCTGCTGGATATCAACACTCTGGCGCAGCTGATCTATGCCCAGAATTTCGCCATGCCTGCCGGATATGTGGACGACAGGGAAGATAATTCCTGGCTTTTGAAGATTGGCGCCAACTTTGAAAGCGTCGAGGAGCTGGCCGATGTGGAGCTGGTATATATGGAGGGCATTGGCGATGTGCGGCTGAAGGATGTGGCGGATATCACCGTCATCGACAACGCAGATGCAAGCTATGCCCGGCTGGACGGCAACGACGGCATTATCCTTTCGGTGTTCAAGGGCTCCACTGCGGGGACCAACGAGGTGAGCCGGAATGTGGAGAAGGCGGTGGCCCAGCTGACAGAGGAGTATCCCGGCCTGTCCGTTATGACCCTTGTGGACCAGGGCGACTATATCACCATGATAGTCAACGGCGTGCTGCAGAGTATGATCGTGGGCGCGATCCTGGCGATCGTTGTGCTGGCGCTGTTTTTGAAGGATGTAAAGCCCACCATCGTGGTGGCGGTCAGCATTCCCCTTTCCGTGCTGACGGCGCTGGTGCTGATGTATTTTTCCGGCATATCCCTGAATATGATGTCATTGTCCGGCCTGGCGCTGGGCATAGGTATGCTGGTGGATAATTCCATTGTCGTCATAGAAAATATTTACCGCCTGCGTACCAAGGGGGTGGCGGCGGCAAGGGCCTCCGTACAGGGAACAAAGCAGGTGGCAGGCGCGATCATTGCGTCCACGCTGACTACGGTGAGCGTATTTGCCCCTATGATATTTACCACGGGAACGGTGCGGGAGCTGATGATGCCTATCAGCCTGACGATCATCTTTACCCTGTGCGCGTCTCTGTTGATAGCTATGACAGTGGTTCCGGCCACCGGTTCCACCCTTTTGAAAAATTCCAGTGAGAAGCAGCATCCCTGGTTTGAGAAGATCCAGGACGCCTATGGAAAGCTGCTTGAGTTCTGCCTGAAGGTGAAAGTGGTGCCCCTTGCGATTGCCATCGGCTTCCTGGTATTCAGTATCTGGGCTGTGGTCCGTATGGGCATTGTCATGATACCGGAGATGACCTCTAACCAGATCCAGATTGCCGTGCAGATGCCTGAGGATGCAGAAAAAGACACCTGTTATGAAATGGCTGACCAGGTGATGGACGCCATCCTGACGGTAGACGGTGTGAAAAGCGTAGGAGCAATGTCCGGCGGCGCAATGTCTCTTGTGGCGTCTACCGCAGGCAGCGGTTCAAGCGACTTTACCTCCTATTCCTTTATGGTCATCACGGAAAATGAGGACGCCGGTGAGGATGAGGTAAAGAGGATCTGCGCGGATATTGTATCAAAGACATCGGATATCGGCTGTCAGGTGTCTGTCTCCACGGGAATGGAAGAGATGAGTACCATGATGGGCTCCGGACTTTCCATCAATGTATACGGTTCGGATCTGGATACACTGACGGATATCACGGAAGATATTATGGAAATGGTGGACGGAATAGAAGGCTTTACAGACATATCCAACGGGCAGGAGGAGCCGGATCAGGTCATCCACCTGATCCTCAACAGGGATGCGGCCATGCGGCAGGGGCTGACGGCGGCGCAGATATTTGCGGAGATCAGCAGCAGTCTGTCGGAGACCGCCACTGCAGCTACGGTGACGGTGGACGGCGTGGAGATGGAGATCGTGGTAAAGGATATCAGAGAGCCCCTGACCAGAGAGAACATTTTGGACTATAATTTTGAGAAGCAGGCCACCGACGAAAACGGCAACAGCATCACGGAGGATCACCCGCTCTCAGAGTTTGCCGAGATCAGGATAGAGGACGGCGTGCAGTCCATCCAGCGTGAGAACCAGAGCCGCTATATGACGGTGACGGCTTCCGTGGAGGAGGGCTACAACGCGACGCTGCTTGCCAGAGAGCTGGAGCCGCTTCTGGAACAGTATCAGCTGCCTTCGGGATACAGCTTTGACTCTGTGGGCGAGTCGGATACGGTAAACCAGATGATTGTGGAAATGATGAAGGTGATACTGATGGGGCTTGCCTTTATCTACCTGGTCATGGTGGCACAGTTCCAGAGCCTGCTGAGTCCCTTTATCGTGCTGTTTACCGTGCCGCTGGCATTTACGGGCGGCCTGATCGGCCTGCTGCTTATGAGCGAACCGCTTTCCGTCATGGGCATGATGGGCTTTGTGGTGCTGTTGGGGACGGTGGTAAATAACGGTATTGTGTTTGTGGACTATACAAACCAGCTGCGGATAGGCGGACTGGAGAGATGGGATGCGCTGATCGCCACAGGAAAGACCAGAATGCGCCCCATTCTGATGACTGCCCTGACCACCATACTTGCCATGGCAAGCCTGCTGTTCGGCGACGACCTGTCCAGCCAGATGTCAAGAGGTATGGCGATCGTTGTGGCCGGAGGTCTTGCTTATGCAACCCTGATGACATTATTCATTATTCCGGTGATGTATGACATTCTCTTTAAGAAGAATCCTGTGAATGTGGATATCGGGCGGGAGAACCTGGACGACGTGCCGGACGACGCAGCGGATTATCTGAGGCAGAAAGCGGAAAGCGCGGAAAAAGACGGGAATCCGGAGAGAGTGGGAAAAGTAAGGCGGAAGAGGAAAAAATTTGATTGACAACTACCAGAGTCTTTGCTATAATGAATCACGGTGATTGCGGAAGGCGCAAGCTTTTCCGGACACCTGATGCTGCTGTGGCTCAGTCGGTAGAGCGTCGCATTGGTAGTGCGGAGGTCACG
>JAMPHT010000065.1 GCA_023663285.1 Bacillota bacterium
ATGGCCATTTAGTTTTGCCGGACACTATAACAAGTGTGGGTATAAATGCTTTTGCCGGGTGTCCTTCTCTTATAAGTATTGATTTTCCGGATACAATGACAAGTATAGGAGCGGGAGCTTTTTATAAGTGTCCCTCTCTTACAAGCATTGATTTAAGTAATACACAAGTAAAAAGTATAGGTGATAGCGCTTTTGAAGGGTGTCCTTCTCTTATAAGTATTGATTTCCCGGATACTTTAACAAGCATAGGATATTTTGCTTTTTATGAGTGTACCGCCCTTACAAGCATTGATTTAAGCAATACGCAACTGAAAAATTCTTCAAGTATCGGACAAGATGCTTTTAGCGATTGTACATCTCTAACCAGTATACGTCTGCCGGATATTATGACAAGTATAGGAGATGCTTTTATTGGTTGTACATCACTGACCAGTATAGAGTTTCCGGATACTTTAACATCTATAGATAGTACTTTTAGGGATTGCACATCACTGACCAGTATACGTCTGCCGGATACTTTAGAGCATATACATGATTTTGCTTTTAGCGGCTGCACATCACTAACCAGTATTGACTTAAGCAATACACAACTGACAAGTACCGGAGAGGGCCCATTTATGGGTTGTACATCCCTAACCAGTGTAGAACTGCCGGATACTTTAACAGCTATAGGATATTGCACATTTTCTGGTTGCACATCACTAACCAGTATAGAATTGCCGGATGCTGTAACAGATATAGGAGAGGAAGCTTTTTATGAGTGTACCTCTCTTACCAGTATCGATTTGAGCAACACACAACTGATATGTATCTGGGGGGACGCTTTTGCGGGTTGTACATCCCTTACCAGTGTAGACCTGTCAAATACTTCAGTCCGTATAGATCTTAATGCTTTTGAGAATTGCACATCCCTTACCAGCGTAGAACTGCCGGTTGCTTTTCGCTTTGTGAGTTCTGTGTTTGGTTTTGAGAATTGTAGTTCTCTTAAAAATCTTAATTATGCCGGAACAATGGAAGAATGGAATAATATAGTAGATTCCGATGCTTGGGACCGCAGTGATAAAGAAGCAGCAGCATATGGCCGCAGCTCTTCCATAGAAACCATCACTTGCTCGGACGGAGTGATCACCCGCTGAAGCAAGCGAAGCTGAAGGTGGTGGAAGATCGAGAAGAGTGATAACAATCACGCCCCCTGCTGTCCGGGAAGGAAGCAGGGGGCGTTTTGTGGTCGTCGGTCAGCTTTATGCGTGTCAGTTCGCGCAGCCGCAGTCCGCGTTGGTGGCAGGCGCAGGAGTATTGCAGTCCTGATACTTGTCAAAGGCAGGGTTGAAAGCGTAGAAGTTCTTGCTGTTCAGTCTGTCCTGTGTGATGCGCAGCGCTTCACCGAACCGCTGGAAGTGAACAACCTCGCGGGCCCGCAGGAACTTGATTGGCTCTGCCACATCGGGACAGTCTCTCACCAGACGCAGGATGTTGTCGTAGGTGGTGCGTGCCTTCTGCTCTGCAGCCAGATCCTCGGTCAGGTCGGTGATGGGGTCGCCCGTCACCTGGAACTGAGCGGCGGTGAAGGGCATACCGCTGGCTGCCTGAGGCCACACGCCTGCGGTGTGGTCCACATAATAATTGGCAAAACCGCTCTTTTCGATCTCATCCATGGACAGGTTCCGGGTCAGCTGGTGGACGATGGTTGCCACCATCTCCAGGTGAGCCAGCTCCTCGGTGCCGATGTCGGTCAAAAGCCCGGCCACTTCCTTGTAGGGAATGGAGTAGCGCTGGGAGAGATAGCGAAGGCTTGCGCCCATCTCGCCGTCGGGCCCGCCGTACTGAGAGATGATAGCCTGGGCCAGCATGGCGTTGGGCTCCTTGATATTTACAGGAAATTCAAGTCTTTTCTCATAATTCCACATTTATACGCACGCTCCTTCCCAGGGAAGCGGGGCAGCGCCCCATCTCCAGTCCTTGCTGCATTCCGTCATATCCACGGTAAGAGGATAGTATTTCACGGAAAATTCCTTTACCATCTGATTGCGGATGTTGCTGTAATGGTTGAAATATTCCATGGCGTTGCGGTCCATGGGATGGGTGTCAAGGTAGAGGGCAAGCTCGGTCACCACAAAGCTCACGATCCCGATGTCTTTCAAAAGCTGTTCTTTCCGTCCCATTATACGCATCTCCTTCCTGTGAAAGGTTTATCCAGTTCGGGGAATATGGTTCCGGCACAGTATGCTTTTTCCAGGTCGTCAAACAATCTGCTGAATTCCTGCCAGGGAACGTACGCCATGGCTACAGGGAATTTGTCAATATTGTTGTCATACTTATAGTCCTGCATTTTACGTCCTTTCCATTTCATTTTTTGGTTAGTAATATCATATGTTTTCCGGCGGAAAGTGTTCATTTGCAAATGCGTCGAAGCTTTTGGACATGACTTATCCGGAATGAAACTGGTAAAAATAGCTAAAACAGGGAAACCAATTTTGTAAAAATGGTTTCTTGTATCAGACAGTGTATCATGCTATAATCAAGGAAACTGAAATCAAAAAAGAAGTTTCCTGTTTTCAGGAAGAGCGGTAACCGGAATTCGGAAGAAAAGCGGGATCAAGTGAAAGTGAAGCGAAGCAGAAAAAAAGCAGACGAAACAGGATAGGATAAGGGAAAGCGGGAGAAAGAGAAGCGAAACGGGAAGAGAAGCAGACGAGACAAGAGATAGGAATACGGAAACAGGAGACAGGAGCATGGAGCTGCGGGAGACGATCTTGGAGGGGACGCTGGAGGTATTCAACCAAAAGGGCATCAAGTTCACCATGGACGACATTGCAAGGACGTTGAATATCAGCAAGAAAACCATATATACAGTGTTTGAGGACAAAAACGCCCTGTTTGTGGACATGGTGGATTATCTGTTTGACTCCATAAAGGAGAGCGAGGGGCGGGTCCTGGCGGACGGGACGCTGGGCACCCTGGAAAAGATCAGAAAGATACTGGGCGTTATGCCGGAAAGCTATAAAAATATTGATTTTCGGCAGCTTTATATGCTGAAGGACAAATATCCCGCCATCTATAAAAAAGTGGAGGAGCGGTTGGAGACGGGCTGGGAGGCCACCATAGCCCTTCTGGAGCAGGGGATGGATGAGGGCGTGGTCCGACAGGTCAGCATTCCCCTGGTGAAAATGATGCTGGAGGCGTCTCTGGAGCAATTCTTCCGGCGCGACATCCTGATCCGGAACAATCTGGGCTATACGGAGGCCCTTGAAAAGGTAGTGGATATACTGGTGGACGGAATTGCGGTACATCCCAAATATTGATTCCGCGAGCAAAATGTGCTTCTTAAGCCATTGTGCGCTGGTCTGCAAAACCATAAAAAGAGATAATAAAGAAACAAGGAGGAAAAACGATGGAAACAAAAAAGAAATTGTCCGGGGCGGAGAAGTTTGCCTACGGCATCGGCGCAGTGGGAAAGGATATGGTCTATATGCTGTCGGCCAGCTATATCCTGTATTACTACAAGGATATCATGGGAGTCAATGCGGTGGCCATGGGCGTCATCCTGTTTGTGGCCCGTGTGTTTGACGCATTCAACGACCCTATTATGGGCGTGCTGGTGGCAAAGACCAGGACCCGCTTCGGAAAATTCAGACCCTGGCTCTTCATAGGGACCCTGTCAAACGCAGTGATCCTGTTCCTGATGTTCTCCGCGCCCCCTGCCTTAAACGGCGGCGGACTGGTGGCATATGCGGCGGTGACCTACATCCTGTGGGGCGTCACCTATACCATGATGGATATTCCCTACTGGTCCATGGTGCCCGCCTTTACGGAGAGCGGAAAGGAGCGGGAGAATCTGTCCGCCCTGGCTCGTTCCTGCGCGGGTGTGGGATCGGCGGTCATTTCCATCATCACGGTGATCGCAGTCGCAGGTCTCGGAAAATATTTCGGCGGGACCACGGACATAGAGGTGGAGCGTCTGGGCTACAAATATTTTGCGCTGATCGTGGCCGTCCTTTTTGTGGTATTCATCACCATCACCTGTGCGCTGATCAGGGAAAAATCCTCGGTGGATATGCACTCCGCCTCGGTGAAGGAGATGTTCGGCGCGCTGGTGCGCAACGACCAGGCAATGACCATGGTGATCGCCATCGTGCTGATCAACACCGCCTTATATATCACCTCCAACCTGGTGCTGTTTTTCTTCAAATATGACTTCAGCGGGCCGGATACCTGGAGAGCGGACTATACGCTGTTCAATACCTTTGGGGGCGGCTTCCAGATATTGGCTATGATGCTGCTGTTCCCGCTGCTTCGGAAATTCATGAACACCATGAAGATATTTTATGTCAGCTTCTTTATGGCCATGGCGGGCTACTGCATCCTGCTGGTGCTTTCCCTGAGCGGCGCAGGAAATATTTATCTGCTGCTGATCCCCGCATTCCTGATCATGGCGGCTATCGGTATGCTGAATGTGATCGTGACCGTATTCCTGGCCAACACGGTGGACTACGGAGAGCTGAAGAACAAGCGGCGGGACGAATCCGTTATCTTCTCCATGCAGACCTTCGTGGTAAAGCTGGCCTCCGGCGTCTCCGCGCTGATAGCCTCCATCGTACTGGCAGTTTTCAATATCAGCTCTGACGAGGAGGCGGTGGCAACTATCAGCGGCAGCTCCCAGATGGGACTTCGGATGTGTATGACCCTGATTCCCATTGCGGTGCTGCTGGTGGCGATCCTTATCTTTAAGAAAAAGTACATCCTGACAGACGAAAAGCTGGCAGAGATCACAGAGCAGCTGAAGTCAGGCAAAGGTACAGAATAAATCTACTGCTCGTCAAAATACAGCTGCACCCGGTTATTCAGCTTCTCCGCAGCTTCCTGCGCAGAGCAGTCTCCGGCGAAGTAGGGTGAAAGCTCCTCGCTGACCATATCATATATGGCAGAGGGAATATCCCACGCCGGCCGGGCGTCCTCAAACAGCGCCCGGAACTGCTCCAGCTGCGTTTCATCCAGAGGAGCATATTCCGTTCGTACTCCCAGACGCTCATTGCTGCCGCCTTTGGGCACATTTTCCTGATAGTACTGCAGGGACTGCTCCGTCACATCCCTGCGGCAGGAGAAGATATCGGGTATGAAAGGCCCATACTGCTCATTATTGCTTCGGACAAGCTTCGTCTGTCCTTCCTCAGATATCAGGTAACGCAGGAATTCCTTAGCGCCCTCTTTACATTGAGAATTGCTGCTTAAGCAGAACTGATTGCCCTCCATATACACTCCGCGGCCCCCGGCGGCAGGCATACCGATCAATACCTCCCTGTCCTGGAAGCAGGAGCGGGCGAAGAGCAGATCATTGGGGTATGTCATTTCCAGTAAGTGTACTGCCAGCCTGCCGTCCTGATAATATTCCGCCGCCTCGCTTTCGTCAGCGGAATAGTACAGATCGTCGCCGTATTCCTTTGCAAACTCCAGAAAATCAATAAAGGGCTGCTCCGCCAGATGGCTTACGCCTGCCTCGTAGTCGATGAACGAAGGGTTGTCGTGAGGCTTAAGGCCGTATTCCAGCACAATGTCCAGACTGTCAAGATCCTTCTGCAGGGCCTGAGCAGGGGAGCCTTGGACCGCGTCCATCATCTGCGCCAGGGTCCAGGAGTCCTGTCCCCCTGCCAGCGATTCGGAAGCCACAAGGAAGGACAGGACCATATGATAGGGAATGGCATACTGGACACCGTCCCATTTGCCGCTCTCCAGGGCCGCAGGCCAATAGTCCTCAGGGTTTTCCACAACGTCATCTAAGGGCTCCAGAAATCCGTTTCTGATACCGCCCTCCAGATCGATGAGCCAGGGTTCCAGAAGATCCGGTCCGCCGCCTGCGGACAGGTCCAGCTGGAGCTGCCTGCGGTAAGCGTCAATATCGCCGGACTCAAAGGGATTGACAAGAACCACCTGATAGTTCTCGTTCTGGCGGTTAAAGGCGGCGATCACGCCGTCGAACCCGGAGATGGAGCAGACGACGGTGATCACCTGCTTATCCGGCGTATCCGTCTGCTCCAGCGTCAGCAGACAGAGCTTATCCTCAAAGCGAACGATCAGGGAGATCCTGTCGTCCTGATCAACGCTTATGGCAAGCAGCTCCTGCAGGATATACCCCTTTTGCGAAAAAGACAGTATTTTTTGCAGAGGCTCGTCTCCCGTTCCTGTCCAGACGCTGCTGGTATCCGCCAGGACAAAGCCTCCGCCTGGGGCCCTGGCGAGCAGGAAGTCAGAGGAGTCAGCCACCATATTTCCAAGGGAAAACAGCCGGGTCCCGTTGGGCTTGTCCCAGACCCCAAGGCTCCCATTAGAATCAAAGCCGTACCATAATGTCTCCGAGCCGGAGGAGAGGCAGCCGGACAGGCTATGCTCCAGATTCTGGGTCAGGACAGGATTCAAATCTTCGTCATAGGTGGTAAAGCTGCCGAAGGTGCCGCCGGAATAGGGGGAAACGGCATACAGGGTCTCGCCTGCGGGATACAGTGCAAGGCGTGCAGGAGCGACCCCCATTTCAATTTCATCCAGGTGTCTGCTGTTATCAAGCCCGCTGTAGAGACCGATGCTGTCGGATAAATACAGATACACGCCCTCCCTGCCAGCGCTGACGATATGTGTGACGAAAGGGACAAGTATGGAGGAATCCTCCTGGAGCTCCCCAAAGAGCTCCGCAGAAAAGGTATAGTTGCTGAATTGCTCATAGGGAGGCTCCAGCACGGAGAGACAGTAGCCGAAGCTGGGGACCTCCTCGTATTCTTCCGTTATGTAAACGATCTTGTACAGCAACAGCAGGACTCCGTCTGTTGAGAAGGAATCCTGCAGAGAGAGGGTCAGCTTTGCGTCCGGGGCCTCTGTCACAGGCGGGAACTTTGCCTTTAACTCAGGGGCGTCCAGCAGCGTTGTCTCCGGATCAGGAATGAATCTTTCCGTAACGCGGTAGCCCAGGAGACCGCCCTCTTCATTTGAAGAAGCAGCTGTACCGGAGGGCTGTCCGGTGGAAATAGCAGAAGCCTGGGGAGTGTCCGCATCCTCTGAGGGCTTAGAGGAATCCCCGCAGCCGGACAGCAGAAGAGCAGCTGTCAGCAGGACCGCGAAAGCGGATCTGATAAATTTACAGTTTGATCTGTGCGGTGATCGATGCATAAGAGTTACCTCCTTTGGTATTGATTATATTATATCGTTTGCGATATATGCTGCCGTTATTCTTGCGAGCAATGAGCCAAGTGCCCAAACTATAGGTTGGCTTGGACTGATAGGGAACCTGTACACTTGTAGTTTGCCATAGGATATGATAAAATGCAAGTAATTTACAGGAAATAATGGAGGCACCCTGACTTTACAGAAATAGCAGATAGAGCAGCCCAAACCGATACAATTAGGATACAACTTCAGCCTAAACTGTAATCAGCACATATCTGCGGGTATGCGGTGCAGCCCCGGATACGGGACTAAGCGAGGTGGGGAAGATGATAAGGATTTTGATTGCGGAGGACGAGGAGCCGATTGCGAAGCTGATAAAAATGAATCTGTGCAGGGCTGGCTATGAGTGCGTCTGGGCGCCGGACGGGGAAAAGGCCGCCGATCTGATGGACAGCGGGCGCTTTGACCTGGTGCTGTTGGATATCATGCTGCCGGGCATCAACGGCTATGAGCTGATGGACTATGCCCGGACGCTGGAGCTGCCGGTCATTTTTCTGACGGCATTGGGAAGTACGGACAACAAGGTAAAGGGGCTGAAGATGGGAGCGGACGATTATCTTACAAAGCCCTTTGAGATCGTGGAGCTGCTTGCCAGAGTGGAGGCGGTGCTGCGGCGTTATCACAAGGCGGAGACAGTGCTGCAGGTCCATGATGTGACCATCGACACGGCCTCCAGAGCGGTCACCCGGAACGGAAAGGAGATCCCTCTGACCATGAAGGAATTCGATCTGCTGCTCCTGCTTGCCCGGAACCAGAATATCGCGCTCTACAGGGAGACCATGTATGAGACTGTCTGGGGCGGCGAGTACATGGGACAGAGCAGGACGGTGGATCTGCATATCCAGCGGCTGAAAAAGAAGCTGGGCTGGGATAAGGAGATCGTGGCGGTCTACAAGGTGGGCTATCGGCTGGAAAGCGGCAGGAACGAGTAGGACAGGGGACGAAAGTTGAAATTTGCAAACAAATTATTTATAACCACAACCGCATTGCTGATGCTGATCTTCACCCTGTTCGGCTGCTGGATGCTTTCCTCGGATTTCTCCGCTCTCTTAGACAGAGAGATCGAGCGGGGAAACAGCGAGAGCAGGATGTACAGGGTGCTGTTTGAGATGGGCTATCAGTCCACACGGGAATATGGGGAGGAGTATGCCATTGTCCGTACTCTGAACAGTATTTTGGACGGCGTTGAGCGGGACGGCAGCCATTGCTTTCTGCTGGATGATACCCGGTGGGTACACGGCGGGGATTACATAGCGGAAAAGGGGCTGAAGGAGGAGGCGGAGGTCCTTCGGAACGGACTTAAAGGCACGGAAGCCTCCTGCTATAAGGTCAGCCGGACGGAGGCGGGCTTTTTTTTGATAAACATATCCGTGGCTGACACCCAGTCCCCGGTCTATCTGGGGATGTGCAGGGAATTGACGGAGATCTATCATATCAGGCAGAATCTGGTGACCCAGTATCGGACCGCCCTGAGCGTGCTTTTGGCGCTGGGGGGGGTTGCTATCTTTATACTTTCAAGATACATCACAAAGCCCATCAGCAGCCTGGGGCGGACGGCAAAGCGGATCGCAGACGGGAATTTCGACGTCCGCAGCAGCAACCGGAGCAGTGACGAGATTGGGCAGCTGGCAAGGAACTTCAACCGTATGGCGGACAAGCTGGTGGAGCAGATGGAGGCCAAGATCCTGGAGGCGAAGCAGAAGGAGGATTTTACCGCCGCCTTTGCCCATGAGCTGAAAACGCCGCTGACCTCTATCATAGGCTACGCGGATATGATGAATACCATAAAGATGAGCCCCAAGGAGCAGGCGGAGAGCATTTACTATATCTACAGCCAGGGCAGGCGGCTGGAAAGCCTTTCCCATAAGCTCCTTGACCTGGTGAGCATGGACAAGAATCCTGTAGTGCTCAAGCCGGTCTCCACCGCCAGACTGGAGGAAAATATCCGGACCACGGTGCGTCCCATCTGGGAGCAGAGGAAGATCAAGGGCAAGGTGGAGATGGACAGGAGTTTCATTCTGGGGGATGAAGAGCTTCTGCTGTCCCTGTTTTATAATCTGTTGGACAATGCCGCCAAGGCCATGGACAAGGGAGAGTTAGGCTTTATTCTGCTGAAGGGGACGGCGCTGCCCGAAGCCTATGAGGTGAAGGTGGTGGACAACGGCAGGGGGATCCCCCAGGATGAGATAGGGCGTATCACAGAGGCGTTTTACATGGTGGACAAGTCCCGTTCCCGAAAGGAAGGCGGAGCGGGTATCGGCATGGCGCTCTGTTATAAGATCATCGAACTCCACGGGGGGACCTTGAAGATCGACAGCAGGCTCGGAGAGGGAACCGTGATGCGGGTGATATTTCCGGCGGCCCAAAGCCGGAAAAAGGGGCTCAAAGAAGGGCGGCGCGTGAAAAAGGCGGAGCAGCTATGAGGGAAGAGACAATAACATGAATGATAATAACAGGGACGGAAACGTAGAAGGCAAGATAAGAGTAAGCAGGACCGGACAGAATGGAGTCAGAAAACAGCGGGCAGGTGGAAATCAGGCAAGGCAGAGCTGGAATACGCGCAGTATCCTCGCATACGGTCTGGGCACGCTGGGGCTTGTGCTGCTGATCACCGCCGCTTTCCTCGGCCCCCGGATCGTTTTTGCGGTGCAGGACGACATCCGGTGCGGCGCAGTGGTGTCATTAAGCCCGGAGGAGGTGGACATTACTTCCTTTAACACAGGCTATGAGACAGATTTATACAAACGTTTGGAGCGTTTTGCATTGGGGCTGGCGGAGGGCAGGCAGTATTATGTCACGGTGCAGGATATGGAGCTCTCCGATGAGGTGGCTGACTGGATGACGTCGGAACAGGGATTCATTCAGGAGAGCTATCCGGTACTGATCTATAATCTGAGTCTGCTGCCGGAGGATATACTCGACTATGATTTGATCAGATGGAAACGCTGTGTGATCTATGGGGATGACTATGCGGGAGGTGTGAACTTTATCCTGTGGTACCTGGAACTGGGATATGATGATGAGCCTGTGGCCCGGTGCCTGGTGGACGGAGAGACCGGCGATCTGTACGGCGTCAGCACTAATTTTGATTCTCTCTTTTCGGATGTGGACAAGGATATATTTCATAAAGAGCCAGAGCCGACAGATACACTGGTGGATTATTACGGCCTCTATGGAGAAAGTATGTGGGAGTTGTGTTTTATGCTGGGAGAATACTGCAGTGGCCTGGAACTGACGGAAAGGCTGAGCTGGCTGGCGTCCATGGGCTGTGACTGTTACCCGGTGGATGGCACTCTTTATGTGGATGTTCCGGAGGATTATGAGGCTATGCTAAAGGCAAGGGAGAATGAAGCAATAAGCGCGGGAAAGTCGCCTGACATGGAATGGCTGAACCGATACAGTCTGGATGAGATCCGGGATTTCCTGCAGAAGCTGCAGTGGGAGGTCGGCGAGGAGGGAAAACGTCTGGATTTTCGGTTCCCCTATGGGGAGAGCAAAAGCACTCTGGATTTTCGTATCCATTTGGACGGCTGGATCAGGTGGAACAATAAATGGGAGACCAGATACCTGGATGTGACTATTGGATTCCCTGAGATCTATGAGCGGATCCCGGAGTTTACGGCGGACTGGAACTGAATTGAAAAAGGCATAGTTTTACCCCTGTGCGGATATATTTATAAAAATGGTACAGGGGTATTTTTATGTCCGAATGGATAGAACGGGCGGACGAACTGGTCTGGGGTCCCTGGATGCTGGTCCTGCTGCTGGGAACAGGGATCTATCTGATGCTCCGGTTGAAGCTTCTGCCCATACATAATCTGCGGTACGCACTGCGCTGTGTACTGGGGAAGGAAAAGGGGGAAAAAGCAGGCTCAGGAAGGACGGTGTCCAGGGGGACGGTTTCTCCCTTATCTTCCCTGACCACGGAGCTGGCAGCCACCATAGGCACGGGAAACATCATCGGCGTTGCGACGGCCATGGTGCTGGGCGGTCCGGGGGCGCTGTTCTGGATGGTGGCGGCAAGCGTTGTGGGGCTGGCCACCAAGCTGGTGGAGAGCACATTGGCTGTGAAATACAGAGGAAAAAATGAAAAGGGACAGACGGTGGGAGGCCCCATGTATGTCATGGAGCGGGCTTTCCCACATAAAAGGATCGGGCATATACTGGCGGTATGCTTTGCGGTGTTTGCGGTATTTGCCTCCTTCGGCATGGGGAACATGACTCAGTCAAATTCCATTGCAGACGCCCTGGCGGTGACCTTTGCCGTGCCAAGGGCCCGGACGGGACTGGTGGTGACGGTGCTCACGGTGCTGGTAGTGTTGGGAGGGATAGGCGTTATAGGAAAGGTGACGCAGATCGTGGTGCCTTTCATGGGTATCCTCTATATGGCGGGCACCATAGTGGTGATATTGTTTCACTGGAAAAATCTTCCCCTGGCAGTAGGCGGGATCGTAACGGCGGCCTTCTGTCCGGCGGCGGTGTCCGGCGGGCTGTTCGGGCAGGTGACTGTCACACTGTTCCAGTCCCTGCGGTGGGGTGTTTCCAGAGGTATCTTTTCCAATGAGGCGGGGCTGGGAGCCGCAGGCATTTCCGCCGCTGCGTCGGACACGGAGGACTATATAAAGCAGGGCTATATCAGTATGACGGGAGTGTTTCTGGACACCATTGTGATCTGTACCGCCACAGGTCTTGCCCTGGCTGCATCAGGGGTGCTGGGGGAGACTGCGGGGGGTGAGCCATTGTCCGGGGCTGCCCTGACCCTTGCGGCCTTTCGCACCGTGCTGGGGGATTTCGGAGAAAAGTTTATGGGAGTCTGTATCGTGCTGTTTGCCTTCGCCACCATCGTGGGCTGGGCCTACCAGGGGGAGCGGGCCTTTGAATTCCTCATGAAGGGAAGCACCAGATACAATCTTTTATATCGCTTTGTCTATGGGCTGGTGGCCTTTGTGGGCTGTATGTGTCCCCTGCAGGCGGTCTGGGATTTCTCGGACGTCTGCAACGGGCTGATGGCGGTTCCAAACCTGATCTGTGTGCTGGCCCTGTCAGGGAAGATATGCAGGGAGATCAAGCGGGCGGATGGCAGGAGAAGGGACGCAGCCTTAAAACATAATTATAAAAAATCAAAATCCCATGGTTTGCAAATATTGCGGGAAAAAGATGACAGTTCAAATAAGGTAAAAAATAAATTGAGGTAAGGAACCGGATATGCTATGATGAAAGGGTGCAGATGAAAGGCCTGCACCCTGAATTTTTTTATGTTGATAGATAATTAAAAAGTAGGTATAATATAATTATGGATGAACTGCATTTTATATGGGATAGGTATAAGAATACGCTGAATAAGAAAAAGCATGGCATATCCTTTGAAGAGGCAAAGGATGTATTTGCTGATGAAAATGCAATTCTGTTTGATGACCCGGACCATTCTTATGAGGAGGAAAGAAAGGTTGGTAAAGACAATGAGAAAGGAATATGATATCGAAAATTTGAATCCAAGGAAAAATCCCTACTCCAATAGAGTAAAAAAGCAGATAACCATCAATATTGACGGAGAAATCATAGACTATTTCAAAAGTCAGTCGGAAAGTCTTGGAATACCTTATCAGACGTTGATAAATATGTATTTATCTGACTGTGTGACGTCAAAAAGAAAGCTGCAGATGGAGTGGAGATAAGTATGGTAGGCGGAAGCACAAAAACATTACGTATCTAAATTATATACTTATATTATAATATATATGAATTTTTTATGAAAATGCGGACGTCGTCCGCGTTTTACGGGAATCAGGAAAC
This sequence comes from Bacillota bacterium, assembly GCA_023663285.1. GTDB lineage: Bacteria > Bacillota > Clostridia > Lachnospirales > Lachnospiraceae > Acetatifactor. Next base: position 13,003 of record JAMPHT010000065.1, read on the forward strand.
CCCTTAAAATCGGAAAGGAGATCAAATAGGATGTCAAACACAATAGAGAGATTTCTGCGTTATGTAAAGGTGGATACACAGTCCGACGAAACTTCCGCCGCCACCCCAAGCACGGAAAAGCAGCACGATCTTGCCAGGCTGCTGGCGGAGGAACTGGAGGCCATGGGAGCGAAGAAGATCACTTATGACAGGGAGCATTGCTATGTGTATGCTTCCGTTCCCGCCACGCCCGGCTGCGAGGACGCCGTGACATTAGGGTTTATCGCCCATATGGACACATCCCCGGCGGTGAGCGGGGCAGGGGTGAAGCCCCGCATTGTGGAGCATTACGACGGCGGAGACATTGTGCTGAATCAGGCGGAAAATATTGTGTTTAAGGCGGAGGATTTTCCGGAGGTGGAAAAGCTTAAGGGGAAGGATCTGATCGTCACCGACGGCACCACCCTTCTGGGGGCGGACGACAAGGCGGGAGTGGCGGAGATCATGGCTGCGGCCGAGTATCTGCTGACCCACCCGGAGATCCGGCACGGCAGGATCCGTCTGGGCTTCACGCCGGATGAGGAGATCGGCGCGGGAGCGGATCATTTTGACGTAAAGCTGTTTGACGCGGATTTTGCCTATACTATAGACGGCGGCGCGTTGGGGGAGCTGGAGGACGAGACCTTCAACGCCGCGTCGGGAAGGCTGGTGGTCCATGGACGCAGCGTCCATCCCGGCGGCGCCAAGGGCCGGATGGTGAATTCCATTCTGATTGCCCAGGAGTTCCAGAGTCTGCTGCCTCAGTTCCAGAATCCCATGTACACCTGCGGGTACGAGGGCTTTTTCCATCTGGACGGTATTTCCGGCAATGTGGAGGAGACAAGGGCGGATTATATTATCCGGGACCATGACAGGACTCTGTTTGAACAGAAAAAAGAGCTGTTCCTTGCCTGTGCCGATTTTCTGAACAAAAAGTACGGAGAGGGAACCGTCGCCGCAAAGGTGCAGGATTCCTATTACAACATGAAGGAGATTCTGCAGCCGCACGCCCATCTTATGGAGAATGCGAAGGCGGTGCTGAAGGAGCTGGGGGCGGAGCCGGTGGTCTCCCCGGTGAGGGGCGGCACGGACGGCGCAAGGCTTTCCTTTATGGGTCTGCCCTGTCCCAATCTCTGCACCGGCGGCGGGAATTACCACAGCCGCTTTGAGTATGCCTGCGTCCAGTCCATGGAGACGGTGACAAAGCTTCTGGTGAAGCTGGCGGAACGGTACGGGGCGTTCAGATAAAAAGGAGTGGAAATGAGCGCGATAACGAAGGAAGCAATAAATCTTATGGAAATTTTACCGGAGAGTGAACAAAATTTTGCTCTTGAATTCATCAAAAAGCTAGTGCTGGCATGGGATCCGGATTTTACAAAATTGACTTTGGCTGAAAGAAAAGAATTAGAGGCCGCTGATGTTGAAATCGGGAACGGTGAAACCGTTTCTCATGAGGAAATAAATTGGGAATGATAAAAGGACAGATCATGAAGAGGGCCAAGAGAAAATGTACAATGAAGTTTCGCATCATAACGAAATCGATCTGGAAAAAATAGATGTAAGCTTACAGCCGCCCACAGAAGAGCCAGACCGTCAATATTACTACATGGCGAAATGCCGGGAGCGGGTCCGGGAGTTTGAACGAAAAAACGGCCGCAGACCCTCTGCCTGTGTTACGACCTTCGGCTGTCCGAACGTCTGAGTAAGCAAGATTCCGAAAAGCTATAGCAAGAAAGCAGGCAAAGGAGAACTATGGAAAGAAGCAAAAGCATTATTAAAGATGTGAATGGAAATCAGATTGTGGTGATAAATGACATACGATTTAAGGGTAGACAGAACATAAACTGGGATGAGGTTGAGCAATATTTAAAGCAATATGTTGGAGAATTTGTAGAAATTGCTGAAAATAAAGAAATCATATACATAGGCAATGATTTTCCTGATGAGTATACAGGATCCAATTATACAGCAAAGTTGAAAGGTGCTCTTGCAAAAGCAAAAGCGAATGCCGCACAAGGAATACCAGAAATCATTGAAATTGCAGAAAATAAGAGATTTCGGGATAATCTGGCAAAAAAGCACAATAAAAATGCAAAATTTGGATGGTATCGGTACGATTCCCGATTTGCTCTTCCAATTTTTGATGACTATGGAGAGGTTTTGCGTTATAATGTATTCCATGTGGAACTTATTATAAGGCACGCAGAAGATAAGAAATTGTATCTGTATGACATTATGAACATAAAAAAAGAAACGAGTACCCCGCTTGAGCCATAAAGCTGTACGGTTAAAAACTCATTTCTTTTATGTGATTATATGATAGAAGGGAAATAAAGTCAAGAGAAAATGTACAATGAAGTTTCGCATCATAACGAAATCGATCTGGAAAAAA
>JAMPHT010000066.1 GCA_023663285.1 Bacillota bacterium
GGCTGCTGCAGAACCGGCTCTCATTGCCGGATCAGTTTCTATTCAGCCTGATGCATTCCTACGGTCCCCTATCGGATACTGAGTGCCGGAAACTATTATCAGATTCCATTAACGGCGACCCTGCCGGTATCAATGCCACACTTACCGACTGCACTGGTATGGACTGAGGAACGGAGAAACTATGGATCAATTAACCGGAAACGAGGAATTTACCCTGCACGGAGTCAGCGCTGGAATATCCGTCAAGGATTACTGGAGCTGGGCGTATTCAGAACTGATTGACAATACCCAGCGTGGGATAATGGCAGAATTTCTCGTTTATTCATCACTCAATATTGAACACCTCGTATGCACGCAAATGCGAGAGAACTGGCTCCCATTTGACGTGACGAGTCCATCCGGACGCAGGATTGAAGTAAAATCTGCCGCTTACATTCAAGCCTGGACCCCTGAAAATATCTTTGCTCAGATCCGTTTCGACATTGGAAAGAAACTGGCCTGGGACAATGTTACCGCCACTTCGGCAACCGTGGCGAAACGCAACTGCGACCTGTATGTGTTCTGCCTTTTTACCGCCAGGACAAAGGACGTTTCCCTGCTCAACCTGGACTATTGGGATTTCTATGTGCTGCCTACATCTGTACTGAATGAGAGGGTGCCGGAGCAGAAGGGAATCTCCCTGTCCTCCCTGCTTAAACTGGGGCCGGTAAAGACAGACTATGCAGGACTCGGCGCAGTAATCGAATCTATTAAGCTGTAAAGGAAGTGATGATATGAGACTGCCAAACGGATATGGTAGCGTTATCAAAATGTCCGGGAAACGCCGGAACCCCTGGATGGTCCGCAAAACCGCCGGATGGCACTATGACGCTGAAAAAGACAAACAGGTGCAGGACTACATCATAATCGGATATGCCAAAACCAAAGCCGAAGGGCTGCGTATGCTGGCCGAGTATAACGAAAACCCCTTCGATACCAGGGCGGCAAAAATGACCTTCTCGGACGTGTACGAGGAATGGTCCAAGCGGAAATACCCTACCGTGTCGGACTCCAATGTAAAAGGCTATACTGCCAGCTATAAAGCCTGCGGCCTGCTCTACAACCGGATTTTCAAGGACCTAAAGCTGGCTGATTTGCAGAATGTCATAGACACCTGCGAGAAAAACTATCCTACCCTCAAAAAGATCAAGATACTTTTCAACCAGATGTACGAATTTGCGCTGAAGAATGAAATCTGCAATAAGGACTATTCCTCATTCGTAGATATATCCCAATATAAAGACAGGAATCCAAACAAGTATGATCGGAATAAGTTTGAGCGGGCTGAGATTGACCGTATCTGGGAGCAGAAGGACGACATCTATTATCAGATTGTCCTCATGCTGCTGTATAACGGCACCCGGATTTCGGAATTTCTGGACCTGAAAAAAGAACACGTTCATCTGGATCAGCAGTATTTCGATGTAATCAAAAGCAAAACTGAGAACGGGCTGCGTAAGATCCCTATTGCCGACAAAGTTCTGCCGTTCTACCAGTCCTGGTACGATTCCTGCCCGGACTGTAAATATCTGCTCCATACAGAGGACGGAAAGCATTTCAAATATAGGAATTACTACGACAGCTATTTCATGCCGCTCATGGAGCAGCTGGGAATGAGCCACACACCGCATTGCTGCCGCCACACCTGTATTTCCATGCTGGCTGAGGCCGGTGTGGATGCAACCACCATAAAGAAGATTGTCGGGCATTCCGGCGCAATGACCGTTACGGAACGTGTCTACACCCATCTCGACATACAGGTTTTGGTTGATGCCATCAACAAGATATAAAATTACCCTCTGGATTCCATTTTCCAGAGGGCTTCTTTTTTTGCCAGAAGTGATATTTTTGCTTATTATGCGCTTATTGTACGCTGCTTACCCACCAATTCCCACCAAATTCGAGCCAACCTCCCACTCCCCGGAGGGCATAAGAAAACCCCCGAAACACGAGGTTTCGGAGGTTCTGGGTCTTGATTAGATGTCATAAAAAGTACACCTGGACTATCTCTTCGAGAACTGAGGCGCACGTCTTGCAGCCTTCAGACCATACTTCTTTCTCTCCTTCATACGGGAGTCTCTGGTAAGGAATCCTGCCTTCTTCAGCGCGGGTCTGTAATCTGCATCCACCTGAAGCAGCGCCCTTGCGATGCCATGTCTGATCGCGCCTGCCTGGCCGGTGTAGCCGCCGCCCTTAACGTTTACTAGGACGTCATACTTTTCAGCGGTCTCTGTAAGCGCCAGAGGCTGGCGAACGATGACCTTCAGGGTCTCCATGCCGAAATAATCATCCATGCTTCTCTTATTAATGGTAACTTCGCCCTTGCCGGGTACTAAATATACTCTTGCAATCGATTTTTTTCTTCTACCTGTACCGTAGTACCTTTCAGTCTTAGCCATTGATTATTCTCCTCCTATCCTTTAGAATGTCAGTACTTCCGGCTTCTGAGCCTCGTGCTTGTGCTCAGGTCCGGCATAAACATAAAGCTTGGTGTACATCTGCCTTCCTAAAGGTCCCTTGGGAAGCATTCCCTTCACTGCAAGTTCGATCACTTCCTCAGGCTTTTTGTTTAATTTCTCTCTCAGCGTCGTCTCCTTCAAACCGCCGATATAACCGGAATAACGCTTGTATACCTTCTGATCCAGCTTCTTGCCCGTCACCTTGACCTTCTCCGCATTGACGACGATCACATAATCACCGGTATCCAGGTGAGGTGTAAAGATAGGCTTATGCTTGCCTCTCAAAATCCCGGCAACCTCTGAAGCAAGGCGGCCAAGAGTCATATCTGTAGCGTCTACTACATACCACTTTCTGTCGATGGCAGCAGAACTAGCCGTAAATGTTTTCATGATATTCCCTCCGTATTACTTTTCTTCAACTTTGTACCGAACCAGTTTCAGCAGCTTCGGATTTTGTTTTCGGATCGTTTTCTATTTATCAGCGCATTACCGGGGCTTTGGTATCAGCGCATAGAAACACTGTCGCACATTCATAGATTATATTATACCGAGTTTCCTCTGTCAAGTTTATTTTTCAAAATTTCTGCCTACAGAAACTCATATTTTATCAGTGTCAGCCCGTTGGCGGGTGCGGTAGGCCCCGCTGCGGAGCGGTCCCTGGCCTCCAGTATCTGAGCCATGGACTCCGGCGCACGTTTCCCCTGCCCCACCTCCAGCAGCGTCCCCACAATGATCCGTACCATATTATAAAGGAAACCGCTGCCACAGATTCGGATCACCACATCCGGTCCCTGCTCCTCCACAAGAGCCAGATAGATAGTTCTCACAGTGCTTACCGCCTGGCTTCCTGCCTGGCTTCCCGCCTGACAGAAGCTCTTGAAATCATGCTTTCCCTCCAGGTAAGCCGCCGCCTCCCGCATCTTATCCACATCCAGCCCATGATAGGTGAAATGGGCGTACAGCCGCTTCACCGGCATGGGAAATTCTCCCCTGTAGATCCGGTACTCATAGGTCTTTCTGCTCTCACAGCGCCTGGGATGCCAGTCTAAGGGAACCTCTTCGGATTTCTGGATGCGGATATCCTCAGGCAGCCTCTGGTTTAAGGCATAGGAGATCTTAGATGCCCGCATTGGGCTCTCCGTGTCAAAAACGGCTATGTTTCCAAGGGCATGGACCCCTGCATCCGTCCGGCTTGCCCCGATGACCTCCGTTTCTTCTTCAAACAAATCAGACAGCGCCCTGTTCAGCTCGGCTTCAATGGTATTTCCGTTATCCTGAAGCTGCCAGCCATGATAGTTGGTGCCGTCATAGGCCACAGTCAAACGCACTCTCTTCATATTATCCCCCATGCCGCTTTAGCGGCTCATATCAGATATATTTTCACACCAGATCCAGCCGCCCCAGCCAGATACCCGCCGCCAGATATACAAGGATGCACAGGTAAGCGATCCTGTCCCGTCTCCTGTATATCAGGGGCTTCATCTTGGTCCTGCCCTCTCCCCCATGGTAGCAGCGGGCCTCCATTGCCATGGCCAGGTCGTTTGCCCGCCGGAAAGCAGAGATAAACAGGGGTACCATCAGCGGCACCAGTGCCTTTGCCCGTTTGATAAGATTTCCACTTTCAAAATCGGCCCCTCTGGCGGTCTGGGCTTTCATGATCTTATCCGTCTCCTCCATCAATATGGGGATAAAGCGCAGTGCAATGGACATCATCATTGCCACCTCATGGACCGGCACACGAATCAGCTTTAGGGGGCGCAGTCCCTTCTCCATGCCGTCCGTCAGATTGTTGGGCGTGGTAGTCAGAGTCATCACCGAGGACCCCACCACCAGCATCACAAGCCGTACCGCCATGGTGGCCGCCATCTTTGCTCCCTCCCTGGTAATGGTCAGCTTCCAAAAGGAAACCAACGGCTCCCCCGGCGTCAGGAACAGGTTGAACACCACGGTGAGCAGCAACAAAAACAGAACCGCCCGCATTCCCTTCACCATAAAACGGAACGGCACATGGGACAGCCGGATGACCAGAAACAAGAAGGCGGCGGCGATCAGGTAGCCTATGAAATTCTTGAAAAAGAACAGAGAGATGATAAACAACAGGGTACCCGCCAGCTTCACCCGCGGATCCAGTCTGTGGATCACCGACTCCGTCTGATAATATTGTCCCAGTGTAATGTCCCTTAGCATACTGATCCTCCATGCCGAAGCTCTCTCGCGCAGACGCTGCGATGAAAAATTCGTTTGCTGTTTACAGACGCTGCGATTCTCTCATCTGCGATCCAAATTTGTGACGCTCCGGCGCAGGCTCCGTCATTTCCCTGCCAACGCCTGCATGACAGTCTCCGCCGCTTCCTCCACAGTAATTGCATCTGTGTCCACCTTCAGACCTTTTCCCCGCAGCTTCCGCAAAATGTAAGTCACCTGAGGCGGCGCAAGACCTATCTCCTCCAGCTCTGTGCAATGCCGGAAAACCTCCCTGGGCACATCGTCATACATGATCCTGCCCCTGTTCATGACAATGATGCGATCCACATATTCCGCCACGTCCTCCATACTGTGGGACACCAGTATGACAGTCATACCTGTCTGTGTCTGAAGCTTTTTGATCTGGCGCAATATTTCCTCCCGCCCCTTTGGATCCAGTCCCGCCGTAGGCTCATCCAGCACCAGCACCTCCGGTTTCATGGCAAGGACGCCTGCAATGGCTGCCCGCCTCTTCTGGCCTCCGGAAAGCTCGAATGGCGACTGGTAAAACAACTCGTCAGGCAGCCCCACCTTCCGCAGGGCGTCATAGGCCCGCAGCTCCACTTCCTTTTTATCCAGCCCCAGATTCTTCGGCCCGAAGCACACATCCGTGAACACATCTATTTCAAACAGCTGATGCTCCGGATACTGAAACACCAGCCCTACCCTGCCCCGCAGCTTTTTCCTGTCATAGTCCCTGTCGTCAATATCCTCGCCGTTAAAATAAATACTGCCGGAGGTGGCCTTCAGCAGCCCGTTCAAATGCTGCACCAGCGTGGACTTCCCAGAGCCGGTATGTCCGATGATGCCGATGAACTGTCCGTCCGGGATCTGCAGGCAGATATCATCCAACGCCTTCACTGCAAGAGGCGTGTCTCCGCCGTATATGTAATTCACATGGTCTAAAATGATCGACATCCTCAGCTTCTCCGTATCAGTTTAAGGTCTTTGCAAAAGCAGCGCCTCCGCCAGCTCTTCCCCTGTCAGTATCCCGTCAGGCAGCCTGACGCCCCGCTTTTGCAGTTCAAAAGCCAGAAGGGTCGCCTGGGGCACATCCAGCCTCAACTCCTGCAGCTCCTCCACTCTGGAAAAGATCTCCCTTGGCGTCCCCTCCATGGCGATCCTGCCCTTATCCATGACGAACACCTTATTTGCATGAATGATCTCTTCCATGTAATGGGTGATCAGTATCACGGTCACGCCCTCCACATCGTTCAGGGCCCGTACCGCCCGGATGACCTCTTTTCGTCCCCTTGGGTCCAGCATTGCCGTGGGCTCGTCCAGCACGATACATTTTGGGTGCATGGCAAGGACTCCCGCAATGGAGACCCGCTGCTTCTGCCCACCGGAAAGCTTATTGGGCGAGTGCTTGCGGAATTCATACATCCCCACTGCTTTCAGGCTCTCCTCCACCCGCTCCCATATCTCCTTCGTAGGCACTCCCATATTCTCAGGGCCGAAACCCACATCCTCCTCTACCACCTGGCCGATGATCTGGTTGTCGGGATTCTGAAATACCATCCCCGCCGTCCGGCGGATGTCCCACACTCTGTCCTCGTCGGAGGTATCCATGCCATCCACCCATACCGTCCCTTCCGTGGGATACAGAATGGCATTGATATGCTTTGCCAGGGTGGATTTCCCGGAGCCGTTATGCCCCAGGATGGCAATAAACTCCCCCTGCTTTACGTCCAGGCTCACATTGTCCACCGCAGTGGTGATCCCCTCCACGTTGCCTTCCTCATCCCGCCTGATATATTCAAATGTCACATCCTTCGCCCTGACGATCCCCATCACTCACCGTTTTCCTTTACACGTCGGTTCTTTCTCCGCATCTCCTTATTATGGCATACCGGTTATGATCACTCAATGACCGCAGCCGCTCTACCGGAACCACCCGCCCTCACGCTGCTGCGTTGGGAGCTTATGCAATCAAACTCATTATATTATAGTAAAATCTGTAAGGAATTACAAGGCGTAAATATAGCGAAAAGCCCTAGTCAGACCTAAAATTAAGTGATAGAATACATTCAGATGACAAAGGAGGCTCCATGCTATGAATACTGCGAAAAAGACCTGGCAAAATATACTGTACATATTGATCTTACTGGCGGCGATCGTTCTACTGTTTAGATGGTATTCCGTCTCGAACCGGCACCGGATCGAGGACCGGAACCTGAATTACGCCATGGATTCCGCCCACCAGACTGCCCAGGGCATCAGCAGCGAATTTGTCAACGCGGAGCGGCGGGTGCGCAATTACGCCTATTTCCTGAGTATGGGAATAGATGTAGCAGAAATCGACGCGGATATGCTGAAGGTGCTGGAAGGCAACGTAGACTTCGACTCTTTGCGTTTCATCAACGCGCAGGGCGTCAATCTGACTTCGGACGGAACCACTGCCGACAGCAGCGACCGGGATTACTTTGCCGCAGGGATGCGTGGAGAAAGCGGCTGCAGCATGGTGTTGAACTCCAGAGTGACCGGCCGGACCACCATGGTCTTTTACGCTCCCGTGTGGGAGGGAGATGAAGTGGGAGGCGTACTTCTCGGACTGTACCTTGCCGAGGACTACCTTCGGGAAATACTGGAAGTCAGCTATTTCGGAGAACCGGCGGATGTGTATCTGTGTACCCGCGAGGGGGACGTCGTCGCCTCCTCCAACGGCACAAAGCATGATAAGCTGCTGCCGGATGTACTGCGGGAAAACGGCGTAGTTGACAACAAGACTGCCGAAAATCTCTGGGCAGTGTTTCATGGAGAGGTATCCGAAAAGGGCTTTATCTGCAGCGGCGACAGCCTGACGGACAATCTCTGCGCTCTTCACGTGCCGGATACGGACTATGTCCTGGTGCAGGCATTTCCGAAAACAGTTACCCATATGATGGTGCAGGAAGCCAACCGTATCGGCATGATCCTGCAGTTTATCCTGATTGGCTTATTTGCAATATACATCGTGATCATGCTGATCCGGGCATGGGTCACACGAACAGCGCTGGAACATGAAAACGATGAGTTTAAGTATGTTCTGCAGGGACTGAATACTCTCTTTGCCTCCCGGTATATGACGGTAGATCTGGAAACAGGACATTACTCCTATATGGCAGGGGAACGGCCTCAAAATAAGGATCTGGCCATGGAGGGGGCCTGGGAAGATGTGCTGGCTGTTGACAGCGCCGACGTCATTGAGGATGAAGGCAAGGAGGAATTCCGCCGCTATTTTGCGCTGGACAATATCATCGAAAATCTGGCGGATACCAATGTCCTCTCCTATGAATGCCATACACAGCGCAGCTGGGGAGAAGCCTGGGAGATCGTCATCATGGTCTGCCTGGAGCGGAAGGAGGGAAAGGCATCCAGGATCCTTGTGGTACGGCAGGATAATACACATACAAAGCTCAAGGAGCTTCAGAACGAAAAAGTACGGGCCACCATGGACCGGAAGGAACGGCAGTACAGGATCGCCATCACCTCTTCCGCTTTCAGCACCTTTGAATTCAATCTCACACGAGATCTGGTGGAACAGGAGATCTTCTGCACCATAGACGGACGCCGGATCTCCCTGATGGAGAAAACCGACTTATCTGCGCCCTGCTCTGCCTCTGCGTGCTTTGAGCAGTGGAAAAGGTTTGTACTGGCAGAGTCTCTGGAAGAATACACTGCCGTGGTCGACATCGAGAATCTGAAACGACGTTTTGAGCAGGGAGAAGCCGAGGTCACGCTGGACTACTGGGGCGGTGTCCCCGGCGGCAGGCAGATGTGTGTCCGCCAGTCCTTTATCATGACGCGGGACGAGCAGAGCGAAGATATCATGGTGATGGTGGTGTCCAGGGATATTACCGCCCAGGTACAGAAGCAGCGGGAGCAGACCCAGGCCCTTCAGGACGCCCTGATGCAGGCCCAGCACGCCAACAGTGCGAAAACTACCTTCCTCTCCAATATGTCCCACGATATCCGCACTCCCATGAATGCCATTATCGGCTTTACCACCATTGCCGTCAGCCACATTGACAACAAAGCCCAGGTGCTGGACTGCCTGCAGAAGGTGCTGTCCTCCAGCAACCATCTGCTCAGCCTTATCAACGATATTCTTGATATGAGCCGCATTGAGAGCGGAAAGCTGCAGATCAAGGAGCAGGAATGCAATATCTCCGAGCTGACCCACAATCTGGTGAATATTATCCAGCCCCAGGTAAAGGCAAAACAGCTGGAGCTGTTTATTGATACCTTCGATGTTGCAAACGAGGATGTGGTTGCCGACTCCCTGAAGCTGAGCCAGGTATTTGTGAATCTGCTGAGCAATGCCGTAAAATATACCCCCGCCGGCGGAACTATCAGCTTCCGCATTCAACAGCAGACCACCTTCCACCGGGGCTATGGGGACTATACCTTTATTATCAAGGACAACGGCATCGGCATGACGCCGGGCTTCGTAGAGCATATCTTTGAACCCTTTGAGCGGGAGGAAAGCACCACAAGGACAGGCATTGAGGGAACCGGGCTCGGTATGGCCATTACGAAAAATATCGTGGAAATGATGGGCGGCACCATTACCGTCCACAGCGAAAAAGGCAAGGGCAGCGAGTTCCGGGTAGAATTGAGCCTGAAGCTCCAGGATGTGAAAAAGAACGCTGCAGCAGTCAAGGAGCTTGCAGGTCTGCGGGCTCTTGTGGTGGATGATGACTGCGACGGCTGCGAAAGCGTTACCAAAATGCTCTCCCAGATCGGAATGCGCGCGGAATGGACCATCTCCGGCAGAGAAGCCGTCCACCGTGCAAAGAACGCCCACAATGCGGGAGATTCCTATCACACCTACATCATCGACTGGCAGATGCCGGGGATGAGCGGTATTGAGACGACTAGACGGATCCGTGCGGCCGTGGGTCCGGAAAGCCCCATTATTATCCTGACCGCCTATGACTGGACAGACATTGAGGAAGAAGCCACTCAGGCGGGTGTTACAGCTTTCTGTGCAAAGCCTCTGTTCATGTCCGACTTAAAGACCGTACTGCTGTCCGCCAACGATCTGCTTGAAAAAGAAGAAACCGCTGCCTGGACCAAGATGGACTTCGGCGGCAAGCGAGTCCTTCTTGTGGATGATATTGAGCTCAACCGGGAAATTGCCCAGCTTATCCTTGAGGAAAGCGGCTTTGTGGTGGAAACCGCGCCGGACGGTACGGATGCAGTAGAAATGGTCAGCAATTCTGAAGAAGGCTATTACGACGTGATCCTCATGGATGTGCAGATGCCTACTATGGACGGCTATGAAGCCACACGCACCATACGCGCCCTGCCCAGAAAGGATGTTGAGACCCTTCCCATCATTGCCATGACGGCAAACGCCATGGAGGAAGATAAGGAAACTGCCCTGAAAAACGGCATGAACGCCCATATTGCCAAGCCCCTTGATATGGATCTGTTCCTGAGTATTCTGGGCAAGTATCTGAACTGATCGGCGACACAGGAGTAAAATAAAATGGACAAATCTAAGATAATCAAGATGCTGGTGCTTCTCGCCGCCATCACCATAATAGCCGGAGGGCTCCTTAGAATGCTTCAGGGAAATTCCATGAGCCTGGCGGATTACGAAAGGCTGAACGGCGGTGAGAGCGAGAATGTAAAAGGCTCGGAAGCAAACAGCCCGGCAGACAACCCAGAGACATCAGAGGAAAATATGAAGGCTTCCGACGCTGACAACACAGAGACAACGGACAAAGATGCAAAAGAGCCGGGTGGCCCCGTCTCCGGTTCGGACGGTGAGTCCCCCACCGGGACAGAAAACCTGCAAAATCCCGAAGAGACGCCTGTCCCTGCGTCCCTGCTCACCGGCGCTTCCTTAAACGGGAATTCCCAGACGGCGGAACGGATCACCTATGAAGAGGGCTTTTATTACGAGCCCATCTCCGACAATCTTCGACGGTATATCACGGGTATCTCCTATCCGTCTGTGCCGACGGCGGAGAACGCCGTCGACACAGACGACGCGGCTGCCGACGGAACAGACGCTTCCGGCGTGAGCGCTACCGGGTCAAACACAGCCGATACACTTCAAATCACTCCGGATGAGCTGCGCTATGTACACATCCTGCATTATGATTTTGACGGTTATCCTACAGAGGGGGAACTTATCTGCAACGAATACATTGCCCAGGACCTGGTGGAGATCTTTTATCAGCTTTACTGCAATGAATACCGGCTGGAAAGGGTCCTGTTGATAGATGAATATGACGGAGATGATGTGGCATCCATGGAGGACAACAATACCTCCTGCTTCAACTACCGGGTGGTGGCAGGCAGTACCAGCCTGTCCAAACATGCCTATGGTCTTGCCATCGACATCAATCCCCTTTACAACCCTTACATCACCTACGGCAAGGACGGCGCCATGAATGTCTCTCCTGTTTCAGGTACGGATTATGCGGACCGCAGCTTAAGCTTTCCCTACAAGATCGACGAGGACGATCTCTGTTATAAGCTTTTCATACAGCACGGCTTCACCTGGGGCGGCAGCTGGAACCACTCCAAGGATTACCAGCACTTCCAGAAGGCAAAGCCCTGAATATATGTTACCATAATACGCATTTTTTATCAATGACAGTTCATCATGGACATCCGTTTGCAGTTTTAATGCCGTCTCCTTCACTTCAGCATTATCGTAATCTATATATTGAGATGATTCCAAATATTCATCATACATAAAGATTCTCCCTAAAAAACCGGATTTGAAAGACAAATATCACTCTTCATACTCCGTATATTCCCTAAGTTGATCATCCACATCTCTGCCACCGTACATCACACGGATAACCGTGACAATCTTTGTATCCATATTCGGAATATAGAACACCAGATAATTATCGACAGGAAATACACGGAGTCCTCTGCTTTTCCACGGTTCTCTCTCGTATCTCCGATACTTCTCAGGCATATTGTCAAGCTTACTGATAGCATCCTCCAACCGATCCAACTGTCCAGCTGCATTTTCAGGAGCAAGCAGTTCAAAAGCAATGTACTCGAAAATGTCACGCAAATCTCTGTCAGCCTTTTTCGATACCTGCACTTCAAAACTCATAAGCCATAGTCCTTTCGAATATCGGCAAAAGTCGACTTGACCGATTTCGTCCTTCCGGTCTGCATATCCGCATAACCCTTCTCAAACTCCGCGTCCATCTCTGCCGCAGAAAGTGCGCTGGCATCCAGCGGTCTAGCAACTGGCATCTTCACCTCAAATGGCAAGCCTCTCTGGAGAATAATCTGTTTATAAAACATATTGATTGCATTCGATGCTGGAATCCCAAGAGCAGACAGTATGCTTTCTGCCTGTTCCTTTACATCCGGCTCTATCCTTGCATATAAATTTGCTGTTTTCGCCATCTTGTACCGCCTCCTTGTTGAAGCTTAAAAATCTATAAACTTGTTCTCGTATAGTATAAACGATTGTGCCGACAAAAGCAATACAATTTTGCAATAAGAAAAAAAGAGAGTTCCCGCGGGAACTCTCTTTTCGGGGACGCGGGTCTAAAAGTGTCATTACCCGACAGCCCCTTTACACACTAAAGAAATCTTATACCATTTCCAGAACAACTTCCATTGCAGCATCACCCTTACGCTGACCGATCTTAACGATCCTGGTATAACCGCCCTTGCGGTCTGCATACTTAGGTGCATACTCATCAAACAGCTTTGCAACCAGGTCAACTTCCTTGGTGTTACGCTTTCTTCCTGCTGCCTCCTTAGGCACGTATACAACAGGGTTGAGAACCTTCAGGATCTGGCGGCGCACATGAACGCGGCTGGGCAGATCCTTCTTGATCTCCTTCTCCACCGTCTCATACTTTGTGACTTTCTTGCCGTCTACGACTTCCTTCACGCGCTTTCCGTCTTTATCCTTTACGGGAACCTTGACGGAGACCTTTACCATCTCATAGTTGTCCTTTTCCTTCACAGCCAGGGCAACCAGCCCCTCTGCGATCTTCTTTACTTCCTTTGCTCTCGCCTCGGTGGTAACGATCCTGCCGTGGTTGATGAGCGCAGTCACCTGATTTCTCAGTAATGCTTTTCTCTGAGAAGACGTCCTTCCCAGCTTTCTATACTTTGCCATGATCCAACTTCCTTTCTCTTTTCATGGTACATCCGGCCACGCACTTTGGTCTTACTTGCCGGACGCCTGGCTTCGCCACCTAGAGATAGACCGCAGACACACTCTTTGGATTTACTGTCCGCAGCATACCTTATTCTTCTGAAGGATTCAACTGGAGTCCCAGCTCCTTCAGCTTTGCCAACACCTCTTCCAGGGATTTCCGGCCCAGGTTACGAACCTTCATCATATCCTCGGAGGTCTTATTGCACAGCTCTTCCACCGTGTTGATACCGGCTCTCTTCAGACAGTTGTATGAGCGGACAGAAAGCTCCAGCTCGTCAATGCTCATTTCGAGAACCTTCTCTTTCTCATCGTCCTCCTTTTCAACCATGACCTCTGCAGTCTTGGCATTCTCGGACAAGTCGATAAAGAGACTTAAATGCTCGCTTAAGACCTTTGCCGCCAGACTCACTGCCTCGTCCGGCACCAGTGTGCCGTTGGTGTATACATCCAGCGTCAGCTTGTCATAATCTGTGATCTGTCCCACACGGGTATTTGCTACAGTCATATTTACCCGCTCCACCGGCGTATAGATAGAGTCGATGGCTATCACGCCAATGGGCAGATCCTCATGCTTATTCTTATCGGCGCTCACATAGCCGCGCCCTCTGGTAATGGTCAATTCCATGTAAAGCTTGGTATCCTTACCGCTCAGAGTGGCTATCACCAGCTCAGGGTTCAGGATCTCAATGTCCTGATCCACCTGAATATCGGAAGCATGCACAACTCCTTCGCCCTCAAACTCAATATAAGCAGTTTTGGCTTCATTGGTCTCACTGTTGTTCTTGATGGCAAGGCTCTTGATATTCATGATGATCTCGGTCACATCTTCCTTTACGCCGGGAATGGAGCTGAACTCATGCAGCACGCCTTCGATCTTGATCTGGCTGACTGCTGACCCAGGCAAAGAGGAAAGCATGATTCTTCTCAAAGAGTTACCAAGGGTGATGCCATAGCCTCTCTCCAAAGGCTCAACAATGAATTTGCCGTACTTCTTGTCTTCTGAAATCTCAGCAACCTCAATATTTGGTCTCTCAAAATCAAACACTACAAATACCCTCCTTTGGGATTGTTTGTGGCAAAAGCTTACTTGGAGTACAACTCGACAATAAGCATTTCATCTACAGGGACGTCAATCATTTCCCTGGTAGGAAGGTTTTTAATGGTTCCCTTAAAGCTCTCAAGGTCAACATCCATCCATTCGGGAACAAGCCTTCCGCCGGTCACCTCGGCAATATCCTTGTATCTCTGCATTGTCCTTGCGCTCTCTTTGATTTCAATAACGTCGCCGGCTTTCACCAGGTAGGAAGGAATATTCACTACCTTGCCGTTTACCAGAACGTGCTTATGACCTACGACCTGTCTTGCCTCTCTTCTGGTTCTTGCAAAACACATTCTGAAGATCACGCTGTCCAGCCTGCGCTCCAGCATGATCATCAGATTTTCACCGGTCATGCCCTGCATTCTGTCTGCCTTCTCATAATAGTTTCTGAAAGGCTTCTCCAGAACGCCGTAGATGAACTTCGCCTTCTGCTTCTCGCGAAGCTGCATACCATACTCACTGACCTTCTTGCCTGCTCTCAGGTTCTGCCTGTTGGACTTCTTGTCATATCCCAGATAAGAAGGCTCAAGACCAAGCGCACGGCATCTCTTTAATACGGGTGTGCGATTTACTGCCATTTTATTTTTCTCCTTTTCTTATCGTTTACAGTGCTTTCGTAAAGCACCTTCCTCCGACCTATTTACGATACGCTTCCATACATACTTTCATTCCTTCCGAAGTCAACCTTACAGGAAGAACGACCTTACATTCGATGAACGGCCTTACATTCCGGGAAGAATCTCGGAGAAGAACAACTTTACATTCCGGGAAAATCTCGGAGAAGAACAACTTTACATTCCGGGAAGAATCTCACAGACGAACTTGTTCGGCTTGAGATTCTTCGAGGCGAATAGGTTTCGTATCTATTCGCCTTAGACGCGGCGCCTCTTAGGCGGACGGCAGCCGTTGTGAGGAACGGGCGTCACGTCACGGATACTAATCACTTCAAGACCACAGGCAGAGAGAGCTCTGATTGCAGCCTCACGTCCCGAACCGGGACCCTTTACAAATACGTCTACGGATTTCAGTCCATGTACCAGAGCAGCCTTTGTAGCTGTCTCTGCCGCCATCTGTGCAGCATACGGAGTAGATTTCCTTGAACCTCTAAATCCCAGACCACCGGCACTTGCCCAGCTCA
>JAMPHT010000067.1 GCA_023663285.1 Bacillota bacterium
TCTAATTTATAATCAGAGGTTTGATATGCTACCCACTATCATGCCAGAAGCCTCTTATAAAAAAGCTAACATAATGATTTGTAACATTTCTCTTAACGATTCTTAAATGTCCATGTTACAACGGCCATCATTAGGGGTGTAAGGAGAGGAAGGATAATTGAAAGGTGTAGTAATAGATAAAGGAGAAAAGTATTTTACATTTCTTAGAAGTATATTTGGTTCGATCGAAAATATTCAAAAAGACTATAATTGGTTAATTACAGGACATGAATGCTATCCACAAAATGCAAAATATGTTGAAAAGCTATCTAAAGAATGGTGTTGGATGACAGGGGAGGAATTGACAGAAATGATTGAAGATGAAAATTTTCAATGGATATGGGGAGTTCTTTCTGCTTTTCCTAAAGATGTAACAAAAGATGTAGTTTTGAAATATAAACTACCAAAAGCAGACGGGAATGATAAAGTTTGGCACAATCCGATATCAATACAACATCCGCTTTCAGTAATGGAAATTATTGCATGGGATAGTTCAATGACCATTTTTATCAGTAGGTGTAATGATATTGTGGAAAAATTAGCAGCTAGCAATCCATTGGCAGAAAATTTAGAGGAGTATAATAAAAGTTAATCTCAAACGTAATAGTTTTGTAACATTTGCCTTAACAATCTCAAAACGCTCATGTTACAATGGCATACAGGAGGTGTAGGAGGGAGGAAAAGCCCTCGTGATACCTAAACAAAAGTAAGAATAGAGGTTTTGATCATGAATTTCTATATAGGCAATTCAATAAATGAGATAAATGAACCGGATGAAAGCGATCAAATGTTGAAAGCGCTGGTGAGGGAAAATGAAGTATAACGCAAAAAAGCTGCTTAAAAAAATAGATGATTATTTTGCAGGAGTAATATCAAAAAGAAGTCTGGGGGAATGGGCGAACAGTGCATATTATGACCTATTAAAGGGTGGTTATATTGAAAATGAAAAAATTGTGATATATCCATTTCTTAAGGTAATTGCTACATTTCATCTTAAAGAAGACGAAATGAATGACAATTATCCGTGTACAGAGCAGGATGTCAAAATGATTCAGGATATATTAAGGGGCAAAAGGAATCTGGATTTTGCCGTAGAAATGTCAGTTCCAATTCAAGCATATTCTATGTTTAAAGAAAATCCTTATTTTGATGAAGAAAGACGAAAATTTTTTTCGGAATTGCAAGATATGTTTATGTGCTATTTCGAGCAGGGAGGTATGCTTAGTGATGAAATGGTATTGCAGATAAGGTCGGCAATGAGTGTAAAGCATGAGAATAAAGTAATCTTAAGTTCATTAGAAGAAGCTATTATCCGTTTTTTGAAATTTTATTTAGAAAGTGATTCTGCTGAGCAGGGACTGCAAAAGAACTTGAAATTGTATGCTCAAAAGTCAAAGCAAGACATAATTGCGGAAAGGTTAATGAGTTATCTGGACTGTTATATCGGAAAAAGGAATTTTCAGCTGCTTATCACATATGAGGCTGGGAAGCCGGATATCTTTATAGCCGTATAATAAAGCGGGCGGGTCAAATAGTACTTGAAAAGAAGCATGATATACACTATAATATATAAACAAAGCAGATATTTTCATAAATCTATTCTATCTATTCAAACGTGGTTATATTGATGGCCATATCCGCCAAAGGGCATTTTTGAAATTCCTGCTTTAAATTCAATCAATCAAATGAAAAGTAGGAGAATGAGTTTTTCACAGAGCACAGGGAGGATATCATAGAGATGGGGATATTTGAGTTTGACCAGGAGCTGCATGATAAGGCATTGCGTGAGGATGGAATCGAAGAAGGAATCGAAGTTGGAGGCATAAAACATTTGATTTCTCAGGTTTGTAAGAAGATGCAGAAAAATAAAACCCTTGACAGGATAACGGAAGATCTGGAAGAAGAAAAATCTGTTATTGAACCAATCTATAATATGGCAAAGAAGTTTGCACCGGACTATGATATAGAGAAGATCCTGCAAAAATTAACAGAGACGGGTCTGATCGATCAGATTTTCAAGGACAAGGGGAAATAGTCGCTGCTATAAACCGAAGCTTTACAGCTTGACTTTTCTTCGGGAATGGTCTAACATTTTCCATATGGTGGAACAGACGGAAAAAAAGGTGTTTTCCTTTGTGGAAAAGCATGGGATGATACGCTCCGGGGACAGGATCGTCCTTGGAGTTTCGGGAGGGGCAGACTCTGTTTGCCTCTTATTTCTGTTATTGGAATACAGGAAAAGAGTACCCTTTGAAATGCTGGTGGTCCATGTGGATCATGGTATCCGCGGGAAAGCAGCGAAGGAGGACGCCGCATATGTGGAGCTCCTCTGCAGAGAGCAGGGGATTCGATTTTATCTGGAATGTGTGGATGTAAAAGGGCTGGCAGCCGGGGAAAAATGCTCTGAGGAGGACGCCGGGCGGCGATTGCGCTATGAGGCGTTCCGAAAGGCGGCGGAGGAGTTTGGCGGAACGAAGATCGCGGTGGCCCACAACGCGGAGGACAGGGCGGAGACTATGCTGCTTCACCTGTTTCGGGGAAGCGGCATGAAGGGTCTGCGGGGTATAGAGCCTGTGCGGGAGGATGTGGACCGCCGGACCGATGCTGTCCGCCTGACAGATACGCTTCGCCCTGTGAGCATTATCCGTCCTCTGTTATGTCTGGAACGCCGGGAGATAGAGGAATATCTGCTTAAGAGGCGGATTTCCTGGCGGACGGACGCCACCAACGAAGGAGACGGATACACCAGGAACCGGATCCGGCATCATCTTCTGCCCTGGGCGGAGCGGGAGGTTTCCGGCGGGGTGGTAAAGCATATGGGCAGGACCGCGGATATTTTGTCCGAGACCGAGGCTTATCTGAGGCAGCAGACGCTTGAGGCGCTGGAACGCTGCAGAGAGCAGGTGTCCGGGCCACCGGACACGGAGCTGGAGATCGACATAGCCGGATTTCTTGCTGCCCATCCTGTCCTGCAGAAAAGGATGCTGCTGGTTCTTGCCGAGGAGCTGTCGCCCACGGGGAAGGACATTTCCGCTGTGCATATAGAAGAGATTTTAAGCCTGTTTGAAAAGGAGGGGAACCGCGACGTCAGCCTTCCCTTCGGCATCTGCTTCCGCAGGCGTTACGGGAAGGTATTGGCGGGACGGACGGAGGCTGCCGGCAGGCTGGGTCAGGCGGGACAGACCGGACGGACGGAACAAATGAGGCCGCCGGATCAGACCGAACAGGTGGAACAGGCAGGGCCGCGGGGGCAGCTTCCGAAGCTGGAGCTGACGGAGGTTTTTGTCAAAGAAGGGGAGGAAGTTCCCGAAAATCAGTATACGAAACGGTTTGACTGTGATAAAATAAAAGAATCTCCGGTGCTTCGTTTCCGGCAGACCGGCGATTACCTTACCCTGCCGGACGGCAGAGGGAATATGATCCATAAATCTTTGAAGGATTATATGATTGATAAGAAGATACCCAGAGAAATGAGAGGTCGGATCCCTGTGCTGGCGGAAGGCAGCCATGTCCTGTGGCTGATCGGATACCGGAGCAGCGAATATTATAAGGCGGACAGGAATACAAAGCATATTTTACAGGTAAAATTAATAGGAAACTGTGGAGACAGTGAAACGGAGGAAAAAATGTCAGAACATATCAGAGTACTTTTGCCGGAAGAAAAGGTGGCGGAGAGGATCCGGGAGATCGGGGAACAGATCAGCAGGGACTATGCGGGGAAAAGCATCCATATGGTGTGCGTGCTGAAGGGCGGCAGCTTCTTTATGTGCGAGCTGGCAAAGCGGATCACGGTTCCGGTGTCTCTTGATTTTATGTCAGTATCCAGCTACGGAAGCGATACCAAGTCCAGCGGTGTGGTGAAGATAGTGAAGGATCTGGATGAACCCCTGCAGGGAAAGGATGTGCTGGTGGTGGAGGATATCGTAGACAGCGGCAGGACGCTGAGCTATCTGCTGGAGATGCTCCAGGACAGAAAGCCCGCCTCTCTGCGTCTCTGTACCCTGTTGGATAAACCTGACAGACGTGTCATTGATGTAAAGGTAGATTACACAGGATTTGAAATTCCCGATGAGTTTGTGGTGGGGTATGGACTGGATCATGACCAGTTGTACCGCAATCTGCCGTATATCGGAGTAGTGGAATTTGACAAATAGGAGGCTTTTGATTTGAGACGGGAAGGCAGAGGATTTTATTCGTTTTTTGTGTTTATTCTTTTTATGCTGTCCATCGTTCTGGTTTTCAACATTGTGAGCCAGAAGATAGAGGAGGACTACACCAAGGGAGAATTTTTCGCGGATCTGGAAGCCGGCAATGTCACCGGTGTGGAGATCAGGCTGAACAGCGAGACTCCCACGGGGGCGCTGAACATTGTGCTGAAGAGCGGGGAAAACAAGACCCTGTACATAGCGGACGTCATTGAGATGGAGGAGGTCATCCGGTCATACGGGTTTGACCCTATGGTCAGCGACGTACCGCGGCAGAGCTGGGTGCTGACCACCCTGGTGCCCATGCTGATCGTGATCGTGGTGGGGGTTTTCCTCTTTATGATGATCAACGCCCAGAATGCCGGGGCAAGCGCCGGAAATGCCAAGATGATGAATTTCGGCAGAAGCCGGGCTAAAATGTTCAAGGGAGACAAGGCTATTACCTTTGAACAGGTGGCGGGACTGAGAGAGGAAAAGGAGGATCTGCAGGAAATCGTGGATTTCCTGAGAGAGCCGGGGAAATATAACAGATTAGGAGCCAGGATCCCGAAGGGCGTACTGCTGGAGGGGCCTCCCGGAACGGGTAAAACACTGCTTGCAAAGGCTGTGGCGGGAGAGGCGGGCGTTGCCTTCTTCAGTATCTCCGGTTCCGATTTCGTGGAAATGTATGTAGGCGTGGGCGCATCCAGAGTCAGGGATCTGTTTGAGGAAGCGAAAAAGAACGCGCCCTGTATCGTGTTCATTGATGAGATCGACGCCGTGGCGAGACGCCGGGGAACCGGCATGGGCGGCGGGCATGATGAGCGTGAACAGACGTTGAACCAGCTGCTGGTGGAGATGGACGGTTTTGGCGTCAATGAGGGAATCATTGTCATGGCGGCCACCAACAGGGTGGATATTCTGGACCCCGCTATCCTTCGTCCCGGACGTTTCGACAGAAAGGTGGCGGTAAGTACTCCTGATGTAGGCGGCAGGGAAGAAATTCTGAAGGTCCATGCAAAGAATAAGCCGCTGGCGGAGGATGTGGATCTGAAGCAGATCGCCCAGACCACCGCGGGATTTACCGGCGCAGACCTTGAGAATCTCTTGAATGAGGCTGCCATCAACGCTGCCAGGGGCGATAAGGCTTATCTTTGCCAGGAGGACATACGCAAGGCTTTTGTCAAGGTTGGCATCGGCACGGAAAAAAAGAGCCGCATCATCTCGGACAAGGAGAAACGGATCACAGCTTACCACGAGGCGGGCCATGCGATCCTGTTCCACGTGCTGCCGGATGTGGGACCGGTGTACACGGTATCCATCATTCCCACAGGACAGGGCGCGGCGGGCTATACCATGCCCCTGCCGGAGAAGGATGAGATGTTTTTGACAAAGGGACAGATGCTGCAGGACATCATGGTTTCCCTTGGGGGAAGGATCGCCGAGGAGATCATATTCAAGGATATCACCACAGGCGCGTCAAGCGATATCAAAAAGGCTACCAAGGTAGCCAGGAGAATGGTGACCCGCTACGGTATGTCGGAAAATATCGGCGTTATCTGCTATGATGACGATGACGACGAGGTATTTATCGGCCGTGACCTTGCCCACACAAAGTCCCACAGCGAGGCGGTGGCAGGGGAGATAGACCGGGAAGTGAAGGCTCTCATCAAGGAGTGCTACTCACGGGCAAAGATGATCATTATGGAGCATGAGCAGGTGCTTCACAGCTGCGCAAAGCTTCTGCTGGAAAAGGAGAAGATCGGCAGGGAGGAATTCGAGGCATTGTTTACGGCGCCCGCCGGGACAGCAGGTACTCCGGAGCCGGTCTGAGGGCGATTTTGCAGGTAAAGGAAAATGTATATTGTATAAAATGCACAAAAACAGAGAGCGACTTTTGTGATATTTGTGAATTTTGGGAATAGTCAGATGAGACTTTAAATGCTATCATAATATTCGTAACCCCCCCAATACATTGTATAGTTTTTTGCTATACCCCATTAGAAGAAATACCTTCTCTAAAAAGGGCAGCCACCCCATGGCTGTCCTTTTTACCTTTTTGCAAAGAAACTATTGAATTAAGGCGAGATATTCAGTAAAATGTATGAGTGAGTTTTAATATGAGCGAGCGGTAATATACGCGATACAGGAGATTAATTGTGGAAGAAAAACTGGATCTGGAAAAAATCAAGCGTCTGGAAAACAACAAGCGGTACATTGCAACAATGCGTCCGGTCTTTAACAGGAGAGCGCTCTTTACGGATACCACCGGTGATTACCTGATACCGGAGGAACCCTCTGTGGGCGAGAAGGTGACTGTCAGGTTTCGTACCGCCAGGAACAATGTGGATCGCGTGGTACTGCTTTGCGGGGAAGCAAGCTATATCATGACCAAGGCGGAAAGCGATAAGCATTTTGACTTTTATACCTGTCAGCTGCAGCTTAGCAGCGAGAAAACCACCTATCATTTCGAGATACAGTCGGGGGTCCTGCGGGCTTATTATGATACCAGAGGCTTGGTGCATGATGCGAACGTATATTATGATTTTGTGATCCTGCCCGGCTTTAAGACGCCTCAGTGGGCGAAGGGAGCGGTCATGTACCAGATATTCGTGGACCGCTTCTATAACGGAGATACCTCCAACGATGTACTGACCAACGAATACTGCTATATCAACCAGCCTGTGCGCAAGGTGGAGGATTGGGAGCGCTACCCCGCGAACATGGATGTGAGGGAGTTTTACGGCGGGGATCTGCAGGGTGTTCTGGACAAGATGGACTATCTGCAGGATCTGGGGGTGGAGGTCATTTATTTCAATCCTTTGTTTGTATCTCCCTCCAACCACAAATACGATATTCAGGACTATGATTATATTGACCCCCATTTCGGTAAGATCGTGGACGATAAGGGCGAGCTGCTGCCTGAGGGGCAGCGGGAGAACCGATTTGCCTCCAGATACATCAACCGGGTGACCAATCCGGCAAATCTGGAAGCAGGCAACAGGCTGTTCATCAAGGTGGTGGAGGAAGCTCACAGGCGGGGGATGCGCGTCATTATGGACGGCGTGTTCAATCACTGCGGCTCCTTTAACAAATGGCTGGACAGGGAGCGCATCTATGAGGGAGCCGAAGGGTATGAAAAGGGAGCCTATGTCAGCGGGGACAGCCCTTACAGGAGCTATTTTGCCTTCCAGAATCCGAACGGCTGGCCTTATAATAAGTCCTATGACGGCTGGTGGGGGCATGATACGCTGCCGAAGCTGAACTATGAGGACTCTGAGCAGCTGATGGAGTATGTGCTGAGGATCGGGAAAAAGTGGGTGTCGCCGCCCTTCAATGCAGACGGCTGGAGACTGGACGTGGCGGCGGATCTGGGCCGTACACAGGAGTTTAACCATCATTTCTGGCAGGAGTTCAGAAAAGCTGTGAAGGAAGCCAATCCGGAGGCTATTATCCTGGCGGAGCACTACGGAAATACAAAGGACTGGCTTCAGGGAAATGAGTGGGATACCGTTATGAACTACGACGCTTTTATGGAGCCTGTGACCTGGTTCCTGACGGGTATGGAGAAGCACAGTGATGATTTCAGGGAGGATCTTCTGGGAAATGCGGACAGCTTCTGGGGTTCCATGCAGCATCACAGCTCCAGCTTTTCCATGCCAAGCTGGCAGGTGGCAATGAACGAGCTTTCCAATCATGACCATTCCCGGTTCCTGACCCGCACCAACCATAAGGTGGGAAGGACGGACAGCGCGGGGCCTCATGCGGCGGAGCAGGGGGTAAATAAAGCCGTATTCCGCGAGGCGGTAGTCATGCAGATGACCTGGATAGGAGCGCCCACCATCTATTACGGGGACGAGGCGGGGGTCTGCGGGTTCACGGATCCGGACAGCAGGCGTACTTATCCCTGGGGCCATGAGGATAAAGAGCTGATCCAATTCCATAAGGATATCATCCGTATCCGCAGGGAGAATCCGGAGCTGCGCACCGGCTCTATCAAGTATATAGACAGGGATTATAATTTCCTGGCATACGGCCGTTTTAACAAGAAGGGCCAGTGCCTGATTCTGGTGAACAATAACAATCATGCCATTGAAAGGCAGATCTTCGTCTGGGAGCTGGGGACGGCGAAGCACGGAAAGATGCGGGCCCTCATCTGCACCGATGAAAGCGGATACAGCGCAGGGCAGGAATATGTGATCGAGAGCGGAAAGATCAAGGTGGAAATACCGAAGAACGGCGCCATGGTGCTGAAGTTCGTCAGGGAGGGATGAGGCTCAGGGACTGTTTGGCAAAATGATGCAATTATGGATTATACTGGCTTTATACCGGCGACAGCCTGTATAGAGCCGGTACTTGTTTACCTTTTTTTATTCCCGCGAGCAAAATGCGTCTTTCAGACACATGAGCCAAGTCAACGTAGTTGACTTTGTTAACGCATTTGACTTTGTGTCAGTGCTTGCTTGCGGCAGGGTCGTTGGCTGAACAGGAAATGGGGGAGGTGATGGATCAATGGGAAAAGCAGGAAAGATGTTTTTGCTGGCAGCAGGGGCGCTTATCCTGTGGCTGGGGCCTCTGTCTGCGGCGCAGGCGGCGGAACAGGCGCAGGATGACAGGGAAGCGCTGGAGGAGCTGATAAGGCGGTATAATGAATATGAAGCCAGGTTTGCCGCTCTTGAAAATGTGTCGGATATAGAGGAGAACGGCTTTTATGTCATAGAGAAGCAGAGCTTTCCCATTATTCTGGAATCCTTCGGGGAAGAGGAAGTGACCTTTCTTCCCGTCATGGACCAGGAGTACAGCCGGATGGGAGTTCTGATCGCGGACAGTGAGGGCGAGATCCTTTATAAGACCAATCGGCTGGAGACCAACAACAGGCGGCTGGGAGAGCTGAAGCAGCCCACAAAGGACATTGCGGCGGTGTCCTTCCAGGATCTTAACGGGGACGGGCTGACGGACATCATACTGATCACCGACTGCGAGAACGAGACGGGAGAGTATGGGGGAAGGACCTACAAGACAGGGGACGTGCTGTTTCAGAGCCAGGGTGATTTTTACAGGGATTGGCGTATTTCTGACAAAATAAACCGCTTCAGCATGAACAAGAGCATTGATTTCATTGTAGCCTATGTGCGGGACGGTATCTCCGTTGAGGTGCTGTATACCGCTGCGACCCTGGACGAGCTGCTGAACAACGGATTTCAGACCATACGGGAGCAGTGCTACTGGCGCAGCTTTGAGAAGCAGGGTACGCTGCGTATCGTTCCCGGCGTTATCAAGATGGCGGAATACAATGTATTCATGATCTTCCTGATAAACGAGCAGGGATATATCGTCTGGAGCTTTCAGACCATGGGCGATTACGACAATCTGTATTCCCTGAAGGGCATGACCTGTAAGGACATGGACGGGGACGGCATGAAGGATATTGTAGTTCTGGGCAGATACAGTTATTCAGGCCCGGAGGGGGAGCTGCTGGTAGATACAAAATGCTCCATTTTTTACCAGAGAACGGACGGGTTTGAGGAGGATACGGAATTCAGCGACTATTATCAATGTACCTCGGATGATACTGTGAGCGGGCTGGTGGATCGGATTCGCGAATACTGGGGGTGGACGGTGGAAAATGATTAAGATACTGATTGTGGATGATGAAAAGCCTATCTGCGACCTGATAGATATCAATCTGTCGGCGGCGGGCTATGAGTGCAAAGCCGTTCAGGACGGGCTGAAGGCCATCGACCTGATCGAATCGGAGCCTTTTGACCTGATCCTGCTGGATATCATGCTGCCGGGGGCGGACGGCTACGACATCATGGAGTACATAAGACCCTTGAAGATCCCTGTGATCTTCATTACGGCAAAGCATGAGGTGAAGGACAGGGTAAAAGGACTGAAGCTGGGGGCGGAGGATTATCTGGTGAAGCCCTTTGACGTGGTGGAGCTGGTAGCCCGTGTGGAGGTGGTGCTGCGCCGCTACAACAAGACGGAAACCGTGCTGACCGCGGGAGACGTGACGGTGGACGTGGAGGCGAGAAAGGTGAGTAGAGGGGGCAAGCCGGTGGTGCTGACCAACAAGGAGTATGGCCTGCTGGTGCTTTTCATCCGCAATAAGAACATTGCGCTTTTCAGGGAAAACCTATATGAGAAGGTCTGGGGGGACGAATATCTGGCGGACAGCCGGACGCTGGATCTCCATGTGCAGCGGCTGCGCCGCAAGATGGGCTGGGAGAACAACCTGGTGGCGGTGTATAAGGTGGGTTACCGCCTGGAAATTTAGAATCCGCAGACGGATTCTCTGGAAGGATATATATGAAATTTCTGTATAAGATTTTGCTGTGGACCATTATCATCATGGCTGCGGCCTTCGGCGTAAGCGGGTATTTTTTTGTAAATTTCGTATTTCAGACGGCGTTGGAGCGGGAAGTGGCGCAGGCTCTGGACGGCAGCAATATTCTCCGGTTTGCCCTGGAGACGGCGGCGCTGAACGTGCCTACCAAATACGGTGTGCTGCAGGATATCGCCGTGGAGCAGATAGGGGCGAAGCTGGACGGGGGCGGACAGGGCTCCGGGCGTCTGCTGCGGCTTTCCGACGAGGATAAAGAGGTGTTGTACGTCAGTCAGGGCTTTACGGAGGATACAACGCTTCTGCAGACCATCACCGAAAATACCAGAAGCTGGCAGGTCATTCAGCAGGGTGAGCGCTATTACATACAGACAGGGATCGCCATGAATGCCCTGGACAGAAATCTGTATCTGGAAACCATGGAGGACGTGACCGAGGTGTTTAAAGAGCGCGCCATGGGCTTTCAGCTTTACAGGCAGGTCACTCTTATCATGCTGGGCGTCAGCGCAGTGGTGATGTTTATGATATGTACGTTTCTGACCAAGCCTATCCGGCTGCTGGCCAGGGCCACCCGGCGGATGGCAGTGGGAGATTACGGCTACCGTGCAAGACAGATAAGCAATGATGAGCTTGGTCAGCTCACCCAGGATTTCAACAGCATGGCAAACGTGCTGGAGGGGACCTTTGAAGAGCTGGAAGGGGAGATACAGGCAAGGGAGGACTTCATTGCCGCTTTTGCCCATGAGTTAAAGACCCCGCTGACCGCTATTATCGGGTATGCGGACCTGCTCCGCTCCAGGGAGCTGGACGATGAAAAACATTTTCTTTCCGCCAATTATATCTACACGGAGGGAAAACGTCTGGAAAATATGTCCTTCCGCCTGCTGGATATCATTGTTACCAAGCGGGAGCAGATCGAGCCCCAGCCTGTTTCGGCGGAGGTGTTTTTCCGGCATCTGGAGGATATGTTTGCGGGAAACAGAGAGCAGCGGCTGCAGATCTCCTTTGACGCAGGCACGGTTTACGCCGAGATCAACCTGATCAAATCCGTGCTTTCAAATCTGGTGGACAATGCCTGCAAGGCTTCCCAGCCGGGAGACATGGTGGAGGTGTCCGGAAGAGTGGTGGAGGGCGGCTATGAATTCTGGGTGCAGGATTACGGCGAGGGTATCCCGGAGGAGGAGCTGCAAAGGGTGACAGAGGCATTTTACATGGTGGATAAATCCCGTTCCCGCAGCAGAAACGGCGCGGGGCTGGGGCTGGCCCTCTGTGTGGAGATCTTAAGGCTTCACGAGAGCGAGCTGTGGATAGACAGCAAGGTGGGGGAAGGAACCTGTATGAGCTTTATGCTGCCGGAGGCGCAGAAGGATCCTGCGGAGGAGAATGGAAATGAAGTTTAGAAGATTGAGTCTGCTGCTTCTGCCTCTGGCGGCGCTGATTGCAGGATTGGCGGTCTTAGGTCCGGAGGCTCTTGCGGAATACCGCGACAATACTATTTTAAATCAGATCCGGACCCAGGATGTGGAGACGGAGACAGAAGGGTACCGCTACTCCTTGAGCGGCAACGAGAAGCTGTTTATCCTGTCCAAGTGTCTGAACAATCAGATCCTGCCGGAAAGCGAGCAGAGCGCCATGACCAGGGAAGAGAATGTGAATCTGGGCTATCAGGAGCTGACGGGGACTTATGCCCTTGTGGTGAACCGCAAGGATTCGTCGGGACAGGAGATCGCAGAGAGCCAGGGTGTCGAGCTGTGCGGCGCGGCGGTGGAGGAGTTAAAGGAGCTGGGCGTCATACCGGAATCGGTAAAGTCCGTCAGTGAAAAGGCGTACACGGCGGTGCTGTACTCCGCCATTGATGTGCCGGAACCGAGAAATAATGTGCTGGTGTGGAAAATCTCCCTGGATACGGGCATACAGACGGCGGACAGGACAAACAGGCTGCTGGACGCTTACCTGGACGCAGATACGGGAAAGCTCTATGAGTTTTATGTCAGGACAAACCTGTCCTCCTGGGAGGATATAGATCCGGATGAGATCATTGCAGTCTGGGCGGAATATATGGGGTTGGACGAACCCCGTGAGTATGAGGGCACAAATCCTCTGTCCGAGACCACGCCCTACTTCAAAAAGTATGTTTTTACAGGCATGGAGGAAGAAAACACGGTTGTGACCGTGGGATTTTATGAGGGCATCAACGAGTTGTTTCTGAAGATTTCAAGGTAAGGCTTTCGGGCGCAAAGCATGATGCAACTTTTATGGAAAAATTATGAAAATTTTATGCCAAAAATATGAATATTTGACGGAGTTCCCCTGTATGCTATATATAGTAGCTGCAGGGGATTTTTATTCTCGCGGGCAAAATGTGTCTTTCCGGCGGTGAATCAGTCGTGGGAAGCATAAATGGAAAGAAGGATGATATTATGTACGGGCAGGCAAAGGGAAAAGGCTATCAGGTCAGATTAGTGCGGGTGAGCGGCTGGGATAGCAGAGTCAGCCTGAACAGCGGGAATAGAAGAGACGGGGAAAGAGGCAGCCTGAGAGCAAAAGCGGGCGGAGATACGCGGATGGGCCTAAACAGAAAAGCCGGCAGGGCTGCCGCTGCACTTATGACCGCAGCGCTGACCTGTTCTATCTGCCTGAGCGTACTCTATTTCGGACTTCTGCCTGCAGATGCTTTACCGGCGGAGAATACGGCAGCGTCTGCCGGAGCGCCGGATATATCCGGAGAAGGCGGCTTATTTTCCGGCGGAGGATCCGGAGATGAGGGAGAAATGACACTGGCGTCAGATGAGCGGTTCGCAGAGGATATGGGGAGTACGACAGAGCCGGAGCCTGTCTATGAACAGGAGCCTGGGACGCCGCTGGTCGTCCTTGATCCGGGACACGGCGGGGATGACGAGGGCTGTATGCGGGAGGATGCGCTGGAGAAGGAGATCAATCTGGAGATCGCCCTGCGCACTGCGGACAAACTTCGGGAAATGGGGTTTGAGGTGGTGCTGACCAGGGAGGATGATGATTCTGATCCCACCTTGGAGGAGCGGGTCAGCATAGCGGAGGATGCAAAAGCTGACATATATGTCAGTATCCATCAGAATGCCTGTGAGGAGAAGGAAAGCTCCGCCGTAGGAATTGAGACCTGGTACTGCGGCGAAAAGGAGGACAGCAGGCGTCTTGCCAGGCTGGTACACACAGGAGTGCAGAAGGAGACAGCTGCAAAGGAGCGTTTGCTGCAGGAGACGGAGGAGCTGTATGTCATTCGGGAGACATCCATGCCCGCCTGCCTGATCGAGACAGGCTTTCTGTCCAACAGGGAGGAGAGAAAGCTGCTGTGCGATCCCGGCTATCAGGATAAGATCGCGGCGGGGATCGCCGCAGGCGTCAATTATTACTTTCATCCCAAGACCATGTACCTCACCTTTGACGACGGGCCTTCCCAGGACAATACCACAGCGGTGCTGGATATTCTGAAGGAGCATAATATCAAAGCCACCTTCTTTGTGGTGGGAGAGAATGTGCGGAAACATCCGGAGGTTGCCCGCAGGATCGTGGAGGAGGGCCACACCATCGGTATCCACTGCAACAGGCACGAGTATGATGTGATCTATGCCAGTGTGGACAGCTACCTGGAGGATTTCCAGGAGGCTTATGACGCCGTGTATGAGGTGACCGGCGTGGAGGTGAAGCTGTTCCGGTTTCCCGGCGGCAGCATCAACTCCTACAATGAGGACGTATATGAAGAGATTATTGCGGAGATGACGGAGCGAGGATTCATCTATTTTGACTGGAACGGCTGCCTGGAGGACGCTGTGGCAAAGAACACGCCTGAGCAGCTGGTGGAAAATGCCAGGAAAAGTACGCTGGGGCGGAAAAAGGTGGTAATGCTGGCCCATGATATTGTGTACAATACTACCCTGTGCCTGGAGGAGCTTATCGACAGCTTCCCGGAGTATCGGTTTGAGCCGTTGACGGAGGATGTGAAGCCGATACAGTTTTAGAATACAAAGAGTTTTACACTTGAAATCTTTCGCCGTACCTGTATAATAAAATAAGGAAAGTAATGGTCATTGGAGGTACGGTACTATGAAACAAAGAAAATGGATCTTGGCAGTCCTGGCAGTCATGCTGCTGGGATCGACCGGCTGCGGTGAAAGCCGGGATGAAAAAATTACGTTGACAGTTTGTCTGCACGATACCGAATTGCTGGAGAAATATGCCCCTTATCTTCAGCGGGCAGTCCCGGAGGCGAATCTGGAGTTTACCGTGGGAAGGGATTCCACGGATTTTTACCTTTTTAGACAGGAGAATGGGGATCTGCCCGATATTCTTACCATGGGCGGCGGTCTCTCCCTCAGGGATTCCCAGGAGTTGAACGATTATCTGATGGATCTGAGTGGTACGGAGACTGCAGCTTCCTTCTACGACACTTATCTGGAGGCCTGGCGGTCGCCGGACGGCAGCG
>JAMPHT010000068.1 GCA_023663285.1 Bacillota bacterium
CAAACGGTTTTCAAGACCGCCTCGTTATGACCACTTCGATATCTCTCCAAGCGTTGCCGCGAGTCATGCGGCAAAGGTTATTCTAGCAAAAAGAGGTCTGTCTGTCAACAGATTTTTTCAAAAACATCTCCGCAATTTTCATGTCCTCCGGCGTGGTTATTTTTATGTTTTCATAGCTGCCCTCCGTCAGCTTTACCGGGCAATCCGTGAACAACTCCGCCACACTGGCGTCATCCGTGACAGTAACCGCCTCAAATCCCTCTGTGTCAGCCTTTTCCCGCAGTGCCCCGTAGGCTTTCACAATCAACTCCGTGTCAAATACCTGGGGCGTCTGCACGCTCCATACAAACCGCCTGTCCGGCGTAGATGCCGCAATCCCTTTTTCATCCGCCAGCTTTACGGTATCCTTGGAGGGCATTGCCGCCACGCAGGCATGATATTTCTGAACCGTCTCATAAGTACGGCTCAAAATGTCCTCTGTAAGAAATGGTCTCGCTCCGTCGTGGATAAACACATA
The DNA here is from genome assembly GCA_023663285.1 of Bacillota bacterium. Lineage (GTDB taxonomy): Bacteria > Bacillota > Clostridia > Lachnospirales > Lachnospiraceae > Acetatifactor. The sequence continues at coordinate 518 of JAMPHT010000068.1, forward strand.
TCCGTCCCGGTTCGGCGTCGGCCTGCTTAAAGATCCCAGCGCCGCCACAGCGTTTGCCACCGATTCCCAGCGTTCCCGGCCTCCCGGCACAATGGTATCCACCTTGCCGAAACCGTATTTCTCAACGATCTCCTTTTTTACATAAGGAATCGCTTCTTTCCCGGTGACCAGAATGCAGTCGTCGATGATCTCTGACTGCTCTGCCGCACGAAGGGAATACCAGAGCAGGGGCTTATCCCCCAGCAGCATAAACTGCTTTGCAACAGTGCTGTTCATCCGCCTGCCGCCGCCTGCCGCCAGCACAATGGCGGTACAACGCTTCTTCATAATGTCATGCACCCTCTCTTACCCTAAAAGTCTATGCTTTTCTCCACTATTACAAACAGCGTAAGGTTCGATTTTACCTCATTTCGATTATCTGTAAAAATCTTATAATTCCGAAAAGTAAGGAGTTAAAAAATTACAGCGTCAGGTTTGGCACTGCGTTCAAATCATAACCATGCCTCACGCCCTTCACATACTCGTAATACCCTGCGACGCCGATCATAGCCGCATTATCCGTACAGAAAACCGGCGACGGATAATAAAAGCAAATCCCCCGCTCTGCACACTCTTTTTCAAATGCCGCCCGCAGGGAGGAATTTGAGGCAACTCCCCCGGCAATGGCGAACTTATCATACCCGAATGCTTTTACCGCGTGCAGGGAATGCTCCACAAGCACGTCGATCACCGCTTTCTGGAAGGAAGCCGCCACATCCGCCTGATTGACCTCTTCCCCCTTCATCCGGCAGGAATTCAGGTAATTCAGCACCGCGGACTTCAAGCCGCTGAAGCTGAAATCATACTCGTTTTCAGCCACCTTCGCCCTGGGAAAGGGAATTGCATCCGGATTTCCCTCCCTGGAAAGACGGTCGATCTTCGGGCCGCCGGGATACCCCAGCCCTATAGCTCTGGCAACCTTGTCAAAGGCTTCCCCCGCGGCATCGTCCCTGGTCCTGCCGACGATCTCATACCTGCCGTAATCCTTCACCACCACCAGGTGAGAATGTCCGCCGGAAGCCACAAGGCATACAAAGGGTGGTTCCAGCTCCCTATGCTCGATATAGTTGGCGCTGATATGGCCGTTTATATGATGCACTCCCACCAGGGGAATCCCGGCGGCAAAGCTGATCGCCTTGGCCTCCGCCACACCCACCAGCAGCGCCCCTACCAGCCCCGGACCATAAGTCACCGCAATAGCCGACAGATTCGAAAGAGTGACCTCCGCCTCTGTCAGCGCCTGCTCTATCACCTGATTTATCTTCTCAATGTGCTTTCTGGACGCAATTTCCGGCACCACGCCGCCAAACCCGGTGTGCAGGGCAATCTGCGTATAAATAACATTTGACAGCACCTCTCTGCCGTTTTTCACCACAGACGCTGCTGTCTCATCACAGGAGGTCTCGATCGCCAGAATCAAGACCTCCGATCTATTCTGCTGTTCCAAACAGATTCCTCCTTGACCTCATGCCGCCTCAGGCAGCACATATCATCCACGTTCTCCCTCACTGATTGATCACATTCACATTCTCATCGGCATCCCAGCCATATATCTTCCAATGTCTGTCCTCGTCCTTGCGCAGCAGATATATCCTGCCCGCCGAAAAGGTCTGTCCGTTGTTTTCCTTTACGGTATATCCGCAGTACAGCCTTGCAAAATCATAGCCATCCTCCGAAAAATAGTCAACGTTCGCGCTGGAAGCAACGGTGACTGAGATAAGCCGCCGTTTTGCATCCTTAAAGCCCTTCACATCCGATTTCAGTCTCTCTATGTATCCGACTATTTCATTATTGTCAAGCAGCTCCTGATCGTACAACATTCTGGCCTGTACGCCCAGAGCCTCGATTTCCGCATCCGTACACTCCTCGTTATAAAAGCATTTTTCTATTTCCGTGTAATACTTGAGGACTTCCTTCACCGTAGCCGGATAATTCTTCGTCAGATCCCGGCTGAGCGCGGACTGCACAGCCGTCATTTTCGCCGCTTCTGTTTCGCTCCTCATTCTGCTCAGCAAAAAGGCGTAGAGGGTCATCAGGCCCACAAGCACCACCATTATGATTATGGTCACTCTCACTGTGGATTTCTTCATCACGCCACCTCGCCATTCTGCCATGAAAATTTTTTTCAGGCGTCTTTCTCATTCTTCCATAAAATTGAGCTCTTTGGTCCTTCCGTCCTTTGCCGCCACAGTCCCCGGAAAGATCTTGCGCACCTCTCCCAGATATGCTTCCGGGTGCATCAGGGACGGGCTGTAATGGGTCAGCCACAGCTCCGGCACCTGTGCCGCCTTTGCTATCCTGGCCGCCTCATACATGGTCATGTGCCTGTTTTCCCTGGCCTTGACCAGCTTTTCCGGCTCCCCGTACATTCCCTCCAGGATCAGAAGATCCGAATCTCTGGCATTGGCCGCAATGGAGTCCGTGGGACGGGTATCCGTGCAGTAGGTGACCTTTAAGCCTTTTCGGGAAGCCCCCAGCACCATATCGGGCGTGTAGGTACGCCCATCCTCCTCGATGACGTCCCCCTTCTGCAGCCTGCTCCAGAACTTCATGGGAATCTGCTGCTCCAGGGCACGCTCCCTGTCAAACCGCCCTGCCCTGTCAACTATCATGCTATATCCATAGCATACCACACTATGGTTCACCTTGAAAGCCTTTATGCGAAATCCTTCCAAAAAAATTTCCTGTTCAGGCTCCGTGATCTCCATACAATTGATTTCAAAAGGCAGCTCCGGCGCTATCGTCCGAAGGGCGTTCACCGTCCGGTTCAGACCCTTCGGACCGATCAGTAACAGCGGCTCCGTCCGCTCTGCATTTCCCATAGTCAGCAGCATACCTGGCAGTCCGCTGATATGATCCGCATGATAATGGGTAAAGCAGATAATGTCCACGGGTTTGGGACTCCATCCCTTCTCCCTGAGGGCGATCTGCGTCCCCTCGCCGCAGTCGATCAAAATACTTTTTCCGTTATACCGGAGCATCAGCGCCGTAAGCCACCGATACGGCAGCGGCATCATCCCCCCTGTTCCCAGCAGACAAACATCTAACATTTTGCTCCCATCCGCGCATCCCTGCGCACCTCCGGATCACTCCGTGATCCTGCCTTTTTCAGAGCAGCTCGGTGCCCACCTTTTCCTCCACCGGCACCTGGAACTGCGAAACCAGCTCATCATAGCAGTCCTCGCACAGATCGAAGCTGTGAATGGTTCCGTCCTTCCGGCTGAAATACCCGAAAACAGCCTCCGCCGAAAAGCATCCCTCCTTCAGGTATCCGTCCTCCACCTTCAAGACCCTGCCGCACCTGTTGCACACCGCATGAACCAGCCTTCTGTTCTGTCCGTCCTCGTACTTTCGCATTCTGATCTCCCCTTTTTGTAATGGATGATTTATCATGTGCCAGCTCTATTTTATCAAAAAGGTGAATCTGCGGCTGTGGTAATTGTTGTTAATGATTTTTAAATTTTTTCCACATGATATTTGCATCTTCAACCGGCTTTTCGTAAAAGTTCGGACGAATTCCCTCGGATACAAAACCGAATTTTTCATAGATATGGATCGCCGCCGCATTGCTGACCCGCACCTCCAGGGTAAAGGCTTCCACCCGCTCCGCTTCTCCCGCCGCAAGCAGCTGCTTCAGCATTCTCTGAGCGATCCCCTTTCCCCTGAGATCCGCCGCCACCACTACATTGTCAATATTCGCAACGCCGCCTGCATTGGTATACCCGCAGCAGCCCGCCACCCGGCCACCCACCGCCGCCACCACATAATGGCAGTAGGAATGGGACAACAGATTTTTAAAATCCTGGGCCGACCAGGGCATGGAAAAAGATTCCGCCTCGATCTTTGCAAGCGCGGGGATATCTTCCTCAAGCAGCTCTCTGACTGTGATCTCCGTTTCCCGCTCCGCCTGGCTCTTTCTGAGGTATTCCGGATGATGCTCCGCAGCGTCCACTGTTTTCCCCTGAGAATAATACACGGCTCCCAGAGCCGCCACACTGCCTGCCCGCTGCCTGTTGTTTCCCCCAGGCGCAATACTGTATTCCACCTTTGTTTTACCCCGGATAAGCTCCAGATACACGGGCACTCCGTCCCCCAGAAAGATCACCGGCCTGCCCAGCCTGTTCAGGCTTTCCAGCATCACCTCAATATCCACGGGGCTCTGGGGTATCAGGCTTTTAAGTTCAAAGTCCTCCCCTTTGGGCACAAACTCATAGGCTGCCGTATAGACCTGGTTCCGCCGGGCGTCCATCAGAGGGCACACCACCCGGTCCGTTCCCCAGAAATTCCAGGCAAGCCCCTCCAGCGTGGGCACCTCCACCAGCGGCTTTTTCAGCGCAAGCCCCAGGCCCTTTGCCGTGGCGGAGCCGATGCGCAGCCCCGTGAAGGAACCCGGTCCCGACGCCACCGCAATGGCGTCCACCGTATCCATATCCAGCTCGATCATATTTTTAAGCTCGTCCAGCATGGGAAGCAGGGTCTGGGAATGGGTCTTTTTATAATCGGTGGTATATTCCGCCAGCAGCACTCCATCCTCCCAAACTGCCACTCCTGCCACAAGCCCGGAACTGTCCAGACCAAGTATCTTCATAAAATCATCCAATCCTCTGCAGCGTGATCCTGCGATAGTCAAAGCCCTGTTCCGGATCTTTTTCCAACGTGATCCGAAGATACCGCTCCGGCAGGATCTCCTCTATCAGGTTCGCCCATTCTATCAGCGAGACTCCTTCCCCGTAAAAGCATTCCTCATAGCCGATCTCCTCCATTTCTTCCACATCAGCTATGCGGTATACATCAAAATGATAAAAGGGCAGACGCCCGCTTTCATATATCTGCAAAATAGTAAAGGTGGGGCTGTTCACCGGCCCCGCAACGCCAAGTCCCGCTCCGAACCCTTGGGTAAGCACCGTCTTTCCCACTCCCAGATCGCCGATCAGGGTACAGACCTGGCCTTCATGAGCAGCCTCTCCCAGACATTTTCCCAGCGCAAAGGTTTCCTCAGGCTTTTCCGTCTCCAAAACGGCTCTTCCCGTCTGCTCCAGCTGCTCCAATATTTTCTCCCCGCAAAAATTTTCCATCGTTTATTTCCTGCCCATACTTCAACACACATACCGGTCAAAATTCGGTAATATCCTTCCGATCTTACCGCTGCCTCAATTTCGGATCTTTACCTTCGCAGGCGGCATATGGGTGGAGATCATTTCGATCACGGCTGCCTTGCTGTCCTCCATCTGAGCCTTGGGAAAAATCGTGGCGTTCATGGGCGAGGTATAGAGAATAATGCTTCTCCCGGTGGACACTGCCTTGTGCATCTCCTCCCAGAGATACTGCACCGACTCCTCCCCCTGGGAAATGGTAAGTCCCTGGTCATCCAACAGATAATGCAGGGGATTCTGGAAGCTGGGATTGCTCAGCACCTGACGCTTGCTTCTGAAAAACAGGGTCCAGGGCAGATACAGAAGGATGATCAGCCCGAATATCAGGTAGACCCACCGCTTCGTCATCACAGCCAGCAGGATCACCATGGCCCCAAAGCAGCTTCCGATGATTCCCATCGCACTGTTATAGGAATGTCTCAGCATATAGTCATACAGATCCTTGGATTCAATCTTTACGTCCAGCTCTATCATCTGTGCCCTCCAATCAAAACAGCATTCAGCAAAAAAATTTTACCTTAAACAGGCTGAAAATGCAAGGGGAACTTGACGCGGTCTACACGCCGCATAACAGTTCCGCAGCGCCTCCTTAGCGCCGCCCCTTAATAATAGGCCTTAAAGGCTTATAGATCAGCATGGTCACCAGTGACACGCTTGCACCCTTGATCAGATTCATGGGCGCCACGCAGGCAGCCACAAAGCTGACAATGCTGCCCTCCTTCACCAGGCCGTTCACCTCCGCCCCTAAAGCCAGCAGGCTGTCCAGGGGTATGCCGTACAGCTTTGAAAAGGCCGGAAGCAGATAGACCGCGTTAAATGCCGTACCGAAAGCAGTGATACACAGCGTTCCCACCACACAGGCAAGCATGGCGCCCTTTTTATTTTTCCGGAAGCTGTAGACCACGGACGCCGGAAGGATCAGACTGCAGCCCACCGCAAAGTTGGAGAGATCTCCCACAAAAGCAGTGGAGGTCCCCTTAAAGAGCAGCTTCAGCAGAATCTTCACAAACTCCATCATCACTCCCGCCACCGGGCCGAAGGCGAAGGTGCCCACCAGAATAGGCAGTTCACTGAAGTCCAGCTTGTAAAAGGCCGGCGCAAAGGGCAGCGGAAAATCAAACAGCATAAGAATGGCTGCGATGGCGGAAAACATACCGATCACTGCAACCTTCCGGGTACTGAAAATCTTCTCCCTGACGCCGCTCTTTTTCTGCGCCGCCTTTTCCAGCAGCAGGGCCGCCACAAACAGGGCGGCGATCACCAGCAGAAACCCCAGCACATAAAGCAGATTGTCGGCAACACTTTGAAACAGATCGTTCATTTTCTTTTCCTCCATTTTACGTTTGTCGGAAAATTCTTCATCTGCGCGCGTCGGCCAAGCATCAGGGCTTTCTGCAGGACACGACAAAAAGCCCCAAACTATAAAGATTCGGGGCTTTACACGCGCTGCCACGGCTTTTGGTTCTTCTTCTCTCATCCAGACTTTACTGTTGGTCCCGGACTTTCACCGAGTCAACCGGGTAAACCCTTCTATCTCCGCCCTCGGCAGAGACACGAACAACAGGCTTATCCGGGTCGCGGACTTTACCGCCAGTAGGGAATCGCACCCAACCCCGAAGAATTTTCATTCACTTTTTCCAATACAAAGACTACCACAACGCTACCTGAAATGCAAGCAGAAATGATCATACGCTGTTTCCCGTATAAAGCTGATAATACTTCCCCTTCTGCTCGATCAGCTGGTCATGAGTGCCCCGCTCGATGATGCGCCCCTGCTCCAGCACAATGATACAGTCGCTGTTCCGGACCGTAGACAGCCTGTGGGCAATGACAAAGTTGGTACGTCCCTTCATCAGCGCGTCCATACCCTGCTGCACCAGTTTCTCCGTTCTGGTATCAATGGAGCTGGTGGCTTCATCCAGGATCAGCACCGGCGGGTCTGCAATGGCCGCCCTGGCAATGGCAAGCAGCTGTCTCTGGCCCTGGCTCAAATTCGCACCGTCTCCGTGGAGCATGGTGTTATAGCCCTCCGGCAGCCTGCGGATAAACCCGTCCGCATTTGCCAGCTTTGCAGCTTTTACTACCTCCTCGTCGGTGGCGTCCAGCTTTCCGTAACGGATATTTTCCATCACGGTTCCTGTAAACAGGTGGGTATCCTGCAATACGATCCCCAGGGACCTTCTTAAGTCGTCCAGCTTGATCTTGTTGACATTGATGCCGTCATAGCGGATCTTGCCGTCCTGAATACTGTAAAAGCGGTTGATCAGGTTGGTAATGGTGGTTTTCCCCGCGCCGGTAGCGCCCACGAAGGCGATCTTCTGTCCTGGCTTGGCAAACAGCTCAATGTCATGAAGAATCATCTTTTCGTCGTTATAGCCGAAGTCCACATGGTCAAATACCACATCCCCCTCCAGCTGCTGGTAGGTGGTGGTATCGCTGTCCTTATGGTAATGCTTCCATGCCCAGAGACCGGTCCTCTCGCTGCTCTCCGTCAGTTCTCCCCTGTCGTTCCTTACAGCGTTCACAAGCTCCACATAGCCCTGATCCGTCTCAGGCGTCTCATCCATCAGCTTAAAGATCCTGTCCGCACCGGCCAGCGCCATGATAATGCTGTTGAACTGCATACTGATCTGGTTGATGGGCATACTGAAGGATTTGTTCAGGTTTAAGAAGCTGGCAAGGGAACCAAGCGTCAGCCCGGACACTCCCGTGATAGCCAGAGCGCCGCCTGCCACAGAGCAGACCACATAGCTCAAGTTACCCAGCTGGGCATTCACAGGCCCCATGATATTTGCAAACTTATTGGCGGAATATGCGCTCTCGCAGAGCTGGTCGTTCAGCTCGTTGAACTGCTCCAGGCTCTCCTGCTCATGGCAGAATACCTTTACCACCTTCTGACCGGTCATAGTCTCCTCAATGCAGCCATTCAGCTTTCCCAGATCGCGCTGCTGTGCAAGGAAGAAGCGGCTGCTCTGGGAACCGATCTTCTTCGCCGCCACCATCATGACCGCCACCATCAGAAGCGTCACAAGAGTCAGCGGAATATCCAGCACCAGCATGGAAACAAGGGTGCCCACCACAGTGATCAGACTGTTTACCAGCTGTGGAATGCTCTGGCTGATAAGCTGGCGCATGGTGTCGATATCATTGGTGTATATGGACATAATGTCACCATGGGCATGGGTGTCAAAGTATTTGATGGGAAGCTTCTCCATCTTCTCAAACAGATCGTTCCTGAGATTCCTCTGGGTCCCCTGGGTGATATAGATCATCAGCCTGGACTGGGTAAAGGAGGCTATAACGCCCACCCCGTAAAAGCAGGCCACCCTGCCTATCGCCCGCGCCAGCTCCCCGAAATCCGGATTCTGCTGCTTCATCAGGGGAACGATATAATCGTCGATCAGCGTCCGCATGAACAGCGTTCCCTGAAGGGATGCAAACACGGAAGCAAAAATACAGATGATCACTATGACCCACTGTATTCCGTAATCCTTAAAGGTGTAGCCCAGCACCCGCTTCAGCAGCTTCCCCGGATTCTCTATCTTCGGCCTGGGCCCTCTGGGACCTCTGCCCGGTCCGCCAGGACCGTGGCCGCCAGGACCGTGGCCGGGACCGTTATTTACACTCGGTTTTCTCTCCTCTGCCATGATCACATTCCTCCTTTCTCGTCAAAATCGCCGCTGCCTCCGGTCTGTGACTCATAGACATCACGGTATATCTCATTGCTCTCCAAAAGCTCCTCATGCGTGCCGAAGCCGTCGATCTGTCCTTCGTTCAGGACAATGATCCTGTCGGCGTGCTCCACGCTTGACACTCTCTGGGCAATGATCAGCTTTGTGGTTCCGGGGATCTCCTCGGCAAAGGCTTTTCTGATCTTTGCATCGGTAGCCGTATCCACCGCGCTGGTGGAATCGTCCAGGATCAGTATTTTGGGCTTCTTCAAAAGGGCTCTGGCGATACAAAGCCTCTGCTTCTGACCGCCGGACACATTGGTGCCGCCCTGCTCGATATAGGTGTTATAGCCCTCTGGCATTTTCTGAATGAATTCATCAGCGCAGGCCAGTTCGCAGGCGTGCCTGCACTCTTCCTCCGTAGCTTCCTTGTCGCCCCAGCGCAGGTTTTCCAGTATGGTCCCCGAAAACAGGACGTTGTTCTGCAATACCACCGCCACCTGGTTCCGCAGAGCCTCCATATCATAATCTCTCACGTCCACGCCGCCCACCAGCAGCTTCCCTTCCGTCACGTCGTACAGGCGGCTCACCAGATTCACCAGACTGGACTTGGCGCTTCCCGTACCGCCGATGATACCGATGGTCTCTCCGGCATGGATATCCAGATCGATATTTTTGAGTACCGGCGTCTCCGCGTCCTTCCTGTAGGCGAAGGAAACATTGTCAAATCGGATGCTGCCGTCCGCCACCTGATAGATCGGGTTTTCCGGATTCGCCAGATCGGGCTTCTCCGTCAGCACCTCGCAGATACGTTTTGCGCTGGCAACAGACATGGTCACCATGACAAAGATCATGGACAGCATCATCAGATTCATCAGAATGGTCATGCAATAGGTCAGCAGGCTCATAAGGTGTCCCGTGGTCAACTCGCTCTGCACCACCATATGGGCTCCGATCCAGCTGATAAGGATGATGCAGGTATATACCGTAAGGTTCATGACCGGACCGTTCCACGCCACGATGCCTTCCGCCTTACAGAATATTTTGTATATGTTTTCGCTTGCCCTTCTGAATTTCTTATTTTCATGGTCCTCACGGACATAGGCTTTCACCACGCGGATAGCCGACACGTTTTCCTGTACGCTCTCGTTCAAATCGTCGTACTTGGGAAACGCCTGGGTAAAATGCTTTGTGGCGCTTGTCACGATCACCCCCAGGACACAGGCCAGGATAAGCACCGCTACCAGATAGATGCTTGCCAGCCTGGGACTTATGCGGAAGGACATGATCATGGCGATTATCAGGCTGAAGGGCGCCCGCATGGCCATCCTCAGCATCATCTGATAAGCGTTCTGCATATTGGTCACATCCGTGGTCAGCCTGGTCACCAGTCCTGACGTGCTGAACTTGTCAATGTTGGAAAAGCTGAAGGTCTGTATATTCTCATACATGGCCTTCCGCAGATTCCTTGCAAAGCCTGTGGAAGCCTTCGCCCCGAACACGCCTCCTCCGATGCCGAAGGACAGGCTCAAGAGGGCGGTCAGTATCATCAAGCCCCCGATCAGGTAAATATGCTGCATATTTCCCAGGCTGCCGTCCGCATTGACGGCGTTGATGCCGTCGTCTATGATGGACGCCATCAGCAGGGGAATGATCATTTCCATGATGACCTCGCCTATCATAAAAAGCGGCGTAACAATAGAAGCCTTCTTAAATTCCTTGATTTGCGCTCCAAGTGTTTTCAGCATATATTTCACATCCTTTCTTTATTATCCTCGCAAAATTTTTCACACTTCCGTTCCTCATCCGGCTCCGCCAGACCTATTTCCCGCCGCCATTCCTCCAGATTCCAAAACACGATCTCCAGCATACGGTGCAGCTCCCGGATCTCGCCGTCGCTTAAGCCCCGTATCATGCGCTGTTCCATCAACTCCATATGTTCTTCCACCTGGCGGTGGCCCTGCATGGCGTCCTCCGTCATCAGAATGCGCTTCAGCCTGGCGTCCTTATCCAGCGCCTTCCGCACGATCAGCCCGTTTTTCTCCATCACCTGAAGGGTATTGGTTGCCGTCGCCCTGGAAATACGGAATTCCTTTTCTATATCCCTCTGGTACACAGGCTGCTCCTGATGATGATAAAGATACCCCAGGATGCCGCCCTGGAGCTGGGACTGAGGAGCCGTCGGAGAGCAGGGTACAGTGTTGCGGATGATCGCCTTGATCTGATTGTGTAGCACCCGCAGCGTAAACGCGAGTCTCCTGCGGTTCTGTTCCATACTTCACCTCTCTTTACACACAAAAATGTTAGTGAACTAACTTTTTTGTTAGCACACTAACATTATCACCGCAGGATATATTTGTCAATATTATTTTTCAACAAACTGTCCGACCGGCGTGACGGCTCAGTCCGGCAAATGTGACAGCGGCGGCTGTCAGTCCCACACCGGCTCAAAGCAGATGTTCAGATCCACATTGGTGCCGATGCCCTGTATCCTGCCCTTATCGGAATACTGCCAGATCTTATACTCATAGGGATAAAACATCTGATCGCTGTAGTAGGCATACCACTTGTCATAGTCCTCCAGCGCCGCCACATCTATCATCAGCGCCCCCATCTGGGTATTATGGTAGATCATGGGGGTATATCCCGCATCTTCTATAGTCTGGCAGAAAAGCAGAGTCAGATGGGTCCTCTCCTCCACGGAAATATTATTCATCCGGCCATCCTCGCTGGTCCGCTCCACATCAAACACCACCGGACAGTCCAGTTGATAAGGCGCAATTTTCTGAAGGACAAGCTCCGCCTCCGCCAGCACCTCATCATCATTGATAGCCTGGCTGAAGATATACACGCCAACCTTGATCCCCGCAGCCTTCGCCCCCTGGATGTTAGCGTCAAACTGGGCGTCCTCCCTGAGGTTTCCCTCCTTGCCATACCCCCGGTATCCCAGGCGGATGATTGCAAACTCCACACCGTCCTGGGCCACCAGATTCCAGTCGATATTGCCCTGATGGCTGGACACGTCGATGCCCTTGTGGGAGGTCACCTGGCCATCCGTAAGGTACTGATACTCGCCGTTCTCCAGTACCTGCAGATTTGCCGCATCCAGCTGGCTCTGCTTCAGCTGCCTGTTGATGGGCACGAAATGGATCCTGTTGCCGCTGGCCACCACAATATCATCCGGGTAATAGGGACGCAGCGTCTCCACGGTGGTGGTGCCGGAAGAAAGGGATTCCTTGATCCCGTTCAGGACACGTTCCGCCTCGTCATCCTGTGCCATTGCCACCGCCTCAGCCACCCTTTGATCCAGCTCCGCCTGAGAGTATACCACCGAGCCGGACAGCGCCTCAACCATGTCTCCCGTTCCCTCTCCGCTTTCCGGTCCGGATCCTCCCGGCTCCCCGGCTTCCTTTTCCCCTCCGGCTTCCGTCGGGTCATCGGTACCTCCCCTGCCGGACAGATTATCATACAGCGCCATGCCGCCATACATAGCCGCCACCAGGACGACCATGCAGCCAAGCATACCCAGAATACCCTTGATTGTGGAATTTCTCCGCTTGGTCTTTCGCGCCTTCCTCAATTTTTCTTCTCTTTCTTCTCTGGTCTGGCTCTCATCTATATTCTTATTATCCATGGGTATCTCCTATGTCATTTTTTCTCTTGTATCTATTATATTAACCGAAGTTACCCGATAGGAAAAGCGGTAAAAATAACATTTTATAAAAATTTAAAGAATCAGCCCTTCGCCAGCTCCCGCAGCCGCAGCAATATCTTTTTCTCCAGCCTGCTGACCTGGACCTGGCTGACGCCCAGCGCCGCCGCCACCTCCATCTGGGTCTTTTCCTGAAAATACCGCATGGAGATCAGCCTCCTTTCAAAGGGGTCCAGGGTATTCAACAGCTGGACAAGCAGCATATGATTCAACAGCTCTTCCTTTTCCGTGTCCTCGCTGCCAAAAGTCCCCGCCATGCTGCTTCCCACGCTGCCGCTGCTTCCCCTGACCACCTTGTCCACCAGATAGACCTCGCTGCCGTCGTCCTGATACACGGCGCTGTAGATGGACTCCACCTCTATGGACGCCTCCATGGCGATGACCACATCCTCCATGGCAAGCCCTGTGGCTTCCATGATCTCCTGCAAAGTGGGCTCCCTGCCCTTCTCTGTCTGCAGCCTTTGTCTTGCCAGCTTGACCTTCAGGCCGTTCTCCTTGATGGTCCTGGATACCTTCACCGGACCGTCGTCCCGCAAAAACCGTTTGATCTCCCCGGTGATCATCGGAATGAT
>JAMPHT010000069.1 GCA_023663285.1 Bacillota bacterium
CCTTCTCCTTCACCAGGGCGATCAGCTCTGACTCGCAGGTCACCCTGCCTGTAAATTCCGTCGCCCCCAGCCCGATGCAGTCCAGCTTGTGGGCGTCGCTGCCCCCGAAGGCCGGCTTTCCGTACTGCCTGGCGATCTCCCTTGCCTTTACATTGCTCTCCGGCTCCTCGCAGGCGTTAAAGCCCTCAATGAAATCAAATTGCTCCATGATCTCAGGCCGATTCCGGTGCTTTCTGGTATTGAAGATGCTCATATATTTTACGCCGCAGGGATGGGCAGGGCCCAGGATACCGCCGTTTTTATGGACGATCTTTATCAGAAACTGCACCGGCAGCCCCCGCAGCTCCAGGATGGGCAGCTTTACCTGCTCCGGCATGATCACCAGGATGTGCCCTGCGTCGATAGTATCGTACTCAATGCCTTTCAGCACCACAAAATCCTTTTTCCGCTGACAGCAGGGATTTCTCTTCCATGCCCGGTATCCGTTATAGGAATCATGGTCACTGACCAGCATTCCGTCATAGCCCCTCTCAATCAATACGTCGATAAACTCCTCCACGGGCACCTTTCCGTCCAGGGACCCTTCCTTCGTATGGCAATGCATATCAAATTTCATCTCAAATTCCTCTTTATTCATACTTCTGTCATGCTTCTTTGGCGGCACAAACTAATCCACACTTTTAAGGGACTCCGTCATGCTGATCTCCTCCAGCTTCCGTCCCAGAAATCTGTCCACCAGCCAGGCAAAGCCAAAGGTCAGCAGCGCGCTGTACAGGTAGCTCACCGGGCGGATACGCACATCAAAGGCCATCATATCCACCTGTATCTGGGCTATGACAAAGGCGTGAAGAAAGCGTCCCAGCAAAAGCCCCGGCAGCATCCCCAGCACCGTCAGCAGAATATTTTCCCGGAATACATAGCTTTCGGTCTCCCGCCTGAAAAAGCCCAGCACCTTCACGGTGGCGATCTCCCTGATGCGCTCCGTGATATTGATATTGGTCAGATTATACAACACGATAAACGCCAGCCCTCCCGCGCACAGGATCACCACCAGCACGATCAGGTCAAGGCTCTTCATCATGGTGCTGACGCGCTCCATGGTGTCCGCGTTCACGGTGACGTTCACCACCTGATCAAACTCCATCAGCGCCGCCGAGAGCTTGTGGGCGTCCGCATCCTCCGCCAGATTGAGCCAGACAGACTTCCTCTCCGGCTCCTCCCCAAATGCCTGCATCCAGGTCTCCGGGCAAATGTAGACATAGTTATAGATATAATTTTCCATGACCGCCGTAATGGTCACAGACAGGGTGTTCATGTCCTCATCCCGCAAGTATAGCACATCTCCCGCCGAAATGCCATACTGCTTTGCAAGCTTATGGGTAATGACCCCTTCCCCAAAGCCGGGATAGGCGATCGCCTGATCCCCTTCCGTGTGCATATTCAGATATTCTCCCATCCGGGACGGATCGCCCGACACCAGATATACAGATTTTACCCCTTTGTCGGTGACAATATCCATATTTGTCTCCATCAGGCCAAGATAACCTTCCACCCCTGCATCCGCCAGGCTCTCCAACCGGCTCTCCAGCTCTTCATCCATGGCCGACTGCAAATTGACACTAATGTCATAAATCTGTATCTCTCCAAACTGCTGCCTGGCCACATCCGCAATTGAGTCCCGGATGCCGAAGCCCGTGACCAACAGGGCCGTGCAGCCGCTGATGCCCAGCACCATCATAAACAATCTCTTTTTATACCGGAAAATATTCCTTACCGATACCTTTTTCAAAAAGCTTAAATGGCTCCACAGCAGGGGGATCCGCTCCAGGAATACCCGCTTCCCCGCTTTCGGCGCTTTGGGACGCATGAGCTGGGCCGCCACCTGGGAAAGCTCCATCCGGCAGGACAGCCAGGTGGTCCCCACGGAACACAGCAGGGACACTATCAGGGAGATCACTGCCAGTCTCCCGTCAAACACATAGCGGATAGGGGCAGTGCTGTACATCATGCCATAGACAAACCAGAACACCTTCGGGAATCCCCAGGTGCCCAGCAGAAATCCGCAGACACAGCCCAGCACCGCCGCCAGTCCCGAATAGATCAGATACTTTGACATGATGACTCCCCTGCCGTAGCCAAGGGCCTTGAGCACTCCTATCTGGGTCCGCTGCTCCTCCACCATGCGGTTCATGGTAGTGATGCAGACCATGGCTGCCACCAGAAAGAAAAAGACGGGGAAAATATTGGCGATCCCCGCCACGATGGAGGAATCGTTTTCAAAGCAGACATACCCTATATTAGTATCCCTGCCCAGCACATAAGTCTCCGGCAGCTTCAGGGCTGCAAGCTCCTCTTTGGCGTCCCTAAGCTCCCGCTCTGCCTCTGCGATTTTTTCATGGAATTCCCCTACTGCCTCTTCATACTCCCGCTCACCGTCCGCAAGCTCCTGCCTGGCGTCCGTAAGCTCCGCTTTCTTTTCCGCCAGAGTACTCTCGCCCTCCGCAAGCTCCGTTTCCGCCTCCGCAAGCTGTGTCTCCCCCTCCGCAATGGTTTTCTTCGCTTCTTCCAGGGCTTTTCTGCCCTCTGTAAGCTCCTGTTTCGCCGCCTGCAGCTGCTGCTCGCCCTCCGCAAGCTCCGCTTCCCCCCGGCGCAGCTGTTCCTCCGCCTCGTCTATCTGCGCCCTGGCAGCGTTCAGATTTTTCCAGCCTTCATTTATCTGCTGCCGATACTGATTGATCTGAGCCGCAGCCGTGGCGTAGTCTGATTCCGAAAGGATCCCTGCCCTGCGAGCCAGCTCTATCCTGGCAGCCTGAGTCTCCAACTCACCGCTGCGCTGCTCCAGCTGCGCTATGCCTGAAGTCAGCTGCAGCTTCCCCAGCTCCAGCTCCATCCGCCCGGCTTCCAGCTTGTCGCGATTTTCCTCAAGCTCAGCCTCTCCCCGGCTGATTTCCTCCTCCGCCTCCATAAGCTTCCGTTCGCTTCGGGGTAAGGCTTCCTTTCCATCCGCCAGCTCCTGCTTCCTTTTCTCCAGGGTCTCTTTTGCCTCCGAAAGCTCCTGCTCGGCGTCGGCAAAAGCCTGTTCTCCCTCTGCAAGCTGCTGTCTGGCGTCGGCCAACTCCGCCGCCGCGTCCATAAGCTCGACCTCTCCCTCCGACCGCTTTTTTGCAAGCTCGTCCTCTCCGTCGGCAAGCTCCTCCGCTCCCTTCGCCAGAACGGACTGATAGCGTCTTTCCGCCTCCGATTCCGCCAGCTTCTCCCAGGATTTCGTCTTTTCGTCAATATAATTTCGGTAGCCCTCTCCGTAAAGAGGGTTGTCCTGTGCAAAACGCACATAGACCTCCGTATAATAGTCCAGATCAAAGCCGTCGGGCAGCAGATAGAAAAAGCCGCTTATCCTGCCTGTCCCCAGGGAGGTGCTGCCTCGTTCATATTGTATGTAAAGAGGTGACTGCACCGTTCCCACCACGGTATATGCCTTGTGGACAAAGCTGTCAAAGGTATCCTCCTCATTGTCCTCCCCGATATAGATCACGCTTCCGATGGCGGACTCGTCAAAAAGGTCGCTGTCCACCACGCACTGGTCGCTGCTTGCCGGCAGCCGCCCATGTACCAGCTCCACCCCGTTTAAGGTCTCCGGCAGGCTGAGCGCCTTCATCACCCCCTGTTCGCCGCTCTCCAGCCGGTAGATCACGTCCATGGATACAGCGCCCTCCGCAGCCTCCACATCCTCCTGCTGCCGGAATATCTGCACATTTTCTTCCTCAAAGCCCAGGGTGGAAAGCAGCCTGAGATCATAAAAGCTATGGCTGTCCAGATAGCCCTTCACCGTAGATATCATGGCGTCCTTTGTCACCTTCAGACCGGAAAAAAAGCCCACTCCCAGGGCAATAATGGCAAGAATCGCCATAAATCTCCCCAGACTGGACTTTATTTCCCGAAATGTACTCTTTCCTATTCCCTTCATATCATCCTCAAGGCATACCTGCTGCCATATATGTTTTCAGCCGCTCTTTACCACTCGATATTTTCCACATCTACGATATTTTCATTCTTCACCATGCTTACCACGGTTCCGCTCTTCACTGTGATCACTCTGTCCGCCATGGCGGTCAGGGCCTGGTTGTGGGTGATGACTATCACCGTTTTCCCCATGTCCCTGCAGGTACTCTGCAGCAGCTTCAGCACTGCCTTTCCCGTGTTGTAATCAAGCGCGCCCGTTGGCTCGTCGCACAGCAGCAGCTTGGGGTTCTTTGCCAGGGCTCTTGCAATGGCTACCCTCTGCTGCTCCCCTCCCGACAGCTGGGCCGGAAAATTTCCCATGCGCTCCGCCAGCCCCACCTGTGCCAGCACGATCGCTGCGTCCAGGGGCTCCCTGCATATCTGGGCAGCCAGCTCCACGTTCTCCAGGGCTGTCAGGTTCTGCACCAGATTGTAGAACTGAAACACAAATCCCACGTCGTACCGCCTGTAGGCGGTGAGCTGCTTCCTGTTAAAAGCCGATATCTCCTGCCCGTCCAGCAGGACCTTCCCCGCCGTCAGGGTATCCATGCCCCCCAGGATGTTCAAGATGGTGGTCTTTCCCGCGCCGGAGGCTCCCACAATGACGCAGAACTCTCCCTTTTCTATCTCAAAATCCACGTCATGGAGAGCTGTGATCTCCACCTCGCCGGACTGGTATACTTTTTTCACATTTTCAAAGCTTACAAAGCTGCTCATGGATTCCTCCGGTTATCTCTGCCAGAATATATCAAGTATAGCATAATCTCCCTGCCTCTTCTATTATTTTTGTCAGAATTTAGATAAATTTAATCCCGCTTCTCACCCCCTCAAAGAATCTTGCAGAAAACCATGACCTGCTTTATAATGATTACCATGTCCCTATTTTGATTCAGGAGGCCGTTATGATCACCATCCACCTTACCGCAGCCCTGGGCGCGCTTCTCTTCGGCGGCTGCTTTCTTCTCAGGAACAACGAAAAAAAAGCGGAGACCGCCCCGGTCCTTCTCTTCCTGCTGGCATTTTTCCTGCGTCTTACCGCCGCAGGCTCATTTCATGGCTTTGACAATGATACCGCCTGTTTTGCCGCCTGGGCGGACCGGATGTTCCAGGTGGGACCGCTGCACTTCTATTCCGAAGCTGTGTTCACCGACTATCCGCCGGGATATATGTACCTGCTTTACCCCGTGGGCGCGCTCCGGGCACTGCTTGGCGTGGAGTACGGCTCCACAGGACATCTGATCCTCTTAAAGCTCCCCGCCGTTTTCTGCGACATGGGCTGCGGACTGCTCCTGTACCGGGAGGCCGCCCGCCGCCTGGAGGGCTCAACACCCTTAGTTATCACCACCGCATACCTGTTCAACCCCGCCGTTATCTTAAATTCCTCGGTCTGGGGCCAGGTGGATTCTGTCTATACCCTGCTGCTGGTCATTATGTGCCTGAGCCTGCTTCGGGGACGGATGCTGCCCGCTTACGCCTCTTTCTGCCTGGGCATTCTGATAAAGCCCCAGATGCTCCTTTTTGCTCCGGTGCTGTTTGTGGGAATCATGAATCAGGTATTTTTCAAAGACTTCTCTGCGGGGAAGCTGCTGCAAAACCTGGGGCAGGGCATTCTCTCCCTGTTCGGGACGCTGCTTCTGATATTGCCCTTCGGCCTGAAAAATGTCCTTTCACAGTATCTTGACACCATAGGCTCCTACCCCTACGCCGCAGTGAACGCTTATAATTTCTGGGGAATGCTGGGCTTGAACTGGGTCAGCCAGGACAATACCTTTCTGGGGCTGCCCTACCGCTTTTACGGCTGGGCGGCCATCGGGACCGCCGTGCTGCTGGCGCTGCTCCTGGGACTTGGTGGGCGTTTCTACGGATTCAAAAATTATCCCCTCCTGGCCGCCCTGTTCATGGCAACGGTCTTTGTCTTTTCGGTGCGTATGCACGAACGCTATCTCTATCCCGCGGTGATCCTGCTTTTGTTCGCCTGCCTTTATCTGCCCTCCAGGAGGCTGTACCTCTGCTACGGCGGCTTTTCTTTGCTGCACTTTTACAACACTGCTCATGTTCTGTTCTTTTATGACCCCTATGATTATGACAGAACAGACCCGCTGATCCTGCTTGTGTCCGCGGGGACGGTGCTGTGCCTGCTCCTGCTCTGGAGCGGCGTGGTGCGGGCAGGGATGCGCGGAGTGCGGACCCAGGCTGCGCAGCCGGAAGCACCCCTGAAAGCGCAGGGCGTGCAGCCGGAAGCCTCCCCGGAAGCGCAGGCTGCATATGCAGCCTGGCTGGGAGAGGATTATCTGTATGCAAAGGCGGACCTTTCCCTGCCTCCCTCCCCATCCCGCCCTTTCTCACGCCTGAAAGGTCGTGACTATGCCTGTATCCTGGGCGTCACCCTGCTGTACAGCTGCTTTGCCCTGTATGACCTGGGCGACAGACAGGCTCCCTCCAGCCCTTTAAGCCTGGCGGAAGGAGAAAGCATCGTGCTGGAATTCAGGCCGGACAGGCAGCCGAAGAGCCTCGCCTATTTTATCGCTCCAAGTCACAAGCGCACCTTCTTACTGGCTGTCAGAAACCCGGCGCAGACAGCCGGAGAAAGCCAGGCGGAATCGGCTGCCGAAAATGCTTCCCCATCCGCCGGGGACGCTTCCCTGTCTGGCGGCGGCTGGCGGGCTGCAGGGGAGATCACCCTGAACAATGTGTTCACCTGGCAGACAGCCACGCTGCCTGACACTGCCCTGGGAGAAAGCTGTCTTAGCCTGACTCTGGAAAGTCAGAATGCCTCCCTGCTGGAGCTTGTGTTCCTGGATGAATACGGAGACAGCATACTGCCTGAAAATGCCGGAGACTACCCTGCCCTTTTTGACGAGCAGGATCTTTATCCGGTGGAGATCAGCTTCAGAAACAGTATGTACTTTGATGAGATCTACCACGCCCGCACAGCATACGAGTTCCTCCACGGACTCACCGCCTATGAAAACACCCATCCGCCTCTGGGCAAGCTGTTCATCGCCGCGGGGGTGGCGAATTTAGGCATGAATCCTTTCGGATGGCGCATTGCCGGTACGCTTTTCGGCATCGCCATGGTTCCCTTTATCTATCTCTTTGCCAGAAGGCTCACCGAAAGCACCTCCCTTGCCGCCCTGGGCTGCTTCCTGTTCGCCTTTGATTTCATGCACTTTACCCAGACACGGCTTGCAACCATCGACGTGTACATCACCTTCTTTGTGATCCTGATGTATTACTTTATGTACCGCTACACCCGGCTCAGCTTTTATGACACTCCCCTGGCAAAGACTTTCCTGCCTCTGGGGGCCTGCGGCGTGTGTATGGGGCTTGGGATCGCCTGCAAATGGACCGGCGTGTATGCGGGAGCCGGTCTGGCCGTCCTCTTTTTCGGCGCAATGTGCCGCAGATACCGGGAATATCTCTATGCCCGAAAAAAACCTGACGGCTCTACGGAGGGCATTTCCCACCGTGCCGTCCTGGCGGGCTTTGCACCGGGCGTCCTGCGCACCTGTCTGTTCTGCCTGCTGTTTTTTGTGGCTGTCCCCGCCCTCATCTATCTGCTGTCCTATCTGCCTTTCCTGGACGGCACCACGAACGGGGTTTTCCTGCGGATGCTGCACAACCAGGAATCAATGTTTAACTATCACAGCACCCTGGACTCCTCCCACCCCTATTCCTCCCTCTGGTATCAGTGGCCTGTTATGCAGCGGCCGATCTGGTATTATTCCCGCATCGTCACCGGCTCCTCCGGCGCAGGGGGCTTAAGGGAGGGCATCAGCGCTTTCGGAAATCCTCTTGTCTGGTGGGCAGGGATCCCCGCGGCGCTATACACGCTTTACCGGGCTGCAAAGGCCGGCAGGGACCGGCGGAAAGCCGCCTTCCCGGCGGCATATTGCCCGCCCGGATCAAAAAAAGACAGTACCACCGGAGGCTCTGCAGTCCCCGATGATACTGCCTCCTTCCTCCTCATCGGATATCTGGCCCAGTATCTGCCCTGGTTCTTTATCACAAGGGTCACTTTTATTTACCACTATTTTCCAGCCACAGTATTCGTAGTGCTGATGATCCTGTTCTGTCTCTCGCAGCTGCAGCGGCGGTGCAAAAAGAAAGGCTTCCTGGCGCTGCTGTTCCTGTACGGAGCCGCTGCCTTCAGCCTGTTCCTTTTATTTTATCCTGTTCTCTCCGGGCAGCCTGTGGAGGCAGACTTTGTAAACCGGTTCCTGCGGTGGTTCAACAGCTGGGTCCTTGCCGCAAAGTAAGGACCTCCCCTGCAGACCTACAGCAGATGATTCTTCATCTCGTCCAGCGCCTCATTGATCAGTTCCTCCGCGGCGCCGTCGTCGTATTCGTCCAGCCGCTCCTGGGCGGATGAACATATTTCCTGGATCAAAGCGGGCAGATCATAACGCATCAGATCCTCCAGCTTCTGGTTTGCATCCTTGATTTTAAAATTCTGCAGATCATTCAGCACATAGAGCAGCCTTGCGTTCAGTTCTCCTGCATTGATGGGGAATCTGGACACCTGCTCCATGATAACGCTCCTCTCCAGCATCTGTATCACCCTGCCAACCAGCCTTTCCGCCGTCTCCTCATCCCCGCTGCGAAGCCTTGCTCTGGCAGTCTGCATACGCCCGAAGATCTCTCCGTCGATCTTAAAGCTCAAGATCTCGTCGATCTTCAATATGGCATTTTTGTTGTTCTTGTTCTGGAGCTCCTGCTCCACCTCCTTCACATTTTCATACAATTCCTTCTCATCCACCGGCAGCGTGCCGACCTTTTTCAGAGCCTTGTCGATCCTGGCGTGAAGGTCCTGAGAGTCAAAAGGCTTCACCACGTAATCAAGGATCCCCAGCTTTGTCCCCTCGATCACCGTCTCCTTATCCTTCTTTGCGGTCAGCATGATAACGGGTATGGTGGCCCCGTTCTCCATGGTACGGATCTCCCGCAGGGTCTCAATGCCGTCCATCAGCGCCATCTGCACATCCAGCAGGATCAGATCCGGCTTCTCCTTATTCAGATAGCGGATGGCGCGGGCTCCCGAATTCACGGTTATCACCTCGTATCTGCCCTTGAGCTCCTGCTCGATCGTAGCAAGGTTGATGATGTTGTCATCCACTGCCAGTATGCGTATCCTCTCCTCCATCTCCCTCAGTCCTCCTTTTGATATCCTTTCAGTAACTTGCGCAGCAGCTCTTCCGCCGCGTCGTCCTCGTACATCTTAAGCTGTTCCTGTACCTCCTTCAGCTTCCCGGCTGTCTCCGGGTCCAGCCGGTGCTTTAAGAGCTCCTCCAGGATCCGGGCGCTCTCCTTGGAGCGGAAGTTTTCCAGCTCCTCCAGAGCCTTTCCGATCTCCCGAAGGAGCTCTTCCCCGCCAATATCCGGCTCCGTCTCCGATATACCGTCTTTGCCGCCCCCGGCCATGCTCCCAAGGAAATCCTCTATGGCTTCCAGCTGCTTTCTGTAAGCCGCCACAAGCTCCCCTGCCTGTCCGGCTATAAACGCTGCATCTCCTGCGGCTGCCGCCTCCTCATGCCGCTTTGCCAGGGCTGACAGCTCCATGGCTCCCACATTTGCGGAGGCGCTCTTGAGTCCGTGGACCTCCACCTGATAGGTCCCGTAATCCTTTGCATCCGCCAGCTCCTGCAGCAGTCCGTGTTTACGTCTGCCATCCATACAGTACAGCTCCAGCAGCTCCAGATAATCCTCCACGCCGCCGGAATGGTGCTTCAACGCCTCCTGCACATCGATCCCCGCAATGCTGATATTCTCAAATCCAAAAGCTTCCGCCGCTTCCGTCTCATCCTGCCATTCTTTTGTCTCCTCCGGCCGCCCTTCCCGCCTGTCGGCCGCAGGAATCCACCTGAGCAGGACCTCATGCAGCGCTTTCCTGTCTATGGGCTTGGAAACGAAGTCCTGAAAACCAAGCTGCAAAAACTTTTCCCGGACGCCCTCCATGGCATTTGCCGTCAGGGCAACGATCACGGGTCTACTGCCGTTTTCCCCACACTCACTGCGGATGATCCTGGTGGCCTCCACGCCGTCCATTCCCGGCATCATATGATCCATAAAGATGATGTGGAACCTGGTATTTTTTACCAGGTCGATAGCCTCCCGGCCGCTCTCCGCCTGAGTCAGCTCAAATCCGTACTTCTTTAAGAAGCCTATGGCCACCTTCCTGTTTATTTTATTGTCGTCCACCACCAGCACCTTATAGCCGCTGACGGTAAAGGTCTCCGCAGCCACCGCCTCCTGCGCCGGAATATCCGGCACCTCTGACAGGGGCCTGCTGTCCACGATCTTCTGGGGAATCTTGATGATAAAGGTAGTTCCCTCGCCATAGACGCTTTCCAGCTCTATGGTGCCCTTCATCAGCCGCACCAGCCTTTTTGTGATGGACAGTCCCAGGCCGGTCCCCTCCACGCCCCTGTTCCGCTTTGCATCCGCCTGCTTGAAGTCCTCAAATATTTTCTCCATATCCTCCGGCCTGATGCCGCAGCCGGTATCCTCTATGCGAAAGCTCAACAGCTCCGTATCCGGCTCTTCCCCCGGCGTCCCGCCTACGGAGATCCTCACATATCCCTCCTTTGTGAACTTGACGGCATTGTTCATAATATTGATCAGTATCTGCTTGATCCTGCCCACATCTCCGTAATAGGCTGCGGGAATGGATTCGTCATACTCGCACTTAAGGGTCAGCCCCCGCTGGAAAGCCGCGATATCCATCATATTCACCACATCCCGCACAGCCGCTCTGATATAATAGTCCTCCGGAATAAGCTCCATCTTGCCCGACTCGGCCTTGGACAGGTCCAGGATATCATTGATGATAGTCAGCAGGTTACGGGCCGCGGAACGAATGTCACAGGCATAGCCGTATACCTTCCTGCCCCGGCTCTCCTCCATGATGATCTCACTTAAGCCCACCACCGCATTCATGGGGGTCCTGATCTCATGGGACATATTGGCGAGGAATTCACTCTTGGCAATATTCGCCTGCTCCGCCTGCCTGCGGATGTCTTTCAGTTCTTCTATGTAATCCCTGGTCTCCGTCACATCCATCACCAGGACCACATAACCCTGATTCACTTCTCTTTTGCCTGGGATCTGCTTCACATGGCTCTCGTAGGATCTGCCGTTTAATTCAAAGGTCTTTCGCGTATCCTCGTCCAGCACATTCTCCGGGAAATCCTCCATGTCCTCGATGCTGTCTCCCACAGACTGGAAACAGAGCTCCGTAAAAATAGCCGCAGCCGCCGGATTATAGCTGACGATCCGCTTTTTTTCGTCCAGCATGATAACGCCGTCATCCATATTGCGCAAAGCCACCTCCAGAGCCATGCGGGAGAAATCATAATTTTTCCTGCCCCACACCAGAAGGACGATCCCGGAAAGCACCACGCCCACGGTAACGGGGGTAACGTCAAAGTTGGGGATCAGCCTCGCCATATAGATGATAAGCGCCGCCAGCGGCAGAAGCGCTATGACCAAAAAGGATTTATACCTTCTCCCCTCCATGTGCTTCCGACTGAACATCACAGTATGAAACAGCGCATAGTAGGACATAACATAGGGAATGGCGCAGGCAAGCAGCAGGAAGATATAGTATACCGGCCCATAGCTCAGGGTCAGGTAATAGCGGCCGCTTATTCCCTGCTCCCATTTCATTTCCGTATAATAAAGGCTATGGTGATCGCAGGTGAAAATAACTGCCAGAATCCCCAGATCCAGCACCGAAAGCACCCGCAGCAGCTTTTCCGGAACTTTCATGTTACAGTAGATATAGATAAACCAGCAAAAGCAAAGGCCGATGAAGGTGGATCCCAGATACTGTATCTTGGCTGCCATGATCGCCGCTTCCCTGCTTCCGGCAAGCAGCTCCAGAAGATAGCCGCAGTTCTGGATCATGGAGCCGCCCACAAAGAAATTCATCAGCTTCTGCTCCTTGGAGCCGTCTCCGTACAGCAGCAGCACCTGCGCCATAAAACATATGATGATGCCTATGATCTGAATGCCGATATACACATAATACATATTGCGGCCGTCCCTTTCCAGCAGCCCGCAGACACACGGCCCGGCTGCTTCATCACAACTAATATGTTACCAGTTTATGGTGTATTTGTCCACAACAATAGAATAAAAAAGAGCTTCAGGAAAGCATATCCCCAAAGCTCTTTCATTATATTCCCCGTGCCGCTTTAGCAGCTCAAATAGACATGAAAAACGCTGTTTTCACACTAGTAGAATGTACTTGAATACCATGTGCAAAATCATATAGATATTTCATCCA
>JAMPHT010000006.1 GCA_023663285.1 Bacillota bacterium
GTAGCGAAGCGGCATCAAAGATGCCGCTTCGGTGGCTACTGTGTGAAAAGTAACAGAGTTTCAAACACTGTAAAATATTTCTATTGTAAACAGGGCTGAAATCAGCTATAATAAAAGTAACCTGAGGTGCTCGATAACTCTTGTTCATTTTTGAACCTACATTACTTTAAACGGGATTCCTATATTGCCGGGCGGCTGTCAGGCCCTCACTCTTTACAGAGGTTCGGAAGGGAAGGCAAAAGCACGGTTGCGGTCACCCACCTAGCATTGCTAGGAGTCAAAAAACAGGAGGCGGCATTTCGGGGAAAAGCAAACAGGTTTGCCTTACGAAAGAAAAGAGCAGCCCCTCAGGGCTGCTCTTTTAAGTGCATGGGCGGCCCGGACCAGACCAGGACAGACCGAGGCGGGGCGGAGACAGAACGGGGAGGAGCAAGCTTGAAAAAAGACCGGTTTCATATGAACAGATCCCAGCGGATGCAAATGAAGGCGTTTGTCTGTGTGCTGGGTGTTCTGCTGATTGTAATATTGCTGACAGGGAAGCTTGCAGGGATACTTCTGCACAGGGATGAGAAGCCGCCGGAGGAGACCTCTGAGGGGACGGGAATTCCTTCCGTTGAGGTGCATATTCCGGTGGTGGAGACCATACATAATATATGGATCATGGAGGAGGATGAGGAGGGGATCCTTGTCTTTTGCGACGGTGAAAGGCTGCGCTTCGGCTGGGGAAAATCAGGCGAAGAAGAGCAGCCATTCCGTCCGGCAGAGTCCGTGCGGGAGCAGGTGGCGGATGTGACGCTGACAGACGGACTTGTCACAGGGATAGTGCTGAAAAAGGAGAAGCTCAACGGCCGCATCTTAAGCGCGGATGGGGAGGGCGTTGAGGTGGAGGGCTATGGCAGGATACCGCTTGCGGCGGAATGCAGGGGTTATCGGCTCTATGACAGCCTGGAAATGTGTACGGTGCGGGACATACGAATCGGCTATGATTTTACGGATCTCTGCCTGGAAAACGGGGAGATCTGCGGCATCCTTCTGGTGAAGGAGGAGGCCATGGAGTACATACGGGTGCTGATAAAGGCAACGGACTATACAAGTCTGCTTCATGCCGAACCGGTGCTTACGGCGGATACGGATTTCACCCTTATTTACGGCAGCTATGAGGATAGAAAGACAGAAGCCCACCAGGCAGGGGAGGAGATCGTATTTTCCTATGACAGTCCCTATTTTGAAAACGGCAGAGTCCTGGTGGTGCCGGATGTGCTGACGGGAAAGGTGACGCTTAAAAATGTAAACCGCAGCCAGGGGACGCCCTCTTACCGGGGGAAAATGGAACTGCTGCGGACGGAGGAAGGTATAGCTCTCATCAATGAGGTGCTGCTGGAGGAATATCTTTATAGTGTAGTACCCAGCGAGATGCCGTCCAGGTATCCGGAGGAGGCGCTGAAAGCCCAGGCGATCTGTGCCAGGACCTATGCATACGGACATATGGAGCGGGCGGGTCATCCTAAGTATGGAGCCCACGTGGATGACAGCACCTCCTATCAGGTCTATAATAATATTCTGGAGCAGGAGAGCACTACCACGGCGGTGAAAGAGACCTACGGACAGCTTCTCTATACGGCGGAGGGCGAGCTGGCGGGGACCTATTACTATTCAACCTCCTGCGGCGTAGGCAGCGATGCCAATGTGTGGAAAACGGACGCCGCTGCCAGGATCACCTATCTCCACGGCAGGTCTTTGAGCAGGGCGGCTATGGCGGAAGCCCTGTCAGCGGAGGCGGCAGGCCAGGGAGCAAATGCGCTCCCCGGAGCAAACGCGCTCCCCGGAGATAATGCGTCCGGCGGAATCGGTGAAAATTCTTCCCAGGGAGAGGACACACCTCCCGCGGGAACGGCCTACCTGGGAGACATCCTCCGGGAGGAAGCTGCCTTTGCGGAGTTTATCACATCGAAGAATCCGGATGACTTTGAGGTAAATGAGAGCTGGTATCGCTGGAGCTATACGGTGAAAGAGCTGGACCCTCAGCATATGTTGGAGACACTGCAAAAGCGTTATGCCGCCAACAGCGCCCTGGTGCTGACCCTTCAGGAGGGTGAGTATGTGAGCCGGGAGATCACCGAGCTGGGAGATGTCTATGAAATATACATAGCGAAGCGCGGCGCAGGCGGCGTGGCGGATGAACTTGTAATTGAGGCCCAGAAAGGCACATACAAGGTGATTTCCGAACATAATATACGATATGTCTTAAATGACGGTAAATCGCCCATCCTGCGGCAGGACGGGAAAGAGGTGGTGAACACCACCCTTCTGCCCAGCGGTTTTTTTGTCATATCGACTGGTAAAGAGAAAGGAAATGTGGTAGGATATAGCTTGACCGGCGGCGGGTTCGGCCACGGAGTGGGAATGAGCCAGAACGGAGCCAAGGAGATGGCGAAGCAGGGCTGGACCGCCGGAGATATCTTGATGTATTTTTATGAGAACTGTACGACGAAATGTATTTATTCCCGCGAGTAAAATGTGTCTTTCAGACACATAAGTCAAGTCAACTGTGTTGACTTTGGGCTGCGCTTACACGAGCATAAAGTCATGTGCCATGACATTCGGGGGACTTTGATTGAGTAGGAGATAACAAGTGATTCGTAAGCTGTACCTGATAGGGCAGGATTTTTCCGCCAAGATGAAAAAACAGAATATCAGCG
The DNA here is from genome assembly GCA_023663285.1 of Bacillota bacterium. Classification (GTDB taxonomy): domain Bacteria; phylum Bacillota; class Clostridia; order Lachnospirales; family Lachnospiraceae; genus Acetatifactor. The sequence continues at coordinate 2,700 of JAMPHT010000006.1, forward strand.
CCCATGCGGCAAGCATCGCCTTCTTTTTCTTCCTGTCCATCGTACCTATGCTGATGGTGCTGTGTATGATAATTCCCTACACCCCTCTGACGGAGGAAAATCTTACGGAGACGGTGGCGGATATCATTCCCGATAAGGTGGAGCCTCTGGTGGAAAGCCTGATCAACGAGGTATATGACAAGTCGGCGGGAAGTCTGTCCATCGCTGTGATCGCCACGCTCTGGTCCGCCGCGAAGGGTGTCATGGCTCTGATGCACGGCCTGAATGCCGTCAACGGCGTGGAAGAGAAGCGGAATTATTTTGTAGTGCGGGGGATCGCCTGCTTTTACACGGTGGTGATGCTGGTGGTGATGATTTTGTCCCTGGTTCTCAACGTGTTCGGCAACCAGCTGGTCAATCTGGCGCTGCACCGGATCCCTCAGCTGCAAAGGCTTGTGACTTTTGTGATGCACTTCCGTTTCCTGGTGGTCTGGGCGGTGCTGACCCTGCTATTTGCGGCGATATACGCTTATGTGCCGGACGATAAGCTGAAGTTCAGGGAGCAGGTCCCCGGCGCGACATTTTCTGCTGTGGTGTGGAGCATTTTTTCCTGGGGCTTTTCCATCTATGTGGATTACAGTAATTCCTACGGTATTTACGGCAGCCTCGCCATCATAATCATTATTCTGCTCTGGCTGTATTTCTGTATGTATATCATTATGATAGGGGCTTATCTGAACCGATATTTCAGGCCGGTGAACAGGGTGCTGGTCGGGAGCAAAAAATAAGATTTAAACCACTTGACACATTTTGAAGTGTGGAGTAATATAATAAAAAATAAATAGCGGATATAAACCGTAGATGTGGAGATAAAAACGGTATGCAGCTTTATCTACAGGAGAAGGCTGCCGTCGGTGAGACTTTAAGTTATACCGGCGTGGGCACTTACAGAGAGACCGGATGCTGAGAAAGGTCAGAAGGCGGACCGTTAAATGGACCACGGAGGGCGCAGGGAAAAGGGAAAAGGCTTTTGAAGCGGACCCCCTGAGTATATTGCGACGCAGGGCACGCGTGAGATGCCGGGGATATAATGGCACACCGGGCTTTAGAGATGCAGCAGGGCACGGCAGATGCACAGTATCCTGTAAAGAGCGCCTGTTACAGGCGAAGCAAGGTGGCACCGCGGGAAACTTGAATCGATTTCAATGTGATCAATCGTTATCTCGTCCTTGACAGAGTAGGAATATTCTGTCAGGGATTTTTTTTGCAAACAGGCATTTGAAGAAAGTATATCAAAAATCGGCAGATGCCCTGACGGATTGTTGTGAAGTGTAAGAGTGTAAGCAGGAAAGGAGCGGAATATGAAACTGAATCTGACACTGGAGGAATGTAAGAAGCTGGCGGACCGGGGGGAGTACGGATTGATTCCCCTCAGCACGGAGCTGTTTGCCGACATATGCACGCCCATGGAAATGGTGCGGATCTTAAAAAAGGTCAGCAGCCATGTGTTTCTGCTGGAGAGTGCGGATTCGGATAAGCGATGGGGGCGGTATTCTTTTCTGGGCTATGATCCGCTGCTGGAGATCACCTGTTACGAGGGAGCGGTGAAGCTGAAAACCGCCCTGACCACCCAGACTACCGGGGATGACATCCGCAGCTGTATCCGGAATATTGTCAGGGAAAACCGCAGTCCTGAGCTGGGTGCCCTGCCTCCCTTTACCGGCGGGCTGGTGGGTTATTTTTCCTACGATTACATCAAGTACAGCGAGCCGGGACTTAAGCTGGATGCAAGGGACGAGGAAGGCTTTCAGGACGTAAACCTGATGCTGTTTCATAAGGTGGTTGCCTTCGACAATGACAGACATAAGCTCCAGTTGATCGTAAATGTAAAAACAGACGAGCTGGAAGTAAATTACAACAAAGCGGTGCTGGAGCTGGAGGAACTGAGACAGCTGATCCGCAGGGGGGAGAAGGCTCCCGGAGTTCCCCTCAAGCTGAAGTCAGGCTTCAGTCCCTTGTTCAGTGAGGAAGAATACTGCAGGATGGTGGAAAAGGGAAAGCATTATATCAAAGAGGGAGACATTTTCCAGGTGGTGCTTTCCAACCGGCTGGAGGCGGAGATGGAGGGGAGCCTTTTGAATGCCTACAGAGTGCTCAGGATCAAAAATCCGTCTCCTTATATGTTCTATTTTTCCGGCGGCGACGGGGAGATCGCCGGTGCAAGCCCTGAGACCCTGGTAAAGCTGGAAAAGGATAAGCTTTACACCTTCCCCCTGGCGGGAACGAGGCCCAGGGGCAGGACCGAAGAGGAGGACAGGGAGCTGGAAAGAGAGCTGCTTACGGATGAGAAGGAAAGAGCGGAACACAATATGCTGGTGGACTTAGGCAGGAACGACATCGGCAAGCTTAGCAGGATCGGAACGGTGCAGGTGGAGAAATATATGTCCGTGGAGCGTTACTCCCATGTCATGCACCTGGGGTCTACGGTAAGCGGCATCATCCGGGAGGACAGGGATGCGCTGGATGCGTTAGACGCCATCCTGCCGGCGGGAACACTGTCCGGTGCGCCGAAGCTTAGGGCCTGTGAGATCATCAACGAACTGGAAAACAATAAACGGGGTATCTACGGAGGAGCCATCGGGTATATTTCCTTCACAGGAAGCCTGGATACCTGTATCGCCATCCGGCTTGCTTTTTCCAAGAACGGGAAGGTGTTTGTCCGCTCCGGGGCAGGCATCGTGGCGGACAGCGTACCGGAGAAGGAATACAGGGAATGTATCCAGAAGGCGGCGGCCGTGAAGAATGCCATTGAGGCTGCACAGGAGGGCATGGAAGATGATTTTGTTGATTGACAATTACGATAGCTTTTCTTATAACGTATACCAGCTTACCGCCTCGGTGGAGCCTGATGTGAGAGTGGTCCGCAATGACGAGCTGACTGTGGAGGAGATCAGGGCCCTTGGGCCGACCCATATTATCCTGTCGCCGGGGCCGGGAAGGCCGGCGGACGCAGGTATCTGCGAGGAGGTCATCCGAAGCTTTGCAGGGGAGATCCCAATTCTGGGGATCTGCCTGGGACATCAGGCGATCTGTGAAGTGTTCGGAGCAAAGATCACCTATGCCAAACAGCTGATGCACGGTAAGCAGTCTCTGGCGGTGCTGGACACGGACAGCGCCCTGTTTCAGGGGATGAAAAGGGAAATTACGGTTGCAAGGTATCATTCCCTGGCGGCGGAGCTTCCTGCGGATTTGGACGTACTGCGGGTGACTGCCAGGACCTACGACGGGGAGATCATGGCGGTGGAGCATGAGAGCTATCCTGTTTACGGCGTGCAGTTCCACCCGGAATCCGTACTGACGCCGGAAGGCTGTCAGATCATGGAGAACTTTCTGGGAAAAGGAAGAGCGGCCCAGGGAATCAGTGAGGCTGCGGCAAGTGCAGAAGTCGGAAAACAGGGAGAAAGAAAGGCAGAAGGCTCAGAAATGGGAGACAGAAGCGCAAAAGGTTCAGAAGGCGGGAAAACGGAGGCAGAAAAGGAGGAAAACAAAAAAATGATAGGGGAAGCGATCATTCAGTTATCTAAAAAGCAGGATATCGGCTATGAGCTGGCAAGAGATGTGATGAATGAGATCATGAACGGCGAAGCAAGCGACGTGCAGAAGAGCGCTTATCTCACAGCCCTTTCCATGAAGGGTGAGACCATTGAGGAGATCACCGGCTCCGCAGAGGCCATGCGCAGTCACGCGCTGCCGGTGGACCATGGCATGGAGGTCATGGAGATCGTGGGGACAGGAGGGGACGGTTCCAATTCCTTTAACATTTCGACCACGGCTTCCTTGATCGTGGCGGCGGCAGGAGTGCCTGTGGCAAAGCACGGGAACCGGGCGGCAAGCTCCAGATCCGGCGCGGCGGACTGTCTGGAAGCGCTGGGCGTCAACATTTCAGTGGAGCCTGAGAAAGCGGCGGAGCTGCTTCGTGAAGCGGGGATATGCTTCCTCTTTGCCCAGAAATATCATACGGCAATGAAGTATGTAGGGCCGATCCGCAAGGAACTGGGGATACGCACTGTCTTTAATATCCTGGGGCCTTTGACAAATCCCGCAAAGGCGAATATGCAGGTGATGGGAGTGTACGACGAAAGCCTGCTGGAGCCTATGGCGAAGGTTCTTTCCAACCTGGGGGTGAGGAAGGGCATGGTGGTATACGGAAAGGAAAAGCTGGATGAGCTTTCCATCTGCGGCCCCACTGCCGTATGCAGCTTCAAAGAAGGGAAAATAAAGCTGAGTACCATTACTCCGGAGAGCGTTGGATTGAAGTGTGGGGCAAAGGGAGATCTTCTGGGCGGCACGCCTGCAGAAAATGCGGCGATCACCAGAGCCATCCTGGAGGGCAGAGAGCGGGGGGCAAAGCGGGACGCCGCCGTGCTGAATGCCGCAGCGGCCCTGTTTGTGGCAGGAAAAGCGGAGAGCCTGGCAAAGGCCGTGAAGCTGGCGGAAGAGACTGTCGATAGCGGCAGGGCTTTGAGCAAGCTGGAGCAGTTTGTGTTATTGTCCAACCGATAAGGAGCTTTTTGCAAAAGGGAAACCGTAAGCTGCAGGAAGGTATGGTAAATATTATGATTTTAGACGAAATAGCGGCAAAAACAAAAGAGCGGATAGAGGCGGAAAAGAGGAAGGTTTCTGTCAGGGATATGGAGAAGCTGGCCAGGGAGGCGGACGGCGGGTTTCTCTTTCCCTTTGAACGGGCCCTTGCCAGGCAGGGCATGAGCTTTATCTGCGAGGTGAAGAAGGCGTCTCCCTCCAGGGGAGTCATTGCGGAGCAGTTTCCCTATGTGGAGATCGGGAAGGAGTATGAGGCGGCAGGGGCGGACGCAATGTCCATACTGACGGAGCCCTTTTATTTCAAAGGGAGCGACGAGTATCTCTCCGCGATCCGCAGAGAAGTGTCGATCCCTCTGCTGCGGAAGGATTTCACAGTGGATGAATATATGATCTATCAGGCCAGGTGTCTGGGAGCGGATGCGGTGCTGCTGATCTGCGCGATCTTAAGTCCCGGACAGCTTTCCGAGTATGGGGCGATCGCGGGGGAGTTGGGGCTGTCTGCCCTGGTGGAGGCCCATGATGAACGGGAAGTGGAGATGGCGCTTACAGCAGGGGCGCGGATCATCGGAGTCAACAACCGAAATCTGAAGGATTTTACCGTGGACATTGAAAATTCTCTGAGGCTGCGGAAGCTGGTGCCCCGGAACATATTGTTTGTGTCGGAGAGCGGCATGAGGACCAGAGGGGACATTGAAAAGCTGGAGGAGAACGGCACCGACGGGGTGCTTATCGGGGAAACCTTCATGCGCAGCCCGGACAAGGCGGGGCTGTTGAAGGAGTTAAGAGGGAAGTGAGTATGAAGATCAAGATCTGCGGTTTATTCCGGCCGGAGGATATTGCATATGCAAACAGGGTGCGCCCGGATCTTATCGGATTCGTGTTCTGGGAGAAGAGCAGACGCCGGGTGACGGCTAAGCAGGCGGCTGCCCTGCGGGAAAGTCTGATACCGGAAATCCGGGCGGTGGGGGTCTTTGTGGATGCGCCCTGCGAGGAGGTCATCTCCCTGCTGGAGGCAGGCACCATAGATATTGCCCAGCTCCACGGGGAGGAGTCGGAGGAGGATATACGCTATATACAGGCGGTGACCCATAAGCCCGTCATCAAGGCAGTGAAGGTCAGAGAACGCTGTGACGTGGAGGCATGGCTGGATTCCAAGGCGGACTGGCTGCTGTTTGACAGCGGTATGGGCAGCGGCATTACCTTCGACTGGCAGCTGCTGGCAGGGATAGAGAGAGAGTATTTTCTGGCAGGAGGATTAACGCCGGAAACGATAGGAGAGCTGCCGGAGTATATCTGCCCTTACGCAGTGGATATGAGCTCCGGCGTGGAGACGGACGGCGTGAAGGATCTTGAAAAAATGCGGGCTGCCGTAGAGGCGGTGCGAAAGTGTGAGAAGAGCAGGAGGCAGTTATGAGTAAAGGACGATATGGGATACATGGCGGTCAGTATGTTTCAGAGACACTGATGAATGAATTGATCCGCCTGGAGGAGAGCTATGAGCATTACAAAAACGATCCGGATTTTGTCAGGGAACTGAACACTCTTTTAAACGAGTACGCAGGCAGACCTTCCCTGCTGTACTATGCGGAGAAGATGACAAAGGATCTGGGTGGGGCGAAGATCTACCTGAAGCGGGAGGATCTGAATCACACCGGCTCCCACAAGATCAACAATGTGTTAGGCCAGGCGCTGCTGGCGAAGAAGATGGGCAAGACCCGCATCATCGCGGAGACGGGTGCCGGGCAGCACGGTGTGGCTACCGCTACGGCAGCCGCGCTGCTGGGAATGGAGTGCGATATCTATATGGGCAGGGAGGATACGGAGCGTCAGGCGTTGAACGTATACCGCATGGAATTGCTGGGAGCAAAGGTGCATCCCGTCACCACCGGCACCCAGACCCTGAAGGACGCAGTAAATGAGTGTATGCGGGAGTGGACGAACCGGGTGGACGATACCCTGTATGTGCTGGGTTCCGTTATGGGACCCCATCCATTTCCCATGATCGTCCGGGATTTTCAGAGTGTTATCAGCAGGGAGGCAAGGCAGCAGATACTGGAAAAGGAAGGGCGGCTTCCAGCAGCGGTGGTAGCGTGCGTAGGAGGCGGAAGCAACTCCATGGGTATGTTCTGGAATTTTATTGAGGACAAGGAGGTAAAGCTTATCGGCTGCGAGGCGGCAGGCAAGGGTGTGGACACGGCTCTGACGGCGGCCACCATCGCCACAGGCTCTCTGGGGATCTTTCATGGTATGAAATCCTATTTCTGTCAGGATGAGTACGGACAGATAGCACCGGTGTACTCTATTTCCGCAGGGCTGGATTATCCGGGCATCGGGCCGGAGCATGCCCATCTCCATGACATCGGCAGGGCGGAGTATGTGCCTGTCACGGATGACGAAGCGGTGGACGCTTTTGAGTACATCGCCAGAACGGAGGGGATCATCTGTGCGGTGGAAAGCGCCCACGCGGTGGCTCATGTGCGGAAGATCGCGGGAAATTACAGCCCGGACCAAAGCATCATCGTCTGTCTGTCGGGAAGAGGGGACAAGGACGTGGCGGCCATTGCCAGATATCGGGGCGTGGATCTGCATGAATGATCTGCAGGAAGGGCAGATTGAGATGCGGATGCCAGTCGATTCGCGACGGCAGCAGATGAGAGGCAACGGCGATGCAATGGGTATGAGACGGCAATGAGTGCGCGGCAGCAGAAGCGACACTACTGAACAAGGGGTGAGGAGAAAGTAGTATGAAAATGTTAAATAATAAATTGAGCAGGGTGTTTGACGCCCCCAACAAAAAGGCGTTTATAGGTTTCCTGACGGCGGGGGACCCCTCCGCGGACTGTACCGTGGAATTTATTCTGGAGATGGAGCGGGCGGGAGCGGATCTGGTGGAGATCGGCATCCCTTTTTCAGACCCGACGGCGGAGGGAGTGGTCATTCAGGACGCCAATATCCGCGCACTGAAAAACGGAATGACGACGGACGGGGCCTTTGAGATCGTGGGCAGGGTCAGGGAAAGGTCGCAGATCCCCCTGGCATTCATGACCTATGCAAACCCGGTGTTTCATTACGGTTATGACAGATTTTTTGCAAAATGTGAGGAGCTTGGGGTCGATGCAGTGATCATTCCCGATATGCCCTATGAGGAAAAGCGGGAGATGGAGGGGCCTGCAAATGCCCACAATGTGGCGGTGATTTCCATGATCGCCCCCACATCCGAGGACCGGATCCGGACCATAGCTGCGGAAGCGGAAGGATTTATCTATGTGGTGTCCTCCATGGGCGTCACGGGGGTGCGCAGTGAGATCAGGACCGACCTGGCATCCATTGTGGAGAGCATCCGAAAGGTGACGGATGTGCCCTGCGCCATTGGTTTTGGCATCAGCACCCCCGAACAGGCAAAGAGGATGGCGGCGGTGTCTGACGGGGCTATTGTGGGAAGCGCTATCGTGAAGCTGATCGCAAGGTACGGCGAACAGGCCGGGCCGGAAATTTACAGGTATGTGAAGAGTATGAAGGACGCGGTGGCGGAATGCCCATAAATCATTTCTGTTTTTGATAAAATTCCGCTATATTGTCCAGCCTTGCGGACATATTGAGCAGCAAGGCGTCCAGGACAGTGAGAGCAGTCATACATTCCATGACCACCACGGCCCTGGGGACAATGACAGGGTCGTGCCGTCCTTTGATATTGACCTGAATTTCCTCACCGTTTTTATTGACCGTCTGCTGGGTCAGAAAAATGGAGGGCGTGGGCTTTACATGGGCGCGTATCCGCAAAACGTCGCCGTCGCTGATACCGCCGAGAACGCCGCCTGCATGGTTGGTGGATTTTGTGATCTGCCCGTCTTTATGGCGGAATCCGTCGTTGTTTTGGCTTCCTTTTCGCAGGGATACCGCGCAGCCGTCGCCGATCTCCACTGCTTTTACGGCGCCGATGGACATGATAGCCTTTGCCAGGTTTGCGTCCAGTTTTTCAAAAACCGGATCGCCGATTCCGGCAGGAAGCCCCTCCACGATACATTCCATGCAGCCGCCTACGGAATCGGTTTCCCTTTTTGCCTCCTCAAGATAGGCTACGGCTGCCTTGTCCGCCTTAAAATCCGGCATGGCTGTGGGCGTGGAAAGGATGGCATCACGGTCAAACTGCTCCATATCGGCCTCCACAGGTCCGATGGAGCGGGTGTATGCGCAGACGGAAATTCCCATTTGTTTCAGGATCTTTGCCGCTATGGCGCCGGCAGCTACACGTCCGATGGTTTCTCTGCCGGAGGAGCGCCCGCCGCCCCGATGATCCCGGAAGCCGTATTTTGCATCAAAGGTATAGTCCGCATGACCGGGGCGGTAATAGCCTGCAATTTCACTGTAATCCGCCGACTGCTGGGAAGTGTTGCGTACCAGCAGGGAAATGGGAGCGCCGGTGGTAAGCCCCTCAAAGACGCCGGACAGAATTTCCACGGAATCCGCTTCCCTGCGTGGGGTAGTGATGCTGCTGCTCCCCGGCTTCCTGCGATCCAGATATTGCTGTATGTCGGTCTCGCACAGGGCAAGACCGGCGGGACATCCGTCGATGATCACGCCCAGGGCTTTGCCGTGGGATTCTCCCCAGGTGGTGATTTTAAAGATAGTGCCAAAGGTGGAACCTGCCATATTGTTTTTCCTCGTTTCTATAAGTGTGGCTACGGTTAGTTACAGTTCACGCACGCACTAATATTTTACAGGATAATTCGTCAGATAGCAATGTTGCATTATTTTTTAAAGTGTGTTAAAATAATTTTAGCTGTATATTCAAAAGGAAAACGATAGATGAAAATGACGCTTGAGGAGCGGTTTAGCAAGAAACTGCTGAAAATCGGAAAAAAGAACAGGTTTCTTCGGTTCTGTATCATTCCCGTGATGGCTGTAGGAATGTTTATTTTTCATGCAATCAAATATTTCAGGGGCAATGGGAAGCGTTTTATTGTGCTTGCCACTACCTTTTGTCTGTTTGTAGTATACAGCAGCTTTTCTTTCCCTATGTTTGTTTCCGGTGCGGAGGAGGAAGTGGAATGGAATCTCATTTCCGATGAAGCCCAGGATATTGTCCTGGCGGAGGAGACAGAGGTGGATCTGGCGGAGGTGGAGCTTCTGGAGGACGAAGATGTGCTGTTTGAGGGGGAAGAGATCCCTGAGACAGTCCATGGCATGGAGATAGGAGAGTGGTACAGCGCTTCGGATATTCTGGAGTATAATCAGGACAGGCTTCCCACGGCAGACTACGAGGCGGCGGAGGCGGCGGCTTATGAGGATTATGAATTTTCTCCGGATGACTGGCGTCTGATCCTGATCAATAAGCAGAATTCCATTCCTGAGGGCTATGAGGAGGAGATCCCTCTGGGAAATATCAATACCATGAAGGGCGTTATGCACTGTGACGAGAGGATCATTAACGATCTGCTTGCCATGACCAAGGCGGCGAAGGAGGATGGTGTGATCCTTCAGATCTGTTCGTCGTATCGGGATCTGGAATACCAGGAAAATCTGTTTAACCGGAAAATCACTTATTATATGAACCAGGGGCTGTCCTATATGGAAGCGTACCAGCTTGGCAGCCAGGTGGTGACGGTGCCCAATGCCAGCGAGCATCAGCTGGGGCTTGCCCTGGATATTGTGTCGAAGGATTTTATCAAGCTGGTGGAGGGGTTTGCGGATACGGAAGCAGGCAAGTGGCTGGCAGCCAACAGTTACCGCTATGGGTTTATCCTGCGTTATCCCAAGGGTAAGGAGGATATTACAGGCATTACATATGAGCCCTGGCACTTCCGTTATGTGGGAGTGGAAGCTGCGACCCTGATCACAGAGCATGGCATCACGCTGGAGGAATTCTGGGAGGAGTATTTATAGATCATGTATCGCATTATAAAGCAGGAGGGCAGGGCAAAGCGGGCTTATCTCACCACGGTGCATGGGATCATTCAGACCCCCGTGTTTATGAATGTGGGAACTGCGGCCGCCATCAAGGGAGCCGTTGCTACCTCCGATCTGGAAGAAATAAAGACACAGGTGGAGCTTTCCAATACCTATCACCTTCATGTCCGCCCCGGAGACAGAGTGGTGAAGCAGCTGGGAGGACTCCACAAATTTATGTCCTGGGACAGGCCGATATTGACGGATTCCGGCGGATTTCAGGTTTTTTCCCTGGCAGGCTTAAGGAAGATCAGAGAGGAAGGGGTTTATTTTAACTCTCACGTAGACGGCCGGAAGATTTTCATGGGACCGGAGGAGAGTATGCAGATCCAGTCCAATCTTGCGTCCACCATTGCCATGGCATTTGACGAATGTGCGCCCAGCAAGGCGGAGCGGTCTTATGTGGAGGCTTCCGTAGCGCGTACCACCCGCTGGCTGGAGCGCTGCAAAAAGGAAATGACCCGGCTGAATTCCCTGGAGGATACCATAAATCGGAACCAGCTTCTGTTCGGCATCAACCAGGGCGCGGTCTATGCGGATATACGGGTGGAGCACGCAAAGCGTATCGCTCAGATGGAGCTGGACGGCTATGCGGTGGGGGGACTTGCAGTGGGAGAGACCCATGAGGAAATGTACTATATTCTGGAGGAAACGGTTCCCTTTCTGCCGACGGATAAGCCTGTGTATCTGATGGGGGTGGGAACGCCTGCAAATATCCTGGAAGGAGTGGAGAGAGGGGTGGATTTCTTTGACTGCGTCTATCCCAGCAGGAACGGCCGCCACGGACACCTTTACACAAACCATGGGAAGATCAATCTCTTCAATGCAAAATACGAGCTGGATGACAGGCCCATAGAGGAAGGGTGCGGCTGCCCGGCCTGCAGGCGGTATTCCAGAGCCTATATCAGGCATCTGCTGAAAGCAAAGGAGATGCTTGGAATGCGGCTGTGTGTGCTGCATAATCTTTATTTTTACAATACCATGATGGAAGAGATACGGGACGCTCTGGACGAGGGGCGCTTCGGGGAATATAAAAAGCGGAAGCTTGCGGGCATGGCTGCAGCCGGGGAGTGAGGGCTTTCATACGCCGTATACGGCGGACGACAATAAAAAAATAATAAAGTGCTTGCCCAAAGGCATTTTATTGTGTATCATAGTATTTTAGAGATAGCAAGGATATCGGCGGAAAGTGACGGCAGATGTCAGAATGGAGGAAATATGGGAATTCTTTTAGCAGAGGGAGCCGACGCGGCTGCTCAGAGTGCGGAGCAGGTGGCGGCAGGCGGCACAAGTCAGTTCATTGGAATGATCATCATGTTGGTGGTAGTTTATGGCGCCCTGTGGTTCTTTATGATCCGGCCTCAGAGCAAGGAAAAGAAGAAAATGGCGGCAATGCTTTCCACGCTGGCCATAGGTGATGTGGTAATGACTACCTCAGGCTTTTATGGAGTGGTGATTCATATCTCGGATGAGGACAACACTGTTATCGTGGAGTTTGGCAGCAATAAAAACTGCCGCATCCCCATGGAGAAGCAGGCGATCAGCCGTGTGGAAAAGCCGGAGGCATAAGCAGCCTTTGCAGTGCGGATATGCAAAAGCGCATAAGAACGGGTAAGGAATGGGGCAGTGCCCAAAGGGTGCTTTCTGCAAATGTCAGGAAGCGTTCCTTTGACATTGCCTTTTTATAAATAGGGAGGGAGTTGAGCGTATGGAACTGCATATTACCTGTATTCCCGGCGACGGGATCGGGCCGGAGATCGTCAGGGAGGCAAAAAAGGTGCTGGAAAAGACGGCTTCCGTCTACGGGCACAAAATGATGTTTGAGGATATTCTGATGGGAGGAGCCTCCATTGATGTACATGGCGTACCTCTGACGGAGGAGGCCATTTTAAAGGCTAAAGCTGCGGACGCGGTGCTGATGGGCTCCATTGGCGGAGATACCACCACGTCGCCCTGGTATAAGCTGCCGCCGAATCTACGTCCGGAGGCGGGTCTGCTGGGCATACGCAAGGCGCTGAACCTGTTTGCAAATTTACGCCCGGCGGTGCTGTATGACGAGCTTGCAGGAGCCTGTCCCCTGAAGGAGGATATCAGCCGCGCCGGCTTCGATATGTTGATCATGCGGGAGCTGACGGGGGGGCTGTACTTCGGCGAGCGAAAGACCATAGAGGAAAACGGGGTGCTGAAGGCGATCGACACCCTTACCTATGATGAAAATGAGATCCGGCGTATTGCGGTGAAGGGCTTTGATATTGCCATGAAACGCCGCAAAAAGGTCACAAGCGTGGACAAGGCAAATGTGCTGGATTCCTCCAGGCTTTGGAGAAAGGTGGTGGAGGAGGTTGCGAAGGATTACCCGGAGGTCACTCTGGAGCATATGCTGGTGGACAACTGCGCCATGCAGCTGGTGAAGGATCCTGCCCAGTTTGATGTGATCCTGACGGAGAATATGTTCGGGGACATTCTTTCCGATGAAGCCAGCATGGTGACCGGATCTATCGGTATGCTTGCCAGCGCCAGCTTAAACGACAGCAAATTCGGCCTGTATGAGCCCAGCCACGGTTCCGCGCCGGACATTGCGGGAAAGGATATTGCAAATCCCATTGCCACAGTGCTCAGCGCCGCTATGATGCTGCGTTACAGCTTTGACCTTGACAGAGAGGCAGATGCGATCGAGGCGGCGGTGAAGCAGGTGTTGAAGGACGGCTTCCGCACGGGAGATATTATGTCCGAGGGTTGTAAAAGGGTAGGCTGTTCCCAGATGGGAGATCTGCTGGCGGAGAGGACCAGGTAGCAGGGTATTGTCCCGCGTGGCATTCACCGATCTGTCCAGGCCAAACGCAAGTGATATGGTGCCCCAAAAGCGGGAATATGCAGAGAAGCCTGCAAAAATTTGTGAAAACAGGGCGAAAAATGTCGAATTTGAATCAAAACTTGCATACGAATAAGATCATACGGAAGAAATGGGAGGATAAAAGCATGATAAGCGATAACGCAAGAGCCGGTATGCAGCAGGCGCCGGCAAGAAGCCTTTTTAACGCGCTGGGATTTACCACGGAGGAAATGAAAAAGCCCATGGTAGGCATTGTGAGCTCCTACAATGAGATCGTGCCGGGGCACATGAACATTGATAAGATCGTGGACGCCGTGAAGCTGGGCGTTGCGGAGGCGGGAGGCGTGCCCGTGGTATTCCCGGCGATCGCCGTGTGCGACGGCATTGCCATGGGGCATATCGGAATGAAATATTCCCTGGTGACCAGAGATTTGATCGCGGATTCTACCGAGTGTATGGCAATCGCCCACCAGTTCGACGCCCTGGTGATGGTGCCAAACTGTGACAAAAACGTGCCCGGCCTGCTGATGGCGGCGGCCCGTTTGAATCTTCCTACGGTGTTTGTGTCCGGCGGTCCCATGCTGGCGGGCCATGTAAAGGGACAGAAGAGAAGCCTGTCCTCCATGTTTGAGGCGGTAGGTTCTTATGCGGCAGGCACTATGACCGAAGAGGATGTATGTGAATTTGAAAATAAGGTATGTCCTACCTGCGGTTCCTGTTCCGGTATGTATACGGCAAACTCCATGAACTGTCTGACGGAGGCGCTGGGCATGGGGCTTAAGGGAAACGGGACCATTCCGGCGGTCTACTCCGAGCGCATCAAGCTGGCAAAGCACGCAGGCATGGCGGTGATGGAGCTGGTGCGTAAAAATATCCGGGCCAGGGATATCATCACAAAGGACGCTATCATGAACGCCCTGACCGTGGATATGGCGCTGGGCTGTTCCACCAATTCCATGCTGCATCTGCCGGCCATTGCCCATGAGATCGGATTTGATTTTGATATCAGCTTTGCAAACCCTGTCAGCGAGAAAACGCCCAATCTGTGCCATCTTGCGCCTGCAGGCCCCACCTATATGGAAGATCTGAACGAGGCGGGAGGCGTGTACGCCGTGATGAAGGAGCTGGCGGATATCGGGCTTCTGAATACGGAGTGTATGACAGTGACGGGAAAGACCATAGGAGAAAACATTGCAGATGCGGTGAACCGAGATCCGGAGGTCATCCGTCCGGTAGATGATCCTTACAGCAAAACAGGCGGTCTTGCTGTGCTGAAGGGTAATCTTGCGCCGGACGGCTCCGTGGTGAAGCGCTCTGCGGTGGCGGAAGAAATGATGGTGCATGAAGGTCCCGCCAGAGTATTTGACTGTGAGGAGGATGCCATAAAGGCTATCAAGGGCGGTAAAATCATAGCGGGCGATGTGGTGGTGATCCGTTATGAGGGCCCCAAGGGCGGTCCCGGCATGAGGGAGATGTTGAATCCCACCTCCGCCATTGCCGGTATGGGATTGGGTTCTTCCGTAGCGCTGATCACAGACGGACGGTTTTCCGGCGCTTCCAGAGGCGCATCCATCGGCCACGTTTCTCCTGAAGCCGCAGTATGCGGTCCCATTGCGCTGGTGGAGGAAGGGGATATTATCAGTATCAACATTCCGGAGCTTACCCTGAATGTGAAGGTGTCGGATGAGGAACTGGCAGCCCGCCGGGCAAAATGGCAGCCGAAGGAACCGCCGGTGACGACGGGGTATCTGAGCAGGTACAGGGAGCTTGTCACAAGCGGCAACCGCGGAGCCATCTTGGAACTGCCCGGACATTGATCGGCGGCTGCCGCTCGCGCAACCGCGGAGCCATTTTGGAGTTTCCGAAGCAATCATAATCATAGAACGGAGGAGCAATCATGCAGTTGAACGGTTCTGAAATCGTTGTGGAATGTTTGAAGGAGCAGGGAGTGGATACCGTATTCGGCTATCCCGGAGGAGCGATCCTGAATATCTATGACGCTCTGTACAAGCACAGCAGCGAGATCGATCATATATTGACTTCCCATGAGCAGGGGGCTGCCCACGCTGCGGACGGCTATGCAAGGGCCACAGGTAAGGTGGGCGTGTGTATGGCCACCAGCGGTCCGGGAGCGACAAACCTGGTGACGGGGATCGCCACGGCTTACATGGATTCCGTGCCCATGGTGGCGATCACCGCAAACGTTACTCTGCCCATGCTGGGGAAGGACAGCTTCCAGGAGGTGGATATCGCAGGCGTTACCATGCCCATCACCAAGCACGGCTATATCGTAAAAAATGTGGAGGATCTTGCCCCCACCCTGCGCAGGGCATTTGAAATTGCAAAGAGCGGGCGGCCCGGCCCTGTGCTGGTGGATATCACCAAGGATGTGACGGCGGCGGTCTGTGAATATACGCCGGAGAAGCCTTCAGAAAAGGAACGGGAGATCTCCTGGACAGGGGAGCAGCTGGACAAAGTGGCAGGCTATATCAGAGAAGCCCAAAAGCCTTTTATCTATCTGGGAGGCGGAGCCGTTATCTCAGGAGCATATGAGGAGGTTGCGCAGTTCGCAGAGCTGATAGATGCCCCTGTCTGCGACACCCTGATGGGAAAGGGCGGATACGACGGGCGCAGTTCACGCTATACGGGCATGATCGGTATGCACGGAACCAAGGCGTCCAACCTGGGGGTCAGCCAGTGCGATCTGCTGATTGCCCTGGGAGCCAGATTTTCCGATCGAGTTATCGGCAATCCGAAAAAATTTGCGGAGGACGCAAAAATCGTCCATATCGATATCGACGCGGCGGAGATCAATAAGAATATCCGGGTGGATCTGGGGATAGTGGGAGACTTGAAGTCGGTCCTGTCACAGCTGAATAAAAAGCTGGAAAAGCAGGATCACAGCGATTGGATGAATAAAATAGCGGAACTGAAGGAAAACTATCCTTTAAAATATGACGACAGCCGGCTTTCCTGTCCCTATGTGATAGAGACCATCGACAGAGTGACAAAGGGAGAAGCGCTGATCACCACGGATGTGGGACAGCATCAGATGTGGGCGGCGCAGTATTACCGTTATACGAAGCCCCGCACTTTCCTGTCCTCCGGTGGTCTGGGAACCATGGGGTACGGTCTGGGAGCCTGTATCGGCGCTCAGGTGGGACAGCCGGACAAGGTCTGTATCAACATTGCGGGGGACGGGTGCTTTCGGATGAATATGAACGAGCTTGCCACGGCCAGTCGTTACAATATCCCAATCATCAATGTGATCATCAACAATCGGGTTCTGGGCATGGTAAGGCAGTGGCAGACGCTGTTCTACGGAAAGCGTTATTCCCAGACGGTGCTGGATGATAAGGTGGACTTTTGTAAGGTTGCGGAAGCATTGGGATGCACGGCGATCCGGGTGACGGAAAGGGAAGAGGTGCAGCCGGCCATTGAGAAGGCCATTTCCCTGAAAGCCCCGGTGGTGATCGAGTGCATGATCCCTGAGGATGACAAGGTATTTCCTATGGTTCCTGCGGGAGCGCCCATTGCAGATGTGTTTGACGGTGATGATATGAAAAATAACTGACGGTAGGAACCAATGAAAAAACTGAGTCGTTTTCTTGTGCTGGTTTTCCTGTGCGGTATGCTTGTGCTGCTGGGTGGATTTCTGGTGCTGGGTATGTATTATCGGAATAATTTTCCCGTGAATACCTGGATCAACGGTGTTTACTGTACGGGAAAGACAATAGAGCAGGTCAACAGGGAACTGGCGGCGCAGACTAAGGTGCCTGACGTGGTGATCACTGACGCCGATGGAAGGGAGTGGCGCATTGCATCCGACACTCTGGAATTATATCCGGATTATACCGGGGCGTTGAAGGCATACATGAAGAAAAACGCAACGGTCCTGTGGATGCAGAATATGCAGGAGCCCGCCAGAGTAAGCCTTACACCGACGCAGTATAAATGGAATGCGGAAAAGCTGGAGGAAGCTTTTAAGGAGTTTGGGTTTGTAAAAGAGGAAGGCGTCCGGGAAAAGGGCTGTTTCATAAGATTTGAGGAAGAGACAGGTTATTATCTGTATGATGGCAACAAAGCCCGGCTGAATATTGCAAAGGCTTTGGAGCATATCAAGACCTGCCTTTCGGAAGGAAAGCTTTCTGTGGTGCTTTCCGAAGTGAACTGCTATGAGGATCTGGAGGACGACGCAGAGGACGCCAGCCAGCGGACGCTGTGGGGACAGCTGCAGGGCTATTATGATGACTGCGGGATCGTCTATGACATGGGGGCGGAACAGATACCCTTTACCCCTGCGGTCTTAAGTTCTTTCCTGAAGGCGGATGAGACAGGAAAGCTGCTGCTGAATCAGGTGGGACAGCTTTTGATAGATCCGGAGCAGGTGGAGCAGTGGGTGGAAGAGCTGGCGGAGCAGTATAACACCTGTGGAACCGAGAGAGAGTTTCAGTCCAGCAGAGGAGATGTGGTCCTTGTGAAATATTCCACCTATGGCACTGAGCTGGACACAAAAGCGGAAAAGGAATATCTTGCGGAGCTGCTGGGCGGGAACGGTACAGTGCAGGACCAGGGAAATCATATTCCCGCCTATGTGCAGGAGGGCTTTGTCAGGGGTCTGGACGATATCGGGGATACTTATATCGAAGTGGATATGACGAAGCAGCATATGTATTACTATGTGGACGGAGAGCTGCGACTGGAGACGGATGTGGTCACAGGCAATACCAGCAGGCGCAGAGGGACGCCGGAGGGCATCAACTTCGTGTATAATAAGCAGAGAAACCGTATTTTAAGAGGGGCGGACTATGCAACTCCGGTAAAATACTGGATGCCGGTCAAGGGCGCGGTGGGGATCCACGACGCGGACTGGCGAAAGGAGTTTGGCGGAGAGATCTACAAAAAGAACGGCTCCCACGGCTGTGTCAACACGCCGCCTGAGATAATGGCGGAGCTTTATGACATGGTGGAGATCGGAACGCCGGTGATCATGTTCTACTGAGGAACGCTTTGCCTGCGGTTCAGCAATTTATGCTCCACAACGAAATGCATAAAATGTCAATAATTTACTTGACTAAAGTAAGGAGAAAGCTTATTCTTATTTCATGTCTTGAAATTGTTCGTGTCTTGAAATTGTCCTGAAATTTTTATGTCCTGAAATTGCAGATAAAATTTTATATCATAATATAAGATGAGGGAGGAACTTGAAATGTCCAGAGTTTACAATTTTTCCGCAGGACCTGCGGTGCTGCCGGAAGAGGTGCTGCGGGAAGCGGCGGAGGAAATGCTTGATTACAGAGGAACGGGAATGTCCGTCATGGAGATGAGCCACAGGTCCAAAGCCTACGAGACCATCATAAAGGAGGCGGAGGCGGATCTGAGGGAGCTTATGAACATTCCCGACAATTATAGGGTGTTGTTCCTGCAGGGCGGCGCAAGCCAGCAGTTTGCCATGATTCCCATGAACCTGATGAAAAATAAGGTGGCCGACTATATCGTTACCGGCCAGTGGGCGAAGAAAGCATACCAGGAGGCTTGCATTTACGGCAAGGCGAACAAGATCGCTTCCTCCGAGGATAAGACTTTCTCTTACATACCTGACTGCTCCGACCTGCCTGTCAGCGAGGATGCAGATTACGTTTATATCTGTGAGAACAATACTATTTACGGCACCAAATATAAGACCCTGCCCAACACCAAGGGCAAGCCCCTTGTGGCGGATGTGTCCAGCTGTTTCCTGTCCGAGCCGGTGGATGTGACGAAATACGGCGTTATCTATGGCGGCGTGCAGAAAAACATCGGTCCTGCAGGCGTGGTGATAGTGATCATCCGGGAGGACCTGATCACGGAGGATGTGCTGCCCGGCACGCCCACCATGTTGAAGTACAAGATCCATGCGGACAACGGTTCCATGTACAACACCCCGCCCGCTTACGGCATCTATATCTGCGGCAAGGTCTTTAAGTGGATCCAGGCGAAGGGCGGCCTGGAGGCAATGAAGGAGCACAACGAGCGGAAGGCAAAGATCCTCTATGACTATCTGGATGAAAGCAAGCTGTTTCAGGGGACGGTGCGCAGAGAGGACAGGTCGCTGATGAATGTGCCTTTTATCACCGGCGACGAGGAACTGGACGCAAGGTTTGTCAGGGAAGCTGCGGCGGCAGGATTTGTGAACCTGAAAGGCCACAGGACCGTGGGCGGTATGCGGGCCAGCATCTACAATGCCATGCCCATAGAGGGAGTGCAAAAGCTGGTGGAGTTCATGAAGGAATTTGAAGGGCAGAACCTGAAATAAAGTGTAGAACAGAGATTTTGCCGGCAGGTAATCGCGGCGAAAAACAGCATAGAGATGAGGAGGCAAGGAAATGTTCAGAATAAACTGTCTGAATCCCATAGCGGATGTGGGGTTGAAGAATTTCAGCGATCAGTACCAGATCACAGCCGATGTCAACGAGGCGGAGGGTGTTCTGGTGCGGAGCGCATCCATGCACGATATGGAGATACCGGAAGGTCTGCTGGCAGTAGCCAGGGCGGGGGCAGGGGTCAATAATATTCCCCTGGATAAATGTGCGGAGAAAGGCGTAGTAGTATTTAACACTCCCGGAGCCAACGCCAACGGCGTGAAGGAGCTTGTGCTGGCAGGGATGCTGTTGGCGGCAAGAGACATTATCGGCGGCATCGAATGGGTGAAGGCTTCCGCGGACAATGCCGACATTGCCAAGGCGGCGGAGAAGGAGAAGAAGAACTTCGCCGGAACGGAGATCATGGGGAAGAAGCTGGGTGTCATCGGTCTGGGGGCTATCGGCGTGAAGGTGGCAAACGCGGCTGTTTCCCTGGGGATGGATGTCTACGGCTACGACCCTTATCTGTCTGTCAATGCGGCGTGGAACCTGAGCCGTTCCGTAAAGCACGTGCTGAATGTGGACGATATTTATGCAGACTGTGATTATATCACCATCCATGTCCCCCTGCTGGACTCTACCAGGGGCATGATCAATGCCGTATCCATTGCAAAGATGAAAGAGGGCGTGGTGCTGTTAAACTTTGCAAGGGATCTGCTGGCTAACGAAAAGGATGTGCTGGAGGGCATTGCCGCAGGCAAGATCGCCCGCTATGTGTCCGACTTTCCCAACGCCACCACGGCAGGGCAGAAGGGCTGTATCGTGATCCCCCATCTGGGAGCAAGCACCGAGGAGTCCGAGGACAACTGCGCGGTCATGGCGGTGGAGGAGATCATGGACTATCTGGAAAACGGCAATATCCGCAACAGTGTCAATTATCCCGCCTGTGATATGGGCGTCTGCGCAAAGGCAGGCAGGGTAGCCGTATTCCACAGGAACATTGCGAATATGATCACCCAGTTTACTGCAGAGTTCGGCAGGGCGGGAATCAATATCAGCGATATGACCAACAAGTCCAGAGGAGATGTGGCATATACCATGCTGGATGTGGAGAGCAGGCCCACAGATGAGATCATCAAAGCGCTGGAGAAGATCGAGGGCGTGTTCCGGGTAAGGATCGTGAAGTAAGGGAAAGCGGTATTAGCGGGCAAATGGCCGATGAAATCGAACAAAGAGCGCGGAACGGAAAGGATATAGCCTATGGGTATGGCGGAGCTGGAACGGCAAAAGGACGAGAAGATCGACGGCGTGATTTTTGATATGTCCCCGTCGCCGGATTATAAGCATGGTATTGTCAACAGTAATATTCATACTATTATAAAGGAGGGGCTGAAAAACAGCCTGTGCCTTGTGTCCATGGAAAATCTGGATTTTAAATATCATCCGGAGAAAAATGACGATTATCTTTGTCCGGATATTATGATCATCTGTGACCGAAAGCAATTAAAGGGCGGCGCATACAGCGGCGTTCCCAGGTTTGTGGCGGAAACCTTAAGCCATTCCACGGCAAAGCGTGACAGGGCGGAAAAGAAAGATATCTACGAGCGGGCAGGGGTAGAGGAATACTGGATCGTTTCGCCCCAGGGTTCGGTGGAAATTTATTATCTGGAGAACGGGAAATATGTTCTGGAACAGAGCTATATGCTTCAGGACGACAGGGAGGTCGCGGATTATAATGCCGATACCGAGATTTTTCTGAGAGGATTTCCAGGCATCAAGATGACGCTGGGGGAGATCTTCGAGGGGGTGACGGCAGTCTGAAGGTGGCATTATTGTTTTATTCTTATTTGAATGATAGATCTGATGAATTTCTGGAAGCGAATCATTACAGCAGGGATGAGATCAAACAGGGGTTGGAGTCCATTGCTTCCAGATACGGACTTGAGGGTATGGCGGAAGTGTTTTTGCAGTAACAAGCTCCAACTAAACGATACGTCGGTTGCATAAAGCAGAACAAAAATGTATGCTGGCGACGAAAAGGAGGTGGAGCAGATGGACGCAAAAACATTTGGTGCATTTATAGCGCAGTGCCGCAGAGAAAAAAATATGACACAGGCGGACCTGGCTGTAAAATTAAATGTCACCGATAAAGCTGTCAGCCGCTGGGAGAGGGGCATTGGTTTCCCGGATATCAACACGATCGAACCATTGGCTTCGGCTTTAGAAATAAGCGTTCTGGAGCTTATGAAATCTGAGCGAGTCACAGCAAACGAAGTAACAAAAGAGGAGGCTGCAGATGTTATCAACGATACTTTAAGCGTGGTAAAGCTGCAGCGCAGGCAGGAGCGCAAAAATGCACTTGCTATTTTAGGAATCACGGCAGTGATCGTGATTTCCATACTGTTTCTTGACAGTATGCAATGGCAGATGGATACCCTTATTTTTGAAGGCGTTGGCGTTGTTTTACCCTTATTCTGTGTATTTGGTTTTTCGGCGTTATTGGGCAATGGGATATGGCGGAAAGTAACGGGCAGACCCTGCGGCCAGACTTTCGTAATGGCATTGGCATTGCTGTTGCTGCTCATTATCATTATGGGATCGTTCTTCCTGATCGGCGCTTTGGGAATAGGTCCTACCGCAAACTGATAATGAAAAGAGGTGTGGGAAGAAAATGTTGAAAGAGAACATGAGAGGAGTGACCCGGATACTTCTTGTTTTGTTTGCGGGTACAAATATCTTATATACCCTTGGCGGAGGGGACAGGATTCTGCAGACCATCTGTATTGCAGGTGTTTTGATCATAACAGTGCTTCTTAGCTTGATCGTATGTAAAAATAACAGCCAGGTAAAGCAGGCAGTCCTACAGGGCTTATATTGCGAAATGACAATATTGATTGCTTTTGGATTCAGTATGATCGTGGGAAATATCATAACGACCATCTTGATTATTGTCATCACGGCATTATATATCTGTTTCCTGAAATGACGCGATCAGTCGCATAAAGGCTGCCGCATTACGAAATCCATTCGTTAAAGCGGCAGCCTGGTTGAGAAATTTCTAAAGCCATATTATCCTTAGTATAGTGGGTGAGTTCAGCTTTTTCCTCGATGATTCCCTTTGTCCATCGAAATATCTCATCGGCAAATTGTAATGCTTCTTTGCGTGCTTTTCCTCCAGAAATAACTCATTTGGATATCTCACTGCTATACCATATGGTGTTAACGCATCGGCATAATCATAAAAGTTTGCGTTTTCTGGAGACGAACTATCACAGCAGGGATATGGTAACAAGTTTTTACGAAGCGTTATTTTTGTCATATGTAAATATTGGCTGTATGTTGTAATGATAATGTATTGACAAAGCACTTCGCTGAGAATATAATATTATAAAGGAGGAGTGATACTTATGGCAACAACTAATATAACAATGCGGATGGACGCTGGCATAAAAGCACAGTTACAGGAGTTAATGTCTAATCTTGGCTTAGATATGACAACTTTCTTTACTATGGCAGCAAAACAGGCAATAAGAGAGCAAAGGATTCCGTTTGAAATATCTATGGATATATCTAAGTCCATGAATATACCCAATGCGGAAACAATCAGAGCTATTGACGATATAAGGCACAAAAGAAATTTAAGCCGTCCCTTTTCTTCCGTGGAAGAATTAATGGAGGATTTGAATGCTGAAGATTAGATATCATACATCTTTTAAAAAGGATTATAGAAAAGCTGTAAAAAGAGGATATGATATAGGATTAATGGAAGATATTATCTGTAAATTGGCAAAGGGTGAAAAACTGCCAGAGAAGAATAATGATCATCCCCTCAGCGGAGATTATATTGGATGTAGGGAGTGTCATATTACGCCAGACTGGCTTCTTGTATATGAGGTTGACAATAAGGAATTGATATTATATCTGACAAGGACAGGAACACATAGTGATTTGTTTTGAGACAAGAAGCCTTCTGGCTATGGCAAGTGTTTTCAGCTTTACCATATGGAATCAAAAAGACAGCAACAGGATAATACTTATATTTACGCGTGCATCAGTCCCAGGGCGGCAATGCCGAACACACCTAACTCCTTTCGGTACGCCCGAAGCAAAGGCAGGAAAGCAACAGGCAGAATAGGGTGATAGCGGCGGCAGCGGGAATCCAGGGAAACAGCTCCGCAGGAGGCGTCGTCAGGTGGGAAGCCAGCTTTCCGTATTCGGCGGTCATCACAAAAAACGGATAGGACATGGGATACAGAAACCATATTTTTGTGTTTATGATCAAAACCGAAGGAACAATGGAAGCAAGTCCTATACCCACGGAAAAGATGGGGGTACGGATACAGACCGACAAAGAAAAGAAAACCGCCAGCATGGGGATCGCCGCTGTAAACAGTAAGCCTGCTTCCTTTAAGACAAACAGGGGCGGCAAAATGAAATCATAATTTTGCAGCCGGGAGGCGATCCACGCGCAGGCAAAGTAGGCAGCCGCTGTTATCAGTATGTGAATGGCCGACAGGGCAAGCAGCACGACAAACTTTGCCAGGGCCAGCATGGCGGCGGGAACCGGCAGGGAAAGCATTTTCAGAAGCCCTCTGTGAGTCCGCTCCGTCATGTTCACCAGAACCGTACTTACAACCATGCCCGCAGGGAAGATGAACCATGCCATACCCAGAAAGCCCTGTATCAAAAAGTTGTGTTCCGGCGAAATGCCTTCCGCCTGCATTTCAAAGTTCATATCTGCATTCAGTACGGAGGGCAGCCAGAGAATGACTGTGGCAGCCGTCAGGATCAAGATGATTCCGGAACGGCGGATCTTTTTGAATTCAATTCTAATGAGAGTTAAAAAGTTCATGTAAATTTCCTCCTGACCTTTAAAAACAGAATTTCTATGATTCCTATGACAAAAGCTTCAACCACGGCGGCAATGGAAAACCCGATCAGGGAATTTTGCGCTGTTCCCGCAAATATCTGAAAGGGTAGGGCGAAAGGGAACAGGGATAACGCAAAATTCCTTGCAGGCAGCATAGTGGCGGTAAATATACATACGACCCCGATTCCAAGGGAGACCCACATATTTTTGCTAAGCGAGGCGACGAGCAGCGCCCCAAAGGCGGCGGGCAGCAATAACAGCAGGGCGTATCCGAAGCTGATCAGGACTTCCGACAGCAGAGGGGCTATGGGCTGCATCAGGTTTTTCGGCAGCAGCGGGACTGCGGGGTGTATCAGGTTTTCCGGCAGCGGTATAACTGCAGACTGCACCAGAGCTTCCGAAGCCATCAGATTCGAGGCATTCGATATCAGACGGGCGGAAGGAATGAACCAGCGGTACAGACAAAAGCATATGCCTGCCGCTTCCAGCCCCAGTATCAGGATGCACATGATTGTCAGCAGTGCCGCTTTGCCGAAAAACAGTCTGCTTTCCCGGATCGGCAGTGTCTGCATTTTCTGCATGGCGCAGTCGGCGTACTCTGTGTGGTACATCAGGCAGGCGCCTGCCGCTACAAGCAGAAGATTCAGCATGGACATCAAATGCCAGTTGGCATCCATCAGGATCTGAACAGGGGAGGCATCCTGCGTCAGATAGATTTGCGCGCGGAACGCCATATTGAGGATGGGAACTGCCGCAGACAAAAGTCCGCCCCAGAGAAACAGGGTCAAAAATCCGGTTCCTTTTATTTTTCTGCATTCCAGACAAAAACTCATCTTACACCGCCTCTCTGCCTGTTGTCGGCATCGATCAGGGCGAGGAAGGTATCTTCCAGATTATCTGTGGGATAGCCCTGGGTTGCTGCGCTCATTTTAAGTTCCGCCAGGGTTCCTTCAAACAGCAGGCGGCCATGATTGAGAATGCCGATGGTATTCGCCATCAGTTCGATCTCCGACAGCAGATGGGAGGATACCAGTACGGTACAGTTGAACCGCCCAGGGAGAGAACGGATTAGGGTACGTATCTCATGGATTCCCACAGGGTCAAGGCCGTTGGTGGGCTCGTCCAGGATCAGGATGGGCGGCCGGCCAATCAAAGCCCCTGCCAGTCCCAGTCTCTGCTTCATGCCAAGGGAATATTTTCCTGCTTTCCTGCGTCTCTCCTGTGTCAGCCCCACCAGCTCCAGCGCCTCTAAGACGGCGGATTTGGGCAGTCCTAAGATTTTGCGTATCATGTCCAGATTTTCTTCGCCGGTCAAATTACCGTAAAAGGCGGGGGCCTCAATAAAGGAACCGATTTCCTTTAAGATCTGTACCCGGTTTTCAGGATATTTCATTCCGGCGATTTCAAAAGTCCCCCCTGTGGGCCTGGTGAGCCCTAAGAACATTTTCATGGTGGTGGATTTCCCCGCCCCGTTGGGGCCCAGGAAGCCGTAAACCGCGCCCTGGGGAATGTGAAGGCTTACGCCGGATACGGCGGTAAAGGCTCCGTAGGATTTTGTGAGATTTTTTGTTTCGATGATATTCATGATTATCCTCCTCTGAATTAATGAGAAGAATCGCTGCGAAATGCCCTCTGGCATGAGTAAAAACTGCCGCAGGCAGTTAGGAATTCTTCTCACTTATTTTATACAACCACAAGTTTACGGCAGCCTTCTCACTGCCTTACATTTACCTTACATTTTCCGGAAGGCTGGGCGAAGAGGGAGATTTCGTGATATAATAACCGCATAAGGAAAACCAACGTGCAAACAGTCTGTGAAGCGGACAATAAAGCGCTGAAAGCGCGGGTTTGTGAGTGTGGATGACGTATAATCGTTAGCGGGAAGGGCTGTATAACAGCTTTGCCAGGGAGGACAAACCATGGACCGAGATTACTTAAAAAGTAAACGAATCCTGCTTGTGGATGACGAGCAGGAGCTTTTGGATATGCTGCTATCCATTTTGAGGGATGAGGGCTTCTGTGATATCCGGACTGCCGGAAGTGTGCGGGAGGCCCTTTCCGTGGCCGATGAGATGAAACCGGAGCTGGCGGTTCTGGATGTGATGCTGCCGGACGGCAGCGGCTTTCAACTGCTGGAGCGGCTGCGGCAGGCGGAAGAGTATCCTGTGCTTTTCCTGACCGCAAGGGGCGAGGATGAGGATAAATTCAAAGGGTTTGGTCTGGGAGCGGATGATTATGTGGTGAAGCCCTTTCTGCCCAAGGAGCTTATTTTCCGCATCATGGCGATTCTGCGCAGAAGCTATCGGGAGGAAGAACCGCTGATAAGGCTGCGCGACAGCCGGATCGATCTCGGCCGGGCAGAGGTCATAAAGGGAGAGGCGTTTATCCCGTTGACTGCAAAGGAACATGCCATCCTTGCGGCACTGTACCGCAACGCGGGGCGGATCGTCACCATCGACGCTTTATGCGAGGCCGCCTGGGGCGATAATCCTTTCGGATATGAAAACTCTCTGATGGCCCACATCCGGCGCATCAGAGAGAAAATAGAAGCGGATCCCTCTCACCCGGTATCCCTGCTTACGGTGAAGGGGCTGGGCTACAGGCTGGTCACGGAGGAAAAATGATATGAAGAGTATTCCGAAACTGATAAGGCGGTATGTGGGTATCCTGCTCCTTAGCTGTGTGCTTCTCCTTGTTCTGAACCTTATTTTGCTGATGGTCATGGTTTCAGACCAGATCCCCAATGCCCATCCTTGGAAAACCGCGGAGGAAGCCGCAGCCGCTCTCATGCAGACGGATGAGGGCGCATATGTCCTGTCGGAGGAGATGACCAGGGAGCTTCTAAGATCCGACGCCTGGGCTGTTTTTATAGACAATGAGACAAAGCAGGTCAGGTGGCATACGGACGATCTGCCGGAAACCATCCCCCAGTCCTACACCCTTTCCGATATAGCAGGACTGACCAGGGGTTATATAGACGGATACCCCACATTTACCGGGGAAAGGGAGGACGGGCTGGTGGTATTGGGGTACCCGAAGGACCGATTCTGGAAGCATATGTGGCCCGGCTGGGATTACGATTTTATTGCGGGACTGCCCCGGACGTTTCTCATATTTCTGACGGTCAACGGGGCACTGATCTTCCTGATCTATATCGCTGCAAATGCAAAGCTGTTAAAGTCCGTCCACCCTATTGTAAACAGTATTCAGCGCCTGCCTGGGGGAGAGCCTGTCCATTTGCGGGAAAAGGGCCTGTTGTCAGAGCTTGCCCAAAGTATCAATACGACCTCGGAGCTGCTGCAGACCCAGAAGAGATGGCTGCGGAAAAAGGAAACGGCCAGGGCAAACTGGATCGCAGGGGTGTCTCATGATATCAGAACGCCCCTGTCAATGGTGATGGGATACGCCGGACAGCTGGCGGAGGATACCCGCCTGTCGGAGGAGGAACGCCAAAAGGCGGTGGTGATCCTAAAACAGAGCAGACGGATGCAGAATTTGATCAACGACCTGAATCTGGCATCAAAGCTGGAATATAATATGCAGCCTGTGAACCTGCAGGAAGAGAATATAGTGGCCATTGTGCGGCAGACGGTGGTGGATCATATGAATATGGATATCGACAGCAGACATCCCATTATATGGGAAACAGAGGAGGCCTTTACCGCCTGTGCGGTGAATGCGGACCGTAACCTGATGAGGCGGGCTGTGGGCAACCTGATCCAGAACTGTATCGATCATAACGAGGACGGCTGCACAATATATGTGGGCGTCGGTTCGGAAAACGGTAAGTGTGTGATAGCCGTAGAGGACGACGGGGCGGGGGTGTCAGATGAGCAGCTGGAAAAGCTTAAGAATACGTCCCACTATATGGTCTGCGATGAAAATACAGAGGAGCAGCGCCACGGTCTGGGGCTGCTGCTTGTGAAGCAGATAACGGCGGCCCACGGCGGCACGGTCATGATGGGGCACAGCCCCAAGGGCGGTTTTTCCGTAACACTTGTGCTGCCAGAGAAAAACGTATATAATATTGACAGTAGCGGAGGAGCAGTGAATGGATAGCCGCCAGGCTGACGGATGTGTCGTTTTTTGTATTCTGCGGAGGGAGAGGATTGATTTAAAACCTATCGGAACAGCAGCGGCATATTACCGTCCGGGCCGTCGTTAAGATCCTGCAGGCTTTCCTCCAGCTTTTTCTGAGTGGCGATGGAGCTTTCCGTCTGCAGATCCATGTAAAGGATGAACAGATCTTCCAGCGCCATTCCTTTTTCCTCCGCGATCTCCGTCATAACGGGCTTAAGCTTCTCAAGCTGCATAGAGACGGGTACCTTCTGGGGGTCGATCTCCCCCAGTACATTTTCTGCGTATGCGTTGATTCGCTGTAAAAGCTTTTTGTTTTCCTCAGTCATTTTGCTGATTCCTTTCTGTGTACGGTTATGGTATAATAATTTTGTATACATATTTTTATTGATGTAGGATAAGTATAGCACTGAAAGATGTGGATGTACAGAAAAAATGAAATGGCAGGAGATCATATTTTATGCAGCCAACTGATGATAATATTTTAAAGAAAGATGGATTATCTTTAAAAATGTTGGAAAAATTGTCATATCATTCAAATTTGAATATAAATTTAAAAAAGAATTTACACTATTTTGATAAAGAAATGTTATTTGAAGAATTAAAAAGAATTAACAAGTGGTATGATGCAAGTGAGTATCTTTGCAATTTAACAATCGACTATAGAATAAAAAGTCTACAATCGGCTTTTTTAAAATATGAGCGTTATTATCCTGACCATCAAGCGGCGAAGGTATTTAATGATATGCTTGGATTTCGTACTCTTTGTGACAGTTATATGAATATATTATTGCTGAAAAACTGTAAGCATATGCGAATTGCGGATATGTCGGAGGGTAAGGCGCAAGATGATGGTTATAGAGGAGTTCATGTATACTTTCAGTTAGATAATTTTCATTATCCAATTGAAATTCAGTACAATACTTATTATGACAGACAAATGAATAACTGGCTGCATAAATATTTGTATAAGAAATCACATGATAATAGTATCGGACAATATTTAAGACAGGCATATGAAAATGCGGAAATCCGGACTGAAAATGAATTTAGGAGGAAATTAAGGGATGTGCTATCTGATTGCGAAAAGATTTGATGATACCGGCTGTGTGGCTTTACAAACGGCACATGGTTCACATTTGGTTGATTTTAAAGAACGGCTTTTGAAGGAACTCGGATATGAACATATACAACTGGTAACCATAAGCAGACCTTCTGCTTACGGGGAATACGAACCGTATTATTTTACAGACACGGAGCAGGAATTTGAACAGGCAGTGAAAAATATGTAAGTCTGTGTTTGGGGGAGAAAATAGCATGAAAGCCTATCACATGAGCGAGACCCTGAAAGCCGGGGACATCCTGGAGGTGGAGCATCAAAAGCTGATAAAGCTTGCAGAGCCGTTCCTGCAGGCTCTTGAGCGAAGTGAGGACTGTTTTTACGGAATGGTTCTGAACGGGAAATATCTGGAGGCAGTGCTTGAGAGGTCCGGGATTCGGGAATGGTCGGACTACGCAAAATGGGCTACGGAAGGCGCATTTGAATATATTCGGAGGACAGAATTTCCCAATGCCATAAGCCGTCTGAAGTGTAATTTTTTTTACAATGAGCTGGAGAATGTGCGGCTTCTGTATGAATATGACTGGGGAGCTGAGCCGGAAGAAATACAAAAAAGGATCCATCTGTTTGAGGTAATGCTGGATGACGATGCTGCTTGCAGGTATGATATGAGCCTCTATGATCGGGCCTATGACGCCATGGAGGATACGCAGGATGTGCAGACGGTCTTAACCTGCGCCCGGAAATATTTTGCAGGAGAGCATACCGAAAGGCCGGTATGGGAGATATTAAGCGACAAAAACATTCTGATTACAGAAGATATAACGGCTTTGCTACGATAAAGGAGGAAAATGATATGGCTGAAATAAGACCTTTTGCGGCGTACCGTCCGGCGCCCGGACTGGAGAGCAGGATCGCGGCGCTGCCCTATGATGTGTATAACCGCAGGGAGGCATATGAGGTGGTGCGGAAAAACCCGGACTCCTTTCTTGCCATCGACAGGGCGGAGACGGGATTTGACGACAGTGTGGATACCTATGCCCCACAGGTGTATGAGCGGGCGGCAAAGCTTCTGCAGGAGCGCATTGCCGCAGGGAGCTTTGTGCAGGACGAAAGCCCCTGCTATTATCTCTATGAGCAGGTAATGAACGGCAGGAGCCAGACGGGAATCGTGGCCTGCGCTTCCATAGACGATTATCTGGAAAACAGGATAAAAAAGCATGAAAATACCAGGGCGGACAAGGAGCAGGACAGGATACGGCACGTGGACGTCTGCAATATGCAGACCGGCCCTATTTTCCTGACTTACCGCAGGAACGACGTGCTGAAAGGGATCGTTGAAACGGTAAAGGAGAAGCCTGCGGTCTGCGATTTTGTGTCGGAGGACGGCATTACCCATCGGGTATGGGTCATTGAGGACGAGGAGACCATCACGGCAATCTATGAGGAGTTTGCGCAGATTCCTGCCATCTATATTGCAGACGGCCATCACCGCTGCGCCTCTGCGGTGAAGGTGGGATTAAAGCGCAGGGAGGAGCATCCGGGCTATACCGGGGAGGAGGAGTTCAACTTCTTTCTGGCGGTGCTGTTTCAGGCGGAGGAGCTTCAGATCATGGACTATAACAGAGTGGTAAAGGATCTGAACGGAATGGACACAGAAACCTTTTTGCAGCGGGTGTCAGAGTTGTTTTTGGTGACATTACAGGGAAAGGAGCCATACCGTCCTGAGAAAAAAGGGGTATTTGGAATGTACTTGGGAGATAGCTGGTACAGGCTGGAGGCAAAGGCTGAGATTTGTTCCGGTGATGCCGTGAAGGGGCTGGACGTATCCCTGCTCCAGGATCATCTTCTGGGGCCGGTGCTGGGGATACAGGACCCGAAAACAGATGGGCGGATCGATTTTGTGGGGGGCATCCGAGGGCTGGAAGAACTGGAACGGAGAGTACATACCGATATGAAGGTGGCTTTTTCCATGTATCCCACCTCCATCGGGGAACTGGCTGACGTGGCGGATGCAGGAAAGCTGATGCCGCCCAAGTCCACCTGGTTTGAACCGAAGCTTCGCAGCGGGCTGTTTCTACATTCTATTTAAAAGGTATTTGACGAAAAAGGGGAGCCGATGAACAAAAAACTGTATAACCTGATGAACTGGCCTAAAATCGAAGAGATCATATATTCGGAGTGCGACGATCCTCACGCCATCTTAGGGCCTCACGGAGCGGGGAACCAGACCCTGGTGCAGGCTTACTTTCCGGAAGCGGTAAAGGCGGCCATTGTTTTCAATGAGAGCGGAAAGACTTATCAGATGGAGCTGGCGGATGAGGACGGCTATTTTGCGGCCTTGCTGCCTATGCCCAAAAAGGAGGTGCCGCCCTATCATTATAAGGTCAAGACCGGCGACGGCAACGTTATTTCCAGAGGGGAGGCATACCGCTATGGGCCTTTGATCAGCCATGAGGACACGGAGCGTTTCAAAAACGGTATCCATTACACCATTTATGAGAAGCTGGGCGCTCATCCTATCGCTCTGGACGGCGTCAGGGGGACCTATTTTGCCCTATGGGCGCCTTCGGCTATGCGGGTCAGCGTGGTGGGAGATTTTAACGGCTGGGACGGAAGGATACACCAGATGCGCAGACTTTGGGATTCCGGCATCTTTGAAATATTTGTGCCCGACGCGGCGGAGGGGGACAATTATAAATTTGAGCTGAAGCTGAAAACAGGGCTGACTTATTTAAAATCAGATCCTTACTGTAACGCCGCCCAGCTGAGACCGGACACAGCCTCGGTGATCACCGATCTGTACGGTTTTCCCTGGGAGGACTCGGAGTTTCTGGCAAACCGGGAGAAATTTCAGAAAGGGAACGCACCCGTCAGCGTATATGAGGTCTATCTGGGGTCTCTGACCGCGCCGGAAGAGGGAAGACCCTTTGCAAATTATCGTAAGATCGCGGACAGCCTGATCCCCTATGTAAAGGAGATGGGCTATACCCATGTGGAGTTGATGCCGGTCATGGAGCATCCTCTGGACGCTTCCTGGGGGTATCAGGTCATAGGCTATTATGCGCCCACTTCCCGATACGGTTCTCCAAAGGATTTTATGTATTTTGTGAACGAGCTGCACAAGGCGGGGATCGGCGTTATCCTGGACTGGGTACCCGCCCATTTTCCAAGGGATACTTACGGACTTTCCAATTTTGACGGAACCTGCCTCTATGAGCATCTTGACCCCCGGCAGAGCTTTCATCCGCACTGGGGCACCCTGATCTACAATTACGGCAGACCGGAGGTGTCCAATTACCTGATCGCCAACGCGCTGTTCTGGGTGGAGAAGTTTCATGCGGACGGGATCCGCATGGACGCGGTAGCCAGTATGCTTTATCTGGATTACGGCAAAGGCGACGGGGAATGGGTGGCAAATATGTACGGCGGAAATGAGAACCTGGAAGCCATAGAGCTGATAAAGCACCTGAATTCCATCATGAAGAAGCGTGATCCCGGCGTACTCACCATTGCGGAGGAGAGCACGGCTTTCCCTATGATAACGGGGGCGCTTGAGGACGGAGGGCTGGGATTCGATCTGAAATGGAACATGGGCTTTATGAACGATTATCTGGATTATATCCGGTATGATCCCTATTTCAGAAGCCATCACCACGGAGAGCTGACCTTCAGCATGATCTATGCCTACAGCGAAAGGTTTATGCTGGTGTTTTCCCATGACGAGGTGGTACACGGAAAGGCGACCCTGTATAGTAAAATGCCGGGCACAAGGGAGCAGAAGTTTGCTAACTTAAGGCTGACCTATGCCTATATGATGACCCATCCGGGAAAGAAGCTTCTATTCATGGGACAGGAGCTGGGAGAGTCCGATGAGTGGAACGAGGGCAGGCTGGTGGAATGGGAGTTGTCCTCTTATCCTGAGCACGAGGGGCTGGCAAGGCTTGTCAGCGACTTAAACGGGATTTATCGCAGCGAACCGGCGCTTTACATTCTGGATGATTCACCGGAGGGCTTTGAGTGGATCAACCATATCTCCGCGGAGCAGTGCATTCTTACCTTTGTCAGAAGGGGCAGGAAAAAGGACGAGATACTGCTGGTTGCCGCCAATTTCTCCGGTATTCCCTTAGAGCTTACCACCGGGGTCCCGGCGCCGGGAAAATATAAAGAGATATTTAATTCGGATGATGAAAAGTACGGGGGCAGCGGCAGGGTGAACAGCCGGGTGAAGCGTTCTAAGGCCATAGAGTGGGACGACAGGCCGGATTCCGTCACGGTGAAGCTGGCGCCTCTGTCCTTAAGCATTTTGAAATATACGCCCTTCACGGTGGAGGAGACGAAGGGCAGGAGGAATCTTCCGGAGGCAGAGGCAACGGCAGGGGACGTTCCGAAAACGCCGACAGGGAAAAGGGCAGCCGCAGGCAGGAAAGAAACGGCGGGAGCAGCAAGAACGGCGAGGCCGGCAAAGTCAGAGGAGGCGGGGCCGGCGAGTATAAAACAGGCAGGAGCAACAGGATTTGCGGAAAGAAAAACGGGAGAGAAATAAATCATGACAAAAATTTATCTGCCGATAGGGACATCGGTAGAAAATATCGAGGGAATAATAGAGGAAATACAACAGCCGGGCGTGTTGAAAAGCTTTTTTTCGGAACTGCCTGAAAAAGCTTTGCATCTGGGCGTCAGAGTATTGCTGGCGCTGCTGACCTTTATCATCGGGGTGCAGCTGATCAAGCTGGTCAGGAAGGTCGTGAAAAAGTCCATGAACCGGGCAGGGGCGGAGACAGGCGCGGTACAGTTCGTGGATTCCTTTATCAAGGCGGCGCTGTATGTGCTGCTGGCGCTGATGCTTGCTTCCTCCTTCGGGGTGGATGCCGCGAGCATTGTGGCTGTCCTGGGGTCAGCCGGAGTGGCTATCGGCCTTGCAGTCCAGGGGAGCCTGTCCAATCTGGCAGGGGGCGTATTGATTCTGCTCCTAAAGCCCTTCCGGGTGGGAGATTATATTCAGGAAAGCGCCACCGGCCACGAGGGGACGGTGACGGAGATCCAGATCTTCTACACCAGACTGCTGACCGCAGACAATAAGGCCGTCATACTGCCCAACGGACAGCTGGCCAACAACAGCATTGTCAATGTCACCGCTCAGAAGGACAGGCGGATGGACATTGTGGTGGGGGTTTCCTACAAGGCGGACTTAAAGCGGGCGAAGGAGGTCCTGGAGGCTGTGCTGCGGGAGGACGAGGCGGTCTGTAAGGATAAGGATATGCTGGTGTTTGTAAGCGACTTAGGCAGCTCCAGCGTAAACTTAGGAGTGCGCTGCTGGTTTAAGCAGGAGGATTTCTGGCAGGGGAAGTGGCGGGTCACCGAGAACTGTAAGCTGGCGCTGGATGCGGCGGGCATTGAAATTCCCTTTAACCAGCTGGATGTGCATATGAACTGACAGCTCAGCCATGCGGAAATGAAGGTTTCTAAGTTTATGCCAAGTTTAGGTGAAGTTTATGCTAAGTTTGTGAAATTTCCTGTTGAAAAAATCAGCGAGAACAGCTATAATACATTTAGTCGCGCATTTGGCGCGGCAGATGCTTCCGTGGCTCAGTCGGTAGAGCGACGCACTCGTAATGCGTAGGTCACCGGTTCAAATCCGGTCGGGAGCTTTGGATCGGCAACGATCCTATGTAAGGCTCGAAAGCAGCTGCTTTCGGACCTTTTTTGTATCCTGTCGGCTTTTCAGAGCCGGAATTTCTTTTTGATCCGGTGCTCCATGACCTGGATGGACTTGTAGAACAGCAGGGCGATAATGCAGAGGATGATAATGCTGGTGATTACCATATCCAGCTTAAATACCTGTGAACCGTAGATGATCAGGTATCCAAGGCCCCGCCTTGCCGCCAGAAACTCTCCGATGATGACGCCCACCAGGGCAAGCCCGATGTTGACCTTGGAGGTGGAAAGCAGGATGGGCAGAGAGCCGGGCAGGACCACCTTGAAAAAAGCGTCTTTTCTTTTTCCGCCCAGGGTGTAGATCAGGGTGATCTTCTCCGGATCCACCTGCTGAAAGCCTGTGTAAAAGCTGATAATGGAACCGAAAAGTGCCACGGAGATCCCGGCCACAATGATGGTGGTGCTGCCGGTGCCCAGCCAGACGATAAAGAGGGGGGCAAGGGCGGATTTCGGCAGGCTGTTTAAGACCACCAGATAAGGCTCCAGAATCTCAGAAAGCTTTCTGGAATACCAGAGCAGGGTAGCTGCCAGCAGGCTCAAGGCGATCACCAGAAAGAAGCTTGCAACGGTCTCAAAAAGGGTCACGCCGATGTGGGAGAGCATATGGTTCGTGCGCAGCTGCCTGACAAAGCACACTGCCACACGGCTTGGACTGGAAAAGAAAAATGAATCGATCCAGCCTAGATCCGCGCTGATCTCCCAGAGACCCAGAAAGAGCAGGAAAAGGATAATGCGCCAGGAGGATACCTGGTGGTGGTGTCGTCTGTGGGCCCGGACAAACTCTTCCTGCTTTGTCAGTTCATGGTTATTCTGCTTTGTTTTCATGTGTCAGATCCTCCCAGAGCCTGTTGAATAAAAGTTGAAATTCCGGTGCATTTCTGGCGGCCAGGGTCGAATCGTCCTTTAAGGTCAGCTTTATAGGCATCTCCGTCTTGACCACGGCCGGCCTGCCGGAGAGAATGATTATTTTGTCAGCCAGGCTGATTGCTTCCGACAGATCATGGGTAATGATGATCATGGTCTTTCCGGCGGCCCGTATCAGGCGGCAGATGTCGGCGGACACCATGAGCCTGGTCTGGTAATCCAGGGCGCTGAAGGGCTCGTCAAGGAGCAGCAGCTGGGGCTCCAGGGCCAGGGTGCGTATCAGGGCAGCCCGCTGCTTCATGCCGCCGGAAAGCTCGTCGGGGCGTTTATCCCGAAAGCTGTCCAGACCGTATTCCGTCAGAAGGCGGTCCACCGCTGCAAGCCGCTCAGGGGTCAGCATATGATTGAGCTCCAGCCCCAGGGTCACATTCCGGTAAACGCTGCGCCACTCAAAGAGATGGTCGCGCTGGAGCATATATCCGATTTTCGGATAGTTTAAGCTGCCGTCGGGATTGTTGAAAAGTATGGTCCCTTCCTCCGGGTCCAGCAATCCGGCTATAATGGAGAGAAGCGTGGATTTTCCGCAGCCGCTGGGCCCCACAATGGCAACAAATTCTCCCTCACATACTTCAAAGGAGATATTTTTAAGAGCCCTTGTCTCGCCGTGAAGGCTGTGATAGGAATAGCCGATGTTTTTCAACTCCAGAATATTTTGCATAGAATGCCATTCCTTTTTTCTTTTATCTTAAGATATGCGTGGGAAAACGCCGCGGTTACCGCTTGCATATTCATGCGGATTATGATATTATTAAATTTAACTTAAATTTAATCACATTTACTTTTTATTTTACATTTGCAGGAGGAATTTACGGATGGCACAGCTGTGGGGCGGTCGGTTCACCAAGGAGACCGACAGGCAGGTCTATGATTTCAACGCATCCATAAGATTTGACAAAAGGCTGGTCCGCCAGGATATAGAGGGCAGCGTGGCCCATGTGGTCATGCTGGCAAGGCAGGGGGTTCTCACCGAAGAGGAAATGCGGGAAATCATCGTGGGACTCACCTCTATTCGGGAGGATGTAGAGAGCGGGAAGCTTTCCATTGATGAAAAATACGAGGATATTCACAGCTTTGTGGAGGCAGTGCTGACAGAGCGGGTGGGAGCGGCAGGCAAAAAGCTGCACACCGGCAGGAGCCGGAACGATCAGGTGGCTCTGGATATGCGCCTTTACACCAGACTGCAGGTGACGGTGGTGGACGCCCTGCTTAAAGGTCTGCTGGAAGTCATTTTGAACACCATGAAAGATAATCTGAATACTTATATGCCGGGGTTCACTCATTTGCAGAAGGCCCAGCCTACCACCCTTGCTCATCACTATGGCGCTTATTTTGAGATGTTCAAGAGGGACCGTCTGCGGATGAAGGATATTTTCAGGCGGATGAATTACTGTCCCTTAGGGGCGGGGGCACTGGCGGGGACCACCTATCCTCTGAACAGGGAGCTGACGGCGGAGCTTATGGGCTTTTACGGTCCCACCTTAAACAGTATGGATTCCGTCTCGGACCGGGATTATCTGATAGAATTTCTGGCGGCGCTGGCCACAGTGATGATGCATCTGAGCCGTTTTTCCGAAGAAATCATTATCTGGAATTCCAACGAGTATCGGTTTGTGGAGATAGACGACGCTTATTCCACAGGAAGCAGCATTATGCCGCAGAAGAAGAATCCCGACATAGCGGAGCTGGTCCGGGGCAAGACGGGGCGGGTCTACGGGGCGCTGGTAAGCTTACTTACCACCATGAAGGGGCTTCCCCTTGCCTATAACAAGGATATGCAGGAGGATAAAGAGGTCGCATTTGACGCTTTCGACACGGTGAAGGATTGTATCGGCCTTTTTACCGGTATGCTGAGTACCATGAAATTCAATAAAGAGCGTATGGCGGCCAGCGCTATGATGGGCTTTACCAACGCCACGGACGCGGCGGATTACCTGGTAAATAAGGGTGTGCCTTTCAGAGATGCACATGGGATCATCGGCAGACTGGTGCTTTACTGTATTGAGAAGGATACGTCCATCGACGCCCTTTCCCTGGAGGAGCTGAAGGCGATCAGCGATAGATTTGAGGGGGATATTTATGATGCAGTCTCCCTGAAAACCTGTGTGGAAAAGCGGCTTACCACAGGCGGTCCGGGAACGGAGGCCATGAAAAAGGTGATTGCTCTGGAAGAGCAGTATCTGGCGGAGAAGGAAGAGGACGACTGGTTCCCGGAGACGGAAGCTTATGATATCCAATGCGAGGTAGCAGAGTGTGAGAAGAATTTCTAACTGCCTTCGGCAGTTTTCGCTCAACAGCCAAAAGCCTGATTCTCAGGCTTAGCTGTTTCGCGAAGAAATTCTACGGCGCAAGGAAGCGCCTGCTCACACTGAAGAATCGCAAGAGGGTGCATAGCACACCTCTTTGGGAAGCGATTCTTCTCGGAGTCGTCAGACTC
The DNA here is from genome assembly GCA_023663285.1 of Bacillota bacterium. Taxonomy (GTDB): domain Bacteria; phylum Bacillota; class Clostridia; order Lachnospirales; family Lachnospiraceae; genus Acetatifactor. The sequence goes on from JAMPHT010000006.1 coordinate 41,484, forward strand.
CGTGGGATTTGTTTGTGCAGGTATGACTGAAAGTGTGAACGGAATGAAGAATACAGATAGGCAAAAAGGAGAATGAAAAATGAGTGAAAAGCTGAAGGTTGGCATTTTAGGGGGCACAGGTATGGTGGGGCAGCGTTTTATCGCGCTGCTGGAAAAGCATCCCTGGTTTGAGGTGACCACTATAGCGGCAAGCCCCCGCTCTGCGGGAAAGACTTACGCAGAGGCGGTGGGAGACCGCTGGAAGATGGACACGCCCATGCCGGAGGCGGTCAAGGGGATTCAGGTCATGAACGTCAACGAGGTGGAAAAGGTGGCGTCCCAGGTGGATTTCGTATTCAGCGCCGTTGATATGACCAAGGAAGAGATTAAAAAAATCGAGGAAGATTATGCCAGGACGGAGACGCCGGTGGTTTCCAACAACAGCGCCCACCGTTGGACCCCTGACGTGCCCATGGTTGTGCCGGAGATCAATCCGGAGCATATGCAGGTCATAGAATTTCAGAAGAAGCGTCTCGGCACGAAGCGGGGCTTTGTGGCGGTCAAGCCCAACTGCTCCATTCAGAGTTATGCGCCGGCGTTGACTGCATGGATGGAGTTTGAGCCGGTGGAGGTGGTTGCCACCACCTATCAGGCCATTTCCGGTGCGGGAAAGACCTTTAAGGACTGGCCGGAGATGGTGGGAAATATTATTCCTTTTATCGGCGGCGAGGAGGAGAAGAGCGAGAAGGAACCTTTAAGGATCTGGGGCTCCATCAGGGACGGTGTGATCGTTCCGGCAGAGGGACCGAAGATCACCTGTCAGTGTATCCGCGTACCTGTTTTAAACGGGCACACGGCGGCGGTGTTTGTAAGGTTTAAGAAAAAGCCCACGAAGGAGCAGCTGATCGAGAAGCTGCGTAGCTTCTCCGGAGAGCCTCAGCGCCTTGGGCTGCCCAGCGCGCCGAAGCAGTTCATCCAGTATCTGGAGGAGGATAACAGACCCCAGATCGTTCTCGACGTGGATTTTGAGAAGGGCATGGGTATCAGCGTGGGAAGGCTGCGGGAGGATACCATTTATGACTTCAAGTTTGTGGGCGTGTCCCACAATACGGTGAGAGGCGCTGCGGGAGGCGCGGTACTCTGCGCGGAGCTGCTGAAGGCACAGGGATATATCAGCGCAAAAAACTAGTGTAAAGCATATCTTTCGGGGAGATCAAATTACATGAATGAACTGCACTATCAGTTGGACCTGCTGAAGGCTATGAACCAAAAGCTGACAGAAAAGGAAAAAATGTACAAAAGAGTTTTTGAGTTTGCGGAAGGCGCGTTCCTTTACCAGTCTTTTGAAAACAATCAGATCGCCACGTTCGGGCAGTGGAACAAATTTTTTGATTTTCAGGTGCGGGACACAAAAGACTTTTCAAAATTGCTGGAACTCGTGGAGGATTCCTGTGTGCCGGAGTTGAAAAATGTGCTTTCTCTGGAAAAGGAGGGGAAGGACAATGCCATTGCGGAGTGTCAGCTGAAAGCAACGAAAGGATGGCTGCAGTTTAGGACCCTTGTCACCTACACAAAAGACGGGCAGCCGGTGGATAAGGTCATCTATATTTTGAATGTGACAAAGGCCAGGATCCAGAATGAGGAGCTGACCTATATGGCATATTATGACGGCCTGACAGGTCTCTATAACCGGAATTACTTTGTTCGCCTGCTGACGGAGTACACAAAGACCGCAAAGGAAAAGAATGTCATCGTCAGTGTCATGGTCCTTGATATAGATGAATTCCGCAAGGTAAACGACGGTATGGGCATCATGGTGGGGGATGAGCTGGTGCAGCAGTTTGGATTCTTTTTGAAAGAGATCTGCGGCGATGATATGATTGCCTGCCATCTGCACAGCGACGTGTTCTGTCTTGCCATTTATGACCCCTCCGGGGCAAGAAGCGTGGACGCCATTTACAGGGCGATCCAGAGGCGTGCAAGGGAGCCTTTCCATATCAGCAGCGGACAGGACATTACCGTCACGGTCAGTATCGGGGTGGCAGAGTATCCGGAAGCGGCGGCGTCTGCGCTGGAGCTGATGAACTGCGCGGAGCTGGTGGTGTTTAAGTGTAAGAAGCAGGGTAAAAATATGCTTCAGTATTTTGACGCTCCTATTCTGGAAAATTTCCTGAGCTCCATTGAACTGGAAAACAAACTGAAAAGGGCCGTTTTCAACAATGATTTTCATATGTATTATCAGCCCCAGTATTATGCGGGGAACCGCAGGCTCCGGGGCGTGGAGGCGCTGATCCGCTGGAAGGATGCGGACGCGCAGCAGATGATAAGCCCCGCAACCTTTATCCCCGTTGCGGAGAAGAACGGCTCCATCATCACCATAGGCAGATGGGTGGTGGAGGAGAGCATCCGGCAGTATGCGGCCTGGCGGAAGCAGTTTGGTTTTCCCTTTATCATGTCTATCAATATTTCCGCATTACAGTATAAGCGGGAAGATTTTGTAGATTCCATCGTGGGGATCTTAAGCCGCTATGAGGTGCGGCCCTCCGAGGTGGAGCTGGAGATCACGGAGAGCGTGCTGATCGACGATTTCAAGGCGGTTTACGAAAAGCTGAAAATACTTAGGAATTACGGGATCAGAATATCTTTGGATGATTTCGGAACAGGATTTTCCTCTCTGTCCTATCTGAAAAAGCTGCCCATTGATACGCTGAAGATCGACAAGTCCTTTATTGATACGGTGCTGACGGATTCGACGACCAGGGTCATTACGGAATCCATCATCAATATGGTGAAATCCCTGGGATTTGAATCCATTGCCGAGGGTGTGGAGGAGGAGCAGCAATATAACTATCTGCACGCCATCGGATGCGATGTGATCCAGGGCTATCTGTTCAACAAGCCTCTGGCGCCGGAAGAGTTGGAGAGTATGCTGGCCAGCGGGGAACCGATCGCCGCTGTCTGAAGTGAAAATGAACCGTTGTCCGGGTGTCCGGGCGGCAGGATGGGAGATGTCTGTGAGAGAATTTGTAGGACGCGGCGCAGAAATGAGCTTTTTGGAACAGCATTACGGTTCACCGGGCAGTCAGATGGTGGTGGTCTACGGCAGTAAGGGCGTGGGGAAAACCAGGCTGCTTCAGGAATTCTGCAGGGACAGAAGGTCCTTTTATTATCTTGCCAGAGCCTGCTCGGAGCGGGAGCAGTGCTGCCAGTGGGGAGGCGAGCTGAGAGAAAAGGGCGCTGCCGTGTCAAAGTATCCGGACTACGAGGAATTGCTGAAAGCTTCCGTGGCGGAGAGGGAGACAGAAAAGCAGGTGCTTGTCATCGACGAGTTTCAGCATATGCTGAAGGGGGATACGGTCTTTTTTGGGAAGCTGGCGGAATTTATGGAAAACAGGCTCTCAAGCCGGCCTGTGATGATCGTGCTCTGTACCTCGGCGTCGGGCTGGGTGGAGAACCATATGGTGGAAAAGCTGGGAAGCCGGGCGGCGGCCATCGGCGGGTTCCTGAAGGTGCGGGAATTGAAGTTTGCCAAGATGCGCAGGATGTTTCCCGGCTATTCCTTTGAGGACTGTATGCGTATCTATGCGGTGCTCGGCGGAGTTCCGGGTTACTGGATGAACTTTCGGCAGGATTTAAGCGCCGGGGAAAATATCATCCGGAATATTCTGGCAAAGGAAAGCCGTCTGTATGGGGAAATGGAAGTATATCTGGAGCAGGAGCTGCGGGAACCGGGGGTGTACAACACCATTTTGACGGCTATGGCCAGGGACTGCAACAAGCTGAACGATATATACAGGCATACGGGCTTTTCCAGAGCTAAGATCAGTGTTTACCTGAAAAACCTGATGGAGCTTGATCTGGTGGAAAAGGTCTATTCTTATGATACGGAGGGAAGAGCCAACGCTCAGAAGGGGATCTACAGGATCGCAAACCCTTATGTGAGATTTTATTTCCGTTATCTGTTCCCCAATTCAAGTCTGCTGCAGTTGCTTTCACCGGAGGAATTTTACGACAGGAAAGTGGCCGAATCCTATGACCTGTATGTGGAGGAGGCGTACCGACGCATCTGCAGGGAACACATGGGCAGGGAGTACCGCGTCGTCGGGGAGTGGCTGGGGAAAACAGGGGCGGTCGATATTGTTGCCTCTGACGGACAGGGAGCGGTGGGCGTGGGAGCCTGCGTCTGGTCCAGAAAGATGGAATACAGCGATTATGAATGGCTTTTGTTCTCTATGAAGAAGGCGCGGCTTGCAAGCAAGGATATCAGGCTTTATTGCGAGCAGGGCTTTGACGACAGTCTGCTGCGGAAAGCGGAGGAGGGCAAAGTGAAGCTGCTTGGAATCAGGGAAAGCGAAGGTAGGTAATTTTTTGGGAAAGAGTTTGTTTATTGCGGAGAAACCCAGCGTTGCCAGAGAGTTTGCAAACGCGCTGAAAATAAAGACATCCTCAAGGGACGGCTATCTGGAATCAGAATCGGCCATTGTGACTTGGTGCGTGGGACACCTTGTCACTATGAGTTATCCTGAGGTATATGACGAAAAGTATAAGCGGTGGAGCTTTGACACCATTCCTTTTCTGCCGGAGGAATTCCGGTACGAGGTCATTGAAAGCGCCAGGAAACAGTACGGGATCGTCAGTTCCCTGATGAAGCGGCCGGATGTGACCGTCATTTATGTCTGCACCGACTCCGGGCGGGAGGGTGAGTACATTTACAGGCTTGTGGAGCAGATGTCCGGCGTCACCGGGAAGGAGCGCAGGCGGGTCTGGATCGACTCTCAGACGGAGGAAGAGATCTTAAGGGGCATCCGGGAGGCAAAGGATCTGAGCGAATACGATAATCTAAGCGACGCCGCCTATCTGCGGGCAAAGGAAGATTATCTGATGGGCATCAATTTTTCCCGTGTGCTGACCTTAAAATACGGAAAGACGGTGAAGGATTACCTGAAGCGGGACAGGGCTGTGATCTCTGTGGGCAGGGTCATGACCTGTGTGCTGGGAATCGTGGTGAACAGGGAGCGGGAGATACGTTCGTTTGTAAAGACGCCCTTTTACAGGGTGCTGGGAAATTTCAGTCTGAAGGGAAAGAGCTTTTCGGGAGAGTGGAGAGCCGTGGAGGGCTCCCCTTTTTATATGTCGCCGAAGCTGTATAAGGAGAACGGCTTTCAAAAGCGGGCGGATGCGGAGCAGCTGATCGGGGACCTGCTTGGGATGCCCCCAGGCAGCGTGGCGGGGATGCCGAAAGTGGCCGCAAGGGTGGAGAGTATCGAGCGGAAGAAGGAGAACAAGAATCCGCCCCTGCTGTATAATCTGGCGGAGCTTCAGAACGACTGTTCCAAATATTTTAAGATCAGCCCCGACCAGACTCTGGGGATCGTGCAGGAGCTGTATGAGAAAAAGCTGGTGACTTATCCCAGGACGGACGCCAGGGTGCTTTCTACTGCCGTAGCCAGGGAAATACATAAGAACATCGGGGGCCTGAGAAATTACGGACCCCTTTCCGCCTTTGCGGGAGAGATCCTGGAGAAAGGCAGTTACAAAGGAATCGCAAAGACCCGGTATGTGAATGACAAGCAGATAACGGACCATTACGCCATTATCCCCACGGGACAGGGGCTGGGCAGCCTGGGCGGGCTTGCGCCTCTTACGGCGAAGGTGTATGAGCTGATCGCCCGCCGGTTTTTGAGCGTTTTTTATCCGGCGGCAGTATACAGGAAGTTTGCCCTCTGCGTCAGCGTGAAGGAGGAAAGGTTTTTTGCAAGCTTCAAGGTGTTGGCGGAGGAGGGCTATCAAAAGGTCGCCTATGTATTTAGAAGAGAGGACCGTAAGGACGCCGGCGCCGGGAAAAAGGAGGCTTCCGGGGAAAGCCCTGTGGAGAACGAAACGAAAAACGGGGAGGAACAGGGCGAGACTGAGATAAAATGTGACGAGGAGTTCACCCGGCTGTTGATGGCCCTGAAAAAGGGAGAGAGCGTGGAGCTGGAAGGCTTTGAGATCAAGGAAGGGGAGACTTCTCCGCCCAAACGCTACACCTCCGGAAGCATCATTCTGACTATGGAGAACGCCGGGCAGTTTATCGAGGACGAGGAGCTTCGCGCCCAGATAAAGGGGAGCGGTATCGGCACCAGCGCCACACGGGCGGAGATACTGAAAAAACTGGTGAATATTGAGTACCTTGCCCTGAACAAAAAGAGCCAGGTGCTGACGCCCACATTGATGGGGGAAATGATCTATGATGTGGTCAGCGGTTCCATCAGGGCGCTGCTGGATCCTTCCCTGACGGCCAGTTGGGAAAAAGGGCTGACCCTGGTGGCGGAGGGAGAGATCACGTCGGGAGAGTACATGGATAAGCTGTCAGGCTTTGTGGGCAGGCGCACGGAATACGTAAAGCGGCTGAACAATCAAAGACAGCTTTACGGGCTGTTTGACGCGGCAGCGGCAAATTACAAAAGGTAAATCAGTCTTGCATGAAGTGACGGCGGCAGGTGACAGTCATCCTCATGCAGATATGCTTTCGCTTGGAGGCGCGACGTAACGGTACGTAAGCAGGCAGAATACGCCTGCTAAGTACCGACGTCTTGCACAGTCTGCATGAGAACGATTGTCACCTGCCGCCTGTAGCAGACGGCGAGGCTGAAGGAATCGGTATAGAAGAGTATAGAAGAAAAGGAGAATGACGACATGAGCGGCATTACGGTTACAGATCTGTATGATTTAAAGGAGACCATAGCAGCGGAGCTGTTTAAGGATGTGACATACCCATGGGAGGTGCTGCCCAGGATACATGACTTTATTCTGGCGCTGGGCAGTACCCTGCCGGAGGCGCTGTATGAAAAGAAGGTCGGGGATATCTGGATCGCCAGGAGTGCAAAGGTAGCCCCCACTGCTTGTCTGAACGGCCCCCTGATCGTGGACGAGGAGGCGGAGATCCGCCACTGCGCTTACATACGGGGCAATGCCATTGTGGGAAAGGGAGCCGTGGTAGGCAATTCCACGGAGCTGAAAAATGTAGTGCTGTTTAATAAAGTCCAGGTGCCTCATTACAATTATGTGGGCGACAGTGTGCTGGGCTTTCGCTCCCACATGGGCGCAGGCTCCATCACCTCCAATGTGAAGAGCGACAAGACTCTGGTGGTGGTGAAGGGAGAGGATATCCGCATTGAGACGGGACTGAAAAAGATGGGCGCCATGCTGGGAGACAACGTGGAGGTGGGCTGCAACAGCGTATTGAATCCGGGCACCGTCATCGGCAGGGAGTCAAACATTTATCCCACATCCATGGTGCGGGGAGTGGTGCCCGCCCACAGCATCTATAAAACCAGGACGGAAATTGTAGAAAAAATTTGAAAGCAATGGAAAGGCGGTCATAAGCATGACATACAATATTCTGGATTTTGGGGCGGTGGGAGACGGAGCAGTGAACGACGCCGGAGCGATACAGGCGGCCATCGACGCCTGCAGCGCAAACGGAGGGGGAAGAGTGGTAGTGCCCGCCGGCAGGTTATTTAAGACAGGATCCATCGTGCTGAAAGCAAATGTGGAATTTCATCTGGAAACGGGGGCAGTTTTAAAGGCAAGCGAGAAGCTGGAGGACTACGCGCCGGTGGATACACAGCCGGGCGGAACAGGAATGCCTGCGCCCAGAGACGTTCCCTCTTACGTGAACAGCGAATATGACGGAAAGCCCTTTCATTACTTTATTTATGCCAGGGACGCGGAATGTGTGCAGATCACAGGGTTTGGCAGGATCGACGGCTCGGAGGAGATCTACCACGGGCAGGAAGGCAGCTATCATGTGGAGGGAGCGTTTTATCCCAGGATCCCCATGCTTTTGCTGGAAAAAGTGAACCATCTTACCGTTCAGGATGTGACGCTGCAGAATAGCGGCTTCTGGACGTTACACATGGCAGGCTGTGAGGATGTGCTGATAAACGGCATCCGTATTTTGAACAGCCTGAAAATGGCTAATTCAGACGGGATCGATCCGGATCATTGCAGGAATGTCCGAATCGTAAACTGTCACATTGAATGTGCGGATGACTGTATCGTGCTGAAAAACACAAAGGCATACGAGGCATACGGTCCCTGCGAAAATATTCTGATCACCGGCTGTACCCTGGTATCTACAAGCGCCGCCATCAAATTTGGCACGGAAGGCGAATCACCGTTTAGAAATATTATTGTGGAAAACTGTATTATCAGCCGCAGTAACCGCGGATTTTCTCTGCAGCTTCGGGATAAGGGCTATATGGAAAATGTGATGGTTTCCAATGTCCATATAGAAACCAGACGCTTTTCCCAGGAATGGTGGGGGCGTGCGGAGCCAATCTATATTACTGCCATTGACAGAAAACAGGGCGTGAACGCAGGCCATATCAGGAATGTGTGTTTTCGGGATATTTTCTGTGAAGGCGAAAACGGGATCCTGCTTTGGGCGGGCGAAGGCAAAAACATAGAAAATATTCGGTTTGAAAATGTGAGCGTAAGGCTGAAGAAAAAATCAAAATGGATCTCGGATGGCTACGATCTTCGCCCCTGTGAGGGGGACGGAGTCATAGGCGGCGGGATCCACGGGTTTTATGCCCACAATATCAAGGGGCTGGAGCTTAAGGGAGTTGTCCTGGAAATGGACGAGGATATGAAAGCTGCCGTGAAGGACTTGAGCCTGTATGAGGATGTGGAACTGAAATAAGACATGGACCTCTCTTTTACTTAAAATAACTTAAAATTAGTTAAAATTTATATTTTATTAAAATTAATTTGTGGATTTTATCTATTTCAAAATGGACAGGTTTCCCATATGATAAAGTGTGAACGGAATGAAGATTTTCTAAGGCGTCAAAAGACGCCGCCTAAGAAAATCTAATCATTCCGGGAAGAATCCGCAGGCGGATTCTTCCGGTTTGGTGGCGGACAACGTCCGCTTTTTATGGGGAAAGGGGCATGATGATATGAATATTTTGTATGACGAGCAGGCGAGAATCTTTAAGCTGGATACGGCCCACACCAGTTATCTGATCGGACTGGCGGACGAGGAGGGCTTTATCGGCCATGTTTATTATGGGAAAACCATCAGCGACGTAAACGCCGGATATCTGATGCGGACGGGGGAGCCGCCTTTTGTGCCCTCAAAGAATAACAGGGACAGAAGCTCTTTTTTTGACGCCTTTCCCATGGAGTTTCCGGGCTGCAATACGGGGGACTACCGGGAGAGCGCAATAGAGGTGCTGGACGAAAAAATGCATAGCGCGGTGGAGATCGTATATCAGGGGCATCGTATATTCAGGGGAAAGCCTGCGCTTGCCGGGCTGCCTGCCACTTTCGGGGGAGAGCAGGAGTGCATGACCCTGGAGATCGACGGGGCGGATAAGGCGCTGGGGCTGGAGGTGACTTTGCGCTACAGCATTTTTGCGGACGTGGATGTGATCGCAAGAAGCGTGTCGGTGAAAAATATGTCTCAGGAAAGCTTTTTCCTCACCCGGCTCATGTCCGCCAGCATTGATATGGACGCAGACGCGGATGGGGAGAATTACAGGCTGCTGACTCTCCACGGTTCCTGGGCCAGAGAGCGGCACATGGAATACAGGGAGATCGGCTGTGGCAAGACAAGCGTAAGCTCCACAAGGGGGGAATCCTCCCATCAGGAGCATCCCTTTATGGCGCTGGTGTCTGAGACGGCCACTCAGGAAAGGGGCGGCGTCTACGGCTTCCACTTTGTATATTCCGGCAATTTTCTTGCCCAGGTGGAGAAGAATCAGTTTGAAAGCCTTCGGGTGCAGATGGGTATACATCCGAAGAATTTCTGTTACCAGGTGAAGCCGGGAGAGGTATTTCAGGCGCCGGAGGTGATCCTGACCTATTCGGCGGAGGGGCTTGGAGGCATGAGCAGGACCTTCCATGACCTGTATCGGAACCACCTGATCAGAAGCCCTTATAAGGATAAAAGGCGTCCCATTCTCATCAATAACTGGGAGGCCACCTATTTTGATTTTGATACGGAGAAGCTGCTGGACATTGCCAGGGAGGCGAAAAAGGCGGGCATTGAGATGCTGGTCATGGACGACGGCTGGTTCGGATACCGGAACGACGACAACACCAGCCTGGGGGACTGGAAGGTAAATGAAAACAAGCTTCAGGGCGGCTTGAAGCATCTGGTAGACGAGGTGAATAAGATCGGTCTGAAATTCGGTATCTGGTTTGAGCCGGAGATGGTGTCGCCGGATTCCGATCTGTACCGCGCTCATCCGGACTGGGCCATCGCCATTCCGGGCCGTACCCCCTGCCGTTCCAGAAATCAGTATGTTCTGGATATCACCAGACCTGAGGTGCGGGAGTATGTCTATCGTTGTGTGGCGGAGGTGCTGCACAGCGCCAATATCGAGTATGTGAAATGGGATATGAACCGTCAACTGACGGATCTGGGCAGCTTGTATCTGGGCAGGGAGAATCAGGGAGAGCTGAGCCACCGCTACGTGCTGGCGGTGTATGAGCTGCAGGAGAGGCTGACAGGGGAATTTCCAGACCTGCTTCTGGAGAACTGTTCCGGCGGCGGCGCCAGGTTCGATCCGGGGATGCTTTATTACAGCCCCCAGATATGGTGCTCTGACGATACGGACGCCATCGAGCGGCTGGTCATCCAGGAGGGAACGGCGCTGATCTATCCCCTTTCCACCATGGGCGCCCATGTGTCGGACTGCCCCAACCATACGGTGGGCAGGAGCACACCTTTTTCCACCAGAGGGAACGTTGCCCTGGCAGGCACCTTCGGCTATGAGCTGGATATTACAAAGCTTTCGGAGGAAGAGAGGGCGCAGATACCGGAGCAGACAGCCCTGTACCACAAGTACAACGATCTGGTGAGAAGCGGTGATTATTATCGTATTGCCTCTTACCGGCAGAACCATTTTTATGACTGTTACGCGGTGGTGTCAAAGGATAAGGAGGAGGCGCTGGTCACCTATGTGCAGGTGCTGAGGCGTCCTAACTGTCACAGCAGGATGATAAAGCTGGCGGGGCTGGACCCCGGCAAAAGGTACAGGAACGAGGAGACGGGTGAGGTATACTTTGGCGATACCCTGATGAATGGGGGCATTCCCGTACAGGAAATGTGGGGTGATTTTCAGTCAAAGCTGATCCATTTGACGGCGGAAAGGGAGTAGCTTATGGCGAAAGCGGTAAAACTGGCGGATATTGCAAGGAAGGTGGGAGTCAGCACGGTAACTGTCTCCAAGGCGCTTTCCGGACAAAAAGGCGTCAGCGAGGAGATGCGCGAAAGGATAAAGAGGCTTGCGGATGAGCTGGGGTACCGTCAGCCCTCTGCGGCCAGGCGGGCAGTGGGCAGGGCGCGGAGTTACAATATCGGCGTACTGATAGAGGAAGAATATCTGGATAAATATGAATCCTTTTACTGGAAGATCTATCAGCAGGTCTCCATCTGCGCTCTGAACTGCGAATGCTTTGCCATGATGGAGGTGGTGAGCAATCGTATGGAGGAGCTGCTGGAAGTGCCCAAGGTGATAAGGGAGCAGAAGGTACACGGCGTCATCGTCATCGGTAGGATGCCCGGCAGATATTTAAAGCTGCTGAAGGAAAACAGATCCCTCCCGGTGGTCTATATAGATTTTACGGACGACGATCCGGAGACCGATGCAGTGGTCTCAGACAGCTATTACGGGGCGTACCATTTGGTAAATTATCTGATCGAGCAGGGGCATGACAGGATCGCCTATGTGGGGACCCTGCTTGCCACCAGCTCCATCACGGACAGATATTTCGGCTATGCGAAAGCGCTGCTGGAGCATGATATCCCCATGAGGAAGGACTGGCAGCTGGACGATCGGCTTGTGACCAGCGGCTCTATCCAGGAGGAGCTGATGCTGATGCCGGAGGAAATGCCCACCGCCTTTTTCTGCAACTGCGATCTGACGGCGGGAAAGCTGATCCAGAAGCTGAACAGGGAGGGTTATCGGGTGCCGGAGGATATATCCGTGGTGGGCTTTGACAATTATATTTATCCCGGAATCTGCGATGTGGGCATCACCACCTACGAGGTGGATCAGGCGCAGATGGCGTCCCAGGCGGTGGAGATCCTGGTGAAACGAATGGAAAACGAGTCCTTCAGTCCCAGGACCCATATGGTGGAGGGCCGTATAGTGGTGAAAGAGAGCGTGAAGCGGGTTCATTGACTGGTATGCGTAAGAGGGTGTGTAAACACCCCTCTTTGAGCACACAAGGGGTATAATGATGAGAAAAAATAAGGGATACCTGGCTATATGCCTGACAGTATGTATGCTTTTGAGCCTGACGGGCTGTGGCGGCGAAGCCGGGATGGGAAACATGGACGCAGACAGCGCCGCTTCGCTGGCAGTGCCCACGGCATTCTTAAGAGAAGAGGATATGGCGCTGGCGGATATGTGGCAGAGCTGCGACGACAGAGCCCTGGGGGCGGTGATGCGGAAAGCGGAAGCGGGAGAGCCTGTGAGTATTGTCTGCATCGGCGGCTCCATCACCCAGGGGACGATCTCCGGCGGCGCAAAGGACGGCGAACTGTTAAAAAGCAGCGAACTGCCTGAAAAAAAGGCATATGCTGAAATCTTTTTTCAGTGGTGGCAGGAGCGGTTTCCGGATACCTCCTTTGATTTTGTAAATGCGGGTATCGGCGGAACGGATTCTTATCTGGGGGTACACCGGCTGGCACAGGATGTACTGGAATACGATCCGGATCTGGTGCTGGTGGAATTTTCGGTAAACGACGGAAACGATAATTTTCATAAGATCTCATATGACAATCTGATCTACAGCCTGTTGAAGTCGGACAGCGGGCCTGCGGTGATGCTTCTGTTCATGGCTCAGACAAACGGGACCTCCGCCCAGGGGAATCATGCCCTGGTGGGATTCCATTACAGCGTTCCCATGGTAAGCTTCGGCAACGTGATAGCGGATATGATGGAGACAGGACGCTTTACCGATAAAGATCTGTCGGGAGACCAGGTACACCCCTCCGCTCTGGGCCATGCGGTGACAGGGGAGATCCTGTGGAACTACCTGAACGGCGTATATGAGGTGCGCGGGGATATGGGCGAACCGGACAAAGGCAGCTTGTCTGTGCTGACGAAGAAGCTCTATGACAATGCCCGCATCCTGGACAGCGACGACATTGTGCCGGATGAGCAGGGGGATTTCTCTGAGAATCAGGTCTGCATGGAGTTTCCAAAGGGCTGGAGCTGCGACGGAGACGGGGGCATTGTGTTTACGGCTTCCTTCAGCAGGCTGGGGATACTCTATTATGCCACAACGGACGGAAAGAGCGGACGGTTTGAGGTGCTGGTGGACGGAGAACATATGCAGACCATCAACGCCGACTTTTCCGGAGGCTGGGGCAACGCCATCATGACGGCTGAGGTCTATGCATCCGGTGAGGAGGCGGTCCATAGGGTGGAGATCCGCCGGGAGGAGGGCTCGGAGGGCAGCGTGTTCCATCTGCTGGGCCTGATGACAAGCGGAGCAGCCGATTGATTTACATATACCGGACACTAGTTGTGATAGACGAAAAAGATACTTGTAAATGACTGTCAGATGTGATATATAACAATATTAGCAAGTATACTTGCTAATATTATTATTTAATAGGAGGAATGATCTATGAGAAAAAAATGTCTGGCAGTATTGATGGGGGTAGTGGTACTTTTTGGAAGTGCGGGGGTATTGAGGGCTTCTGCTAATACGTTGAATCCGACAATCAACGGAATTTCTTTTTCGGCCTACAGTAGGATTGATGATTTTTCGGCATCGGCAGGAACAGTAAGCGGTTCTCCTTATTTGGAGGTGTCTGTATCGTCAAATTATACGTATATAAATACTAAAAATATAAATGCGGGTATTAGTGCTTATGGTACTCAGCACGACAGTGCCAGTGGAAAGGTTGCGACGACAGTATCTTTTAGCGCACCAGAAAATTGCAGAAGCAGTGCAATAGCATCTTATCATACTGCCTCTTCGGGTAGTGAAAACTGGAGCGGTGAAACGAGTGCGGTGAAGTAAGGGTTGATTTGATCAAGGAGCGTCTATATGATGAGGAAAGATAAGTTGCTGTCCGGCCTGTTGCTGTCAGGCATTTTGACGATACTGCTGACAGGATGCGGGGGCGGCTCCAATGAAAGCACGGAGAATAACGGGAACGCAGATGGTGCCCAAAGCGGAGAGAGCACCATTACATGGGCTATGCCGAAGGCGCAATATGAATTGTCAGATTTGAGTGAGAATGTTTCTTATCTGAATAAAGTGCTGGCAGAGGACGGCTATCCTTATCAATTATCCGTTCTGCCGTTGGAACCGGCGTCCTACGACGCTATCGTTGAAAACGGCGGAGCGGAGGGCGTGGACATTTTAAGCCTGGGAGCGGGAGCAGGGGAGGGGACGGTAAGTACTCCCCAGAAGGTGCTGGAGGCCGGAGTCCTGTGTGACATAAAGGACTATCTGTATTCCGCTGAGGGCAGCGGCCTGTACAATGCCTTTTATGAGAAGCTGTGGGAAGGGGTGACGATTGACGGAAAAGTCTGCGTGATCCCCAATCAGCTTGGCCAGGACGGAACCGCTTATGCGGCATTTCGGCGGGACATCTTTGGGGACGAGGTGCCCTGGGACGGGACGGTGAAGGGGATTTTTGAACTGGCGGAGCAGGCGGAGATCCCGGAGGATATGCTGCCGGTTTTATGGGGAGCCTCTCTTCTTGATATTTCCGTCAGTCTGGGATATGAGTATTATGACGGTCTCTTTGTCTCTCTGGAGGACGGAAGCTGCCATTTTCCCTATCAGACCGAAATTCTGCTGGACACATACGGTCTGATGAATGAATGGCACCGTTCCGGGCGTCTGCAGCAGCGATTATACGATAAAGCGTTCATAGCCCAAAAGAACTATGCGATATGGGTGAACTGGGAATGGAATGCGCCAAGGGAAGAGGTGGCGGAGGAGTATGTATTCCTGCAGTTTCCTTACACTTTCGGAGCCAGGATAAATGGGGGTATCGGCATCTGTGAGTCAGGCAGCCACAGGGAAGCGGCGCTGAAGCTGCTCACACTGTTGTTTACCGAGGAACGCTATGCAAATGCCATGATGTGGGGGGAACCCGGTGTGAAATACAAGCTGACGGACGGCTTTGCGGAATATCTGGTTCCGGGTGAAGAGGGTCCTGTTTTTACCACTACCATAATAACCGGCATTTACGATCTGGTATATCCTCGGAAATCCGATGATTTTCCCGTGAACCGCAAGGATACTAAGTGGAGCCTGTACGGTACGGAGGCGGAGAAGGAGTCCCGGATGATCGGGCTGGTTCCCGATATTTCCGCTATTCAGAGCGAACTGACAGCATTGGTAGCGTTGTCTCAGGAATATGAACATGTATGGCAGGAAGAGGATATGGCTGCCGCCCTGGAGGAGGCTAACCGCCGATATGAGGAGCTGGGCGGAGATCGGATAGCCGCCGAGTTGGAAAGGCTGCTGAATAAGTAAGTGGTAAAGGAGCGTCTGCATGAGGAAAGATAAGCTGCTGTCCGGTCTGTTGCTGTCGGGCATCCTGACGGTACTGCTGACAGGCTGCGGAGCCGATTCCAGTGAAAGCACGGAGAATAACGGGAGCGCAGGCAATGTTCAAAACGGGGAGAGCGCCGAAAGCATTTCGATTACATGGGCTATGCCTCAGGAGCAGTATCAATGGACGAATCTGGACGAGAATGCGTCCTATCTGAATAAAGTGCTGGCAGAGGACGGCTATCCTTATCAATTATCCGTTCTGCCGTTGGAACCGGCGTCCTATGACGCTATCGTTGAAAACGGCGGAGCGGAGGGCGTGGATATTTTAAGTCTGGGAGCGGGGGGAGGAGGGGGTACGGTAAGTACTCCCCAGAAGGTGCTGGAGGCCGGAGTCCTGTGTGATATAAATGACTATCTGCATTCCGCTGAGGGCAGCGGTCTGTACAATGCCTTTTACGAGAAGCTGTGGGAGGGGGTGACGATTGACGGAAAAGTCTGCGTGATCCCCAATCAGCTTGGCCAGAACGGAACAGATTATGCGGCGTTTCGTCGGGATATCTTCGGGGACGAGGTGTCGTGGGACGGGACGGTGAAGGGGATTTTTGAACTGGCGGAGCAGGCGGAGATCCCGGAGGATATGCTGCCGGTTTTATGGGGAGCCTCTCTTCTTGATATTTCCGTCAGTCTGGGATATGAGTATTATGACGGTCTCTTTGTCTCTCTGGAGGACGGAAGCTGCCATTTTCCCTATCAGACCGAAATTCTGCTGGACACATACGGTCTGATGAATGAATGGCACCGTTCCGGGCGTCTGCAGCAGCGATTATACGATAAAGCGTTCATAGCCCAAAAGAACTATGCGATATGGGTGAACTGGGAATGGAACGCGCCAAGGGAAGAAGTGGCGGAGGAATATGTATTCCTGCAGTTCCCATACACCTTCGGAACCAGAATAAACGGGGGTATCGGCGTCTGTGAGTCGAGCAGTCACAGGGAAGCGGCACTGGAGCTGCTCACACTGTTATTTACCGAGGAACGCTATGCCAATGCTCTGGTGTGGGGAGAGCCGGGTGTGATATACGAACTGAAGGATGGTTTTGCGGAATATCTGGATCCGGATCAAGAGGGTTCTCTTATTCTGACCAGTCTGCTGACGGGTATTTTTGATCTGGCATATCCCGGACGGTCCGATGATTTTCCCGTGAATCGCCGGGATACTAAATGGAGTCTGTACGGTACGGAGGCGGAGAAGGAGTCCTGGACGGCCGGGCGGCTTCCCGATATTTCCGATATTCAGAGTGAACTGGCGGCATTGACAGCGTTGTCTCAGGAATATGAGGATGTATGGGAGGCGGAGGACATGGCCGCCGCCCTGGAGGAGGCCAACCGCCGATATGAGGAGCTGGGCGGAGATCGGATAGCCGCCGAGTTGGAAAGGCTGCTGAATGAGTAAAGGAATAAAATAGAGATAAGGAATAAAATAGAGATGAAGAAGAAAGCTTTCGTATGGTGTCTGGCGGCTGTAGCGGTTGTAGCTGTGACTGTGGTGCTGATCCTGACCGGGAAAAAAGGGAGTGCAGACAGGGAGATCCCCCCTGCCTCCGAGTGGTATATGACCTATCTGGATAACAGCTACAGCTCCCTGGGAAGGCTGTATACCGAGGACGGCTTTCTCTATTTTCAGGACGGGTCCACGGGGGAGGTGCAGATTGTCTGCGACGACGCCGTATGTGCCCACGAGCGTGAGAGCTGCAGCGCTTATTTCGGCGGCTTTATCACAGAGGGAATCGTAACAGGGGATAAGCTCCTGCTGTTTACGGATCACGGATATGATAAGCTGGGTGAGCTGTACCTGTATGAGACGGCGCTGAACGGCAGCCAGAGACGGCAGATCGCCAAGCTCAGCGACGATGTCCAGTATGTCATGGGCGCAGCCATGACGGACGAGTATATTGCCATCGCTTATTTTAATAATATCCCGGATGAAAGCGAAGAACATTCAGGGGAAAGAACAGCGGGCATCCTGCTGTATGACCGCATTCATAACACCAGCCGGGAGCTTGTTCAGATCACCATGTGGAACGCCAGCGTCATGTATCCCAGGATCATCGGTGATAAAGTATATTATGAATATATGGGATATGATATGGATCGGGAGGAAGCTATCGCCCACGGAGAGGATCCGGACTATTATCAGGAGCGGTTTCAGCTTGGGCTGGCGGCCTGCAGCATAGACGGGGAAGAGAGCGAGCCGGAGGAGATAGCTGACGTCGATGATTTTAATCCCCTGACCCTTTACAATGACTGTATCCTGTATACGGCAGAGGGTCAGCTCTACAGTTACAATGTGGAGACGAAGGAAAAGGAACTTCTGGGAAAAGGTATGAGGGTACTGCCGGGGGACGGCAGGGGCGGCATCTGTCTTTCGGATTATGATTCCGCCACGCGGCTCTCTAAGCTGTATCGGTATGACGGAACAATGCAGTATGTGGGGGAATACACCACGGAATGGAGCATTACCGCCGTCTTTGAAAACGTGATCTATGCACTGCATTATGACGGAGAGGTCAATTCAGGCATTATGAAGGCGGTGCCGCCGGATACCATTTTGAGTAACAGTTCAGCCATGCAGAAATGATTGTGCAAATTACGTTTGTTTTTTCAGCAGGGCGGCAGACCTGTTTACCGGTATTGACCGGCGGGTCCGGGGGATCGAAATGACAGAGCAGATAGGTTATGAATGGAAAAAGATCATAGGGAGGAAATCTCTTGTATTTCTGATGGCGGCCTTTGTCTTTTTAAGCCTGATCCTGTATTTCGCAAGGCTCTGGATGCCGGAGTTTGGAAGCGGCATTCGTCCGGCGGCCTATCGGCAGGCAGCGGTGGGGCTTGCAGGGCAGGACGGGGAAGAGGCTTATATCCGGGTCAGGGAGACGATGGAGGCGATCCTGTACCGGGGAGAATGGCCGGGACAGTACGGACAGACCCCTGGGGAGGCATATTTCCTGTGTGAATTCTTAAGTCGGGAGCTGTCCCAGGTATCAGGCTATGAAGCCTATATCGAGGGGATCCTGGAAACCGCAGAGAAGCGCAGCGGGGGATTCTTAGGGGCGGATGCGGAAAGCAGGCGGCTCAATGACAGGATATTCAAGGATTTTTCAGATCTGCGGGGAGTGTCCCTGGCCTTTACGGGAAGCTGTGGCATCTATCTCTTCTGGCAGGCGGATCTGTGGGACGCTTTTTTATGTATGGTATTGATGCTGTTCGTGTACGCCCTGGTGCTCACGGAATATGAGGAAGGGAAAATGAGCCTGATGAGAGCTGCGCCGAGGGGAAGGGAAGCCTGCTTCGGAGCCAAGCTTTTATTGGGCTTTTGTTTTGTCACAGTGCTGCAGACGGGGGTGCAGCTGATGCGCTTTCTCCTGTCTGTGGCAGCTTTCGGCTGCCCTGATCTGACAGCGCCTATTCAGACTGTATACGGCGCAGGCTCGTGCCCCTGGACGCTGTCGGTGGGGCAGGGACTGCTGCTGTTTTGGGGCGGCAAGACCCTTGGGTCTGTGATTTTGTATTGCCTGCTGGTGTTTCTGGCGCTGCTGTGCAGGGACGGACGGCTTTTTTACGGGCTCTGCGGGGGAGGTGCGGCAGTGTTTCTGCTGTGTTATACCCAGATCGACACAAACAGCTTTCTGGTAAACCTGAAATGGCTGAATCCGGCGGCTTTTCTGGATACGGGCAGGCTGTTGACGGAATATCGTAATATACAGGTGCTCGGCCATCCCGTTGGCTATCCTCTGCTGGCGACAGTCATCGGAATAGCGGTCCTGCCGTTTTTGATATGCGGTTCTCTGGGGCTGTACAAAAGCGGTCTGCCGGGCAGACGGATACCCTATACAGGTATGCGGGGCGTGGGAAAGCTTCGGGGCAGGGGTCTTGGAAGCATGGAGCACAGGAAATATTGGACCAATCAGGGATTGGCAGGAATCTGTCTGGCCTATCTGCTGCTGGCGGCGGCAGTATATACGCCCCTGACCGAGGGGCTGTATACAAAGACGGAAATCTATTATAAGACTTATGTGACCCAGCGGGAGGGACCTTACAGCGAGGAAAAGCTTCAGAGCCTTTATCAGGAGCGGGAGCGGCTGGATAAGATAGAAGCGTTGCTGGCTTCCGGAGAAAATTACCATGCTTCCGTAATTGATTATTATCAGACGGAGCTGGAAAGACAAGGAGGCTTGGAAGCGGCTGTCCGGTATGTGGAGTATGTGAGGGACCACGGGGATACGATCCTCTATGAAGCAGGCTTCAGACAGCTGCTTGGGCAGGGGGACGGGCGGCTGGCCCTGCTCTTGTGCAGACTGGCAAGCCTGGCGCTGATGTGTCTGTTTTCCGTCACCATATGGCATTATGACAGGCGCACCGGTATGGAAAAGCTGATCCGCATTTCCCGGACAGGCAGTAAGGGGCTGGAAAGGTATCAATACGGCAATGTTTTGTGGGCGGGCTGTCTGATCTTTGCCATCACTTACCTTCCCTGGATCTATAATGTATCCTCCGCATACAGCGTAGGATTTCCGGCTGCGGCGGCAAAAAGCCTGGAGATGTTCGCCTTCCTGCCGGGATGGATCAGTATCGGGCTTCTTTACGGAGTATTTTACGGAGCGCATTTGTTGTACTTGCTGGTGGCAGGCTGGACGGCAAAGTGGGTCTGCAGGAAGATCAATCATTCGGTGGGGGCGTCGCTGGCCCTGTTTGCGGCATTTATGCTGCCGATCCTGCTGCAGCACTTTTGCCTGTGACAAGCAGATCACAGACGGCGGATGATAGCCGACAGTCGGTCTATTGCGCTGCGGAGTGACAAACAGGTCACAGACGGCGGATGATAGCCGATAGCCGGTCTATTGCGCTGCGGAGTGACAAGCAGATTACTGCCAGCCGCGCCGTCACTTGCGGCGTACAGTTTTAAACAAAAGAGAACAAACCGGAGGAGGAAACGTACATTATGGCTGAAGCAAGCGGCGGGAGACTGCAAATAGAGCATTTGAGGAAGGTCTACGGGAAAAAGACAGCCCTGGATGATTTTTCCGTGTCCGCAGACAGGGGGATCTACGGGATCCTGGGAGCCAACGGGGCAGGAAAGACCACACTGATGAGCCTTCTGACGGACAATGCAAAACGGGACGGGGGCAGTAT
Organism: Bacillota bacterium; assembly: GCA_023663285.1. Taxonomy (GTDB): domain Bacteria; phylum Bacillota; class Clostridia; order Lachnospirales; family Lachnospiraceae; genus Acetatifactor. The sequence goes on from JAMPHT010000006.1 coordinate 62,184, forward strand.
CCTCTGGGAAGGACGGGAGATCCTGGAGCTGGGAGAGGCATATCGCAGGCAGGTGGGCTATATGCCTCAGGAGCAGATCTGCTATCCCCAGTTCTATGCAAGGGAATTTCTGGAGTATATGGCGGTCTTAAAAGGCTTAAGGGTGAAAGAGCCGGGGGTTCGGAAGCACATTGATGAGCTGTTGGAGAAGGTGCATCTTAAAGAGGTGCAAAACGACAGAGTGGGAAGCTTCTCCGGAGGCATGAAACGCAGGCTGCTCTTAGCGCAGGCCATGCTGGGAGAGCCGAATCTGATCATTCTGGACGAGCCCACTGCCGGGCTGGATCCGAGAGAAAGGATCGCCATGCGGAATATGATCGTGGAGCTGGCAAGGGACAGGGTGATCCTTCTGGCCACTCATATAGCGGCGGATATTGAATGTGTGGCAAATTCCGTTATTATCATAAAAGACGGAAAAGTGCTGCGGAACGCGCCGCCCGCCGTGCTGATGCAGGAGGTGCTTCCCCATGTCAGGGAGATATTCTGTGCCAATGAGGAAATCCCGGAGTATCAGCGGAGATTTAAGGTGGGCAACATTATGCAGCGAAACGACGGATGCCTGCTCCATGTGATAGAGCGGGAGAATGGAGAACTGCCGAAGCCTGCTACCGTTGTCACCATGGACGATGTCTATTTATATTACTGTGAACCCTGATTTTTTTGAAAAATAAATTTTAGCTAAAATTAATCAGACCAAAGGACTAGTTTCTTTTTAAAAGAAACTAGTCCTTTGTGTATTTTGCACAAAAAAAAAAAACGGAATTGGTAATATGGTAAAATCGACGAATGAAACACAGAAAGAGATTGAATTAATTTTGCAAAGGATTTATAATTTAACTAACGCAAAGCTAAAATTAGTTAAAAATCGTTGGTTTTACGGGGAGTTTTACTATGAAAAGGTGGAAGAAAACAGCGGCATATCTGATGGTGCTGACCCTGTCCGGCAGCCAGCTTGCGGCCTGTGGCGGAGAGGCACAGCAGGGATCGGAGGAAGGGACGCCGGAAGTGGCACAGGAAGAACCATTTGTGCCGGAGGTGATAGCGACCCTTGAGGCGGAGGATGCGTCTTTTGCGGGAAGCGTACACGGGAGCACCGGAAAGCCGGAATGCAGCGGAGGCGGATACGCCACCGGGTTCCAGAACGACGGGGACGCCTGTATTTTCAGTGTGGAGATCCCGGAGGACGGCTTTTATGATCTGTGGTTTTGCAGCGCGGCCAGCGACCACAAGGAAAATTATGTGACTGTGGACGGAGAGGCTTTTGGAAATCTGGTGACGGATAACAAAGCCTTTGCAGAGTCGGGTATCAGCAGAGTATACCTGACGGCGGGAGCCCATGAGGTCTCCGTTTCAAAATATTGGGGATGGATCGACTTGGACTATATGAAGATAACCACATCGAAGCCAATACCGGCGTCGACCTATCAGGTCTCAGGGAAGCTTATCAATGAGAACGCCACGGATAACGCGAAACGACTGATGAGCTATCTGGCGGATAATTACGGAAGTAAGATCCTTTCCGGACAGTACTGTGACACGGGAATCAACGGAAAGGAATTCCAGGTGGTCAAAAAGGTGACCGGAAAGACGCCAGCGGTGCTGGGGCTTGACTTCATGGAATACACGCCTTCCTTTGTGGAGCATGGAAGCACGGGACATTCTACAGACCTTGCCATCCAGTGCTGGGAGCAGGGCGGGATCGTCACCTTCTGCTGGCACTGGAACGCCCCGACAAAATACCTGACCGGGAACTGGTACAGCGGTTTTTACTCTGAGTACACCAACCTGGACCTGGCAAAGGTCATGAACGGACAGGACACGGAAGGGTACGAACTGCTGATGCAGGATATCGACGCCATTGCGGCGCAGCTTGAGATCTTACAGGAGGCGGGGGTCCCCGTTCTCTGGCGGCCCCTTCATGAGGCAAGCGGCGGATGGTTCTGGTGGGGGGCTGCGGGCCCGGAGCCTTACATACAGCTTTACAGACTGCTCTATGACAAACTGACAAATGAATATAAGCTGAACAACCTGATCTGGGTCTGGAACGGTCAGAACAAGGACTGGTATCCCGGAGACGAATACGTTGATATCATCGGCGAGGACATTTATCCCGGCGAGCGGGTATATACCTCCCAGGTAAACAAATATCTGGAGGCCGTGGATTATACGGAAGCGGGGAAGATGGTGGTCCTGTCGGAGAACGGCTGTGTATTCGACCCTGACCTGGCGGTGCGGGACGGAGCCATGTGGGGGTTCTGGTGTACCTGGAGCGGTGAGTTCGTGGCAAAGGATTCCTCCATTTTCGCCTACAGTGAACAGTACACTGAGGCGGAGGCGCTGAAACGCTTTTATGAGGCGGAAGCGGTGATCACACTGGATGAGCTTCCGGATCTGAAGGAATATCCCATCCGGGATTAGTGTGAAGTGTGCAAATTGTTTGTGCCACCGTTGGCGGCATGATTGGAAGTGTGAACAGAATGAAGATCGAGATAGAAAACGAGACGTAAATATGAAAAAGAAGGAATCCGGAGGCGCATTTCCCGGTGAGGGAAAAATAGTGGGTCTGCTGAATAAGTCGGGGGAGATCATCCTGTTAAATATGACGTTCCTGCTGTGCTGTCTGCCGGTGGTGACGGTGGGGCCGGCCCTCTCATCCCTTTATTACGCCACTATGAAAAGCATCCGGCGGGAGAGAGGATACCCGGTGCGGGAGTTTTTCTTCTCCCTGAAGCGGACGCTGAAAAAAGGGATACTTCTTACTTTGCTGGCTGTCCTCTGGCTGGGATGTCTGTTCTTCGGCAGATATTACGCAAAGACGGGGCAGTGGAAGGCGTCGCCGGGGCCGGGACTGTATGATGCGTTCATCATAGTCAGCGTCTGCGTACTGACCTACATTTTCCCGGTGCTTTCCAGATTCGAGATGAAGCTGACGGGCATCCTGAAGCTCAGCTTTCTGATGTGTATCAGGTTTCTGCCGGTGACGGTATTGAGCCTTGCCGGGACGGTGGCGGTGGTCTTACTGATGATATTTGTCCTGCCGATCCCCTGCATCCTGTTTGTGCCGGGACTGTGGTGCCTGGCGCTGACTTACCTTTTAGAGAGGGCGCTGCAGGCATACACGCCTGAGGCGGAGCCGGGAGAGGAACAATGGTTTGACAAAGAGGTTGATAAAGAGCTTTAAAATATGTGCATGGCGCGGAAAAGGGGAAAACAATGAAGCAAGCTAAAATTTTGAGAAAATCTACAGCGGCGGTCCTTCTTGCATCTATGGTGCTTACGATGCTGCCTGTTGCGGGCTTAGAGTCCAAGGCAAAAACAGACTGCTCCATGGATGAATTTGACGAGATGATCAGCACCTACAATGTGGACGACTCCATTCCTTCCTACAAGGAATATAAGGCACTGCATTCGGACGCCGCCTATCCCGACACCGTGGTGGAGATCCCTGCTTCGGGCTTCGTCAGGTACGAGGAGAGCGACGCGCCTGCCAAGCCGCAGGTCTATTCCGATTATGAGGGGATGGCGGGAGACAGTGTGCTGACAGGCGAGGACTCCCTGATCGAGTTTGAAGTGAATGTGGCCCAAAGCGGTATGTACAATCTCTCGGTGGTGTATTACCCCACGGAGGGTAAAAACTCTGATATCCAGCGGAGCCTGTTTGTGGACGGAGCGCTGCCCTTTGAGGAGCTGGCGCTGCTGACCTTCCCCAGAGTGTGGACCAATTATGTGGCGGATACAAGGGTAGATAAAAACGGCGTCACTGTCATGAACTGGGAAAAGGACAATCAGGGCAACGATGTGAAGCCTAAGACAATGGAGATACCTGAGTGGCAGACCAGGTACTTATATGACAGTGACGGCTATATCACCGAGCCCCTTTCAATTTACCTGGAAGCGGGAGAGCATACCGTCAGCATCGTGTCCCTGCGGGAGCCCATGCTGATAAACAAGCTGATTTTAAGCAACGCCGAAGAGGTGAAAAGCTACGCTCAGGTAAAGGCGCTCTGGGATGCGGCGGGGGCGGCGGATACCACCGGCGCCCACATCCTTCTGGAGGGAGAATACGCTACCAAGACCTCTTCCCAGATGCTTTATCCTCAGCAGGACCAGTCCTCCCCGGCAGTGTCGCCCTCCAGCGCCAAGGCGCTTCTGAACAACTCCATCGGCGGTAATTCCTGGAGGCTGGTGGGACAGTGGATCGAGTGGGAGTTTGATATTTTAAAGGACGGTTATTATTGTATCTCTTTCTATGACAAACAGAATTTCTCCAGAGGCATTCATGTGTCCCGCCGTATCACCATTGACGGGGAAGTGCCATTCTCGGAGATGAACGATTACGCCTTCGATTACAGCCAGAGCTGGCGGGAGGATAAGCTGACGGATGAAAGCGGCGAGCCTTACCGTTTCTATATGGAGGAGGGGCATCATGTGCTCCGCATGGAGGTGGTGCTGGGCGAGTTTTCCGAGATCGTAGGTCTGGTGGAAGAGGCGGTACAGCAGTTGAACAGCATTTACCGCCAGGTGATCAAGGTCACCGGCGTGGCCCCTGATACTTACCGGAGCTATCAGCTGGAGGCGACCCTGCCGCAGCTGCACGATCAGCTGGTGGAGGCCAGAGCCACCGTGAATGAAGCCCTGGAAAAGCTGGAGGCAGTGGCAGGAAGCAACACCGATAAAAAGGCGGTGCTTCTGACCATGAGGGACCAGTTGGACGATCTGATCAAGGACGGAGAGTACTTTGTCAGGGTCATCGGCACTTACAAGACCAATGTCCGGGCGCTGGGCACCTGGATCACCAACGTGATCAGCCAGCCCCTGCAGATAGACCGCATCAATATCTATTCGCCGGATGTGAAGATCAAGTATGACAAGACCGGATTTTTCAGCCAGGCGGGATATGAGATCAGCAGGCTGTATTACTCCTTCATCATCGACTACAACAACATCGGCAGTGTGGACGAGAGCAATAAGGACAACACGGCGCTGACTCTGTGGATCGGTTCCGGCCGTGACCAGGCCAATGTCATCAAGGCTCTGATAGACGACACCTTCACCAGCCAGACCGGCGTCAGTGTCAATGTGCAGCTGGTGGATATGAATACCCTGTTAAAAGCCACCCTGGTGGGAGAGGGCCCCGACGTGGCGATCCAGGTGGCAAACACCAACGGCGTGGCCGGAGCGGTGCTGTACACCGGCAACGACACCCCGGTGAACTACGGCATCCGAAACGCAGTGCTGGATCTGACTCAGTTTGCGGACTGTGAAGAGGTGCTTGCCCGGTTCCCGGATGCGGCAAATACCCAGTTTACCTACGACGGCGCGGTGTACGCCCTGCCGGAGACCATCACTTATCCGGTGATGTTCTACAGGAAGGACATCTTAAAGGAGATTGGTCTGGAGGTGCCAGAGACCTGGGATGATGTGAAGGTGGCAATGACCGTGCTGGCAAAGAACCAGATGGAGTTCGGTATGCTGGCAAACGAGCAGATATTCGCCTCCCTGCTGTACCAGAACGGAGGCAGATATTATAACGACGACGGCACCGCATCGGATCTGGATTCGGACATTGCGGTGAATACCTTCAAGGATTTCTGCGAGTACTATACGGATTACAAGCTGGATAAGGAGACCAGCGTGGAGGAGCGGTTCAGGACAGGCGAGTGTCCCATCATCATATCGGACTACACCACCTACAACAACTTTGCCGTGTCTGCTCCGGATATAGCGGGCCTGTGGAGCTTCACCCAGATTCCGGGAACAGTGCAGGCGGATGGCGGCGTGGACCATTCTGTGGCGAGTACCGGGCTGGCGAGCATGATCATGGCGGATACGGACTATCCGGATGCTGCCTGGGAGTTCGTCAAGTGGTGGACCAGCGCGGACACCCAGACCCAGTATGGGCGGGAGATGGAGTCTCTGATGGGCTCCGCAGCCAGAGTGCCCACCGCAAACTATGAGGCATTCTTAAATATGCCATGGCCTGTGGATGATTTTGAGGCGCTGAAGGAAGCCATGGAGAGCGCAGAGGGCATCCCTCAGGTGCCTGGCGGATATTATTCCTGGCGTAATGTGTACAACGCCTTTTACGAGGTGGTGACCAACACAGACACCGCCCTTCCCAGAGAGGAACTGATGGATAAGGTCATCTACATCAACGCGGAAATCGACTACAAGCGCGAAGAACTGGAATTGGACAAGAAGAAATAACAGAAGGGGGCATATAAATGGCAGAGCAAATGCAAGCGTCCGCAAAGACGACAGGTGTATCCCAGGAGACCCTGAATCTGATCAAAAAGCAGGGAACGTTGGGGTATCAGATCAAAAGAAGTAAATCGTCCTATCTCATGCTGGCTCCATATTTTATTATGTTTTTCTTCTTCACCGTACTGCCGGTGGTGATGAGTGTGGCTTTCAGCTTTACCTACTACAATATGCTGGAAATGCCGGAGTTTGTGGGATGGAAAAACTACATCAAGCTGTTCCTGGAGGATGATATTTTCATGACTTCCCTGAAGAACACCCTGATCCTGGCAGTGATCACAGGACCGGTCAGTTATTTCCTGTGCCTGCTGTTCGCCTGGATCATCAACGAGTTCAAGGGATGGCTGAGAGCTTTCCTGACCCTGATTTTCTATGCGCCCAGCATCTGCGGTAACGCATATGTGGTCTGGAACCTGATCCTCTCCGGCGACCGGTACGGCTACTTGAACGGTATACTCTTAAAGCTTGGCATTCTGGACGAGGCCGTGATATGGATGAAAACGGAAAAGTATGTGCTGCCCATGCTGATTGTAGTGCAGCTGTGGCTGAGTCTGGGCACCGGCTTCCTGTCCTTTATCGCCGGACTCCAGACCGTAGACAAGAGCCTGTATGAGGCGGCGGCATTGGACGGCGTAAAGAACCGCTGGCAGGAGCTGTGGCACGTGACGCTGCCTGCCATGAAGCCTCAGCTGATGTTCGGCGCGGTCATGCAGATCACACAGTCCTTTGCCATTGCGGACGTGTCCATCCAGCTGGCGGGCAATCCTTCTGTGAACTACGCGGGCGCTACCGTGGTCACACACCTTCTGGACTACGGTACGGTGCGATTTGAGATGGGGTATGCGTCGGCGATAGCCACCGTGCTGTTCCTGTTGATGGTAGGCAGCAATAAGCTGGTACAGAGACTCTTAAGGAGGGTTGGCGAATAATGAAAAAGAAAAGAAGATTTTTCAAGCCAAAGGAGAAAAGGCTGAACCGTTCCATGGCGGGCAACACCCTGTTGTTCGTGCTGATGTTTATCTGCGGCCTGGCTATGATCCTGCCTCTGGTAATGGTGATCAACAATTGCTTAAAGCCCCTGGATGAACTGTATCAGTTCCCGCCCAGGATATTTGTGCGCAACCCTACTCTTGAGAACTTTTCGGATCTGTTTACATTGATGAGTGATTCCTGGGTGCCCTTTTCCCGGTATATGCTGAATACCATCATCATTACCGGCGGCGGTATGGTGGGGCACGTCATTGTGGCTTCCCTGGCGGCATATCCCCTGGCGAAGCACCGGTTTCCCGGCAAGAACATCCTGTTTAGCATGGTAGTGCTTTCCATGATGTTTTCCTGGACCGTGACCCAGACCCCGCAGTATATGATCATTTCCTGGCTTCATATCAACAATACCTACCTTGCGTTGATCCTGCCGGCCTGCTCCTTCGGTATGGGGCTGTACCTGATGAAACAGTTTATGGAGCAGCTGCCCGATTCCCTGATGGAGTCGGCCAGACTGGACGGAGCCAGCGAGTGGAAGATATTCTGGAATATCGTAATGCCTAACGTGAAGCCTGCCTGGCTGACCCTGGCTATCTTCCAGTTCCAGCAGATGTGGGGCAACACGGGAAGTACCTTCTTACGCGACGAGCAGCTCAAGCCCCTGCAGTATGCCTTGCAGCAGGTTTCTGCAGGCGGTATGGCAAGAGCCGGCGCTGCGGCGGCAGTTACCTTTATCATTGCGGCGGTGCCCATCACCTTCTTCCTGATCTGCCAGAAGAACGTATTGGAGACCATGACCTCCTCAGGTATGAAAGATTAGTCTACAGAAAGGCAGGGTAAAAATTTGAAAATAAATTTTCCAAATAGAAAAATAATCCGGAAATTTACGCGGGTCCTGTCCATCTGTCTTGCATCTTTACTGCTGGCGGGCATGACTGTACAGGAGGTACACGCGACCTCCATCCCCTATGATACTTACAATTATGACTACAGAGAATATATCCATTTTACTCCCGCGGCCTATGTGCCGGATACCACCATTCGGGGAGGGGACTTTACCTGGAACGGGGAGCCTCTTGGAAACTTTCTGACCCCCCAGGACTTAAGCCAGGCGGATGACGGAAAGATCTATGTGGCGGACACCGGCAACAACCGTATCGTGGTGCTGGACGAGAGAATGAAGCAGGTCCTGAATGTGATAACCACCTTTGACAACAACGGTGCAGAGGACAGCTTCAAGCAGCCCTACGGCGTGTTTGTATCCGAGAAGAATGAGATCTACATTGCGGATTCCCAGAATAACCGTATCGTGGTGTTGAATCAGGCGGGAGAGCTGGTGAAGATCGTGTCGAATCCACAGTCCGAGAGCCTGGAGGACAATTATGTGTTCGTTCCCCTGAAGGTGGCGGTAGACTATGCGGACAGAGTGTACTGTATCGCCCAGAATATGTTCGAGGGCATCATGGTATTCGAGAGCAACGGAAGCTTTTCCACTTTCTTTGGAACTATCGACGTGGAGATCAGCGCCTGGGAAAAATTCTGGGCAAGGCTGGCGTCCAAGGAGGAGAGGGCGAAGCAGCTGCTGTTCATCCCTACGGAGTTTACGGGGATCGACATCGATCCCGACGGCTTTGTATATGCCTCCAACATCGACCCTGACGGGGAGCAGGGCGTGAGACGCTTAAATCCCAGAGGAGAGGACGTTATCAAGAAGGGGGAAAACGGTAATGTGGGCGGCGACCTGTGGACGGACGGCAGCACTGACTATGCCGGTCCTTCTCAATTCACGGACGTGGTGTACAGGGACAACGGCATCTACTCCTGTCTGGACAGAAAGAGAGGGCGTATCTTCACCTATGACCATGAAGGCAACCTGCTTTATATCTTCGGCGGTCTGGGCAGTCAGGAGGGGACTTTCGCACTGCCGGTGGCAGTGGAGGATATCGGGGACAGGATCGTGGTGCTGGACGCTACCAGAGGAGATATCTGCTGCTTTGAAATGACGGAGTACGGCAGGCTGATCAACGAGGCGGTGGGGCTTCGCTATGACGGCGACGAGGCTTCGGCGGTAGCCATCTGGGAAAGGGTGCTGGAGCTTGACGAGAACAACGAGCTGGCAAACACCGGTATCGGGAAAGCCTATCTCACCGCAGGAGACTATAAGCAGGCCATGAAATATCTGAAGCTGGGCATGAACAGAGACCATTACTCCGTGGCCTTCAGACGTTACAGGAACGATCTGCTGACAGCCAACGCCAGCTACTTCCTCACAGGCGTCGCGGTGCTGCTGGTGATCTGGTTCGGCTATAAGCAGTTCAAAAAGAAAAAGGCAAAAAAAGGAGGTGTGGTAAATGGGTAAATACTTTTCAAAGGAAAAATGGAAATATATGTTTTATACCATTACCCACCCCATGGACGGATATTATTGGATCCGCCATCAGGACAGAGGCAGCGTGCCCATTGCCATTCTGATGGTCATACTGTTCTCCGTCAGCTTCTCGTCCAATCGGCTGCTGGCGTCCTTTGTGGTCAATGACATAGATCCCAGAGGGGTTGACAGTCTCTATGAGCTGCTGGGCGTCCTGGCGGCCTATCTGCTGCTGTGTGTCAGCAACTGGTCCATCACCTGTCTGATGAACGGGGAGGGCAGGATGAAGGATATTGCCATAGCGGTCGGCTACGGCACGGTGCCCATCACCATCATGATGTTCCTGGGCACTCTGGTAAGCCAGTTTGTGGCGGACGATGAGCAGGCATTTTACACCATGGTTCTGGCGGTGGGCATTGCCTACGGTGTGATCATGATACTGGTAGGCATTATGCAGGTACACAATTACACCCTGGGAAAGACCCTGCTCACCCTGTTCCTTACGCTGGTGGCAATGTTTATCATCATCTTTTTGCTGCTTCTTTTGAGTAACCTGCTGGGCATGGTGGTGAATTTCGTCAGAAGCATCTACACGGAAATCATTTTTAGGACTTAAGGAGGCAGGAGCATGAAATCTTCCAAGGAAAAGGAAAAGAAAATAAAAAAGCCCATGAGCCTGAAGAAAAAGGTAGTGCTTGGCCTTCTGTGTCTGGTGGTGGTGCTGGTGGCGATTTATCTGCTGTATTACTTCATCCATTACACCTGGTATAGCGATTATAAAGCATATCTTTCCGGCTATGAGTACGAGACAGGCAGCCCCTTTGCGCCGAAGCAGGAGGCGGACAGCGACGTGCCGGGCTTTGTGCTGGTGGACGAGAACGAGTACCTGAAGCTCTACACCGATACGGCAACAGCCAATGTGGCTGTGTATGACAAGCGGGACGGCAGCGTCACCTATGCGAATCCCCTGAATGCGGATGAGGACAGCATTGCCAATAAGGCTAATGTCAACTATTTGAAATCCCAGTTCATCCTGCAGTATTACAATGCGGATGTAAAATCCAGTAACCTGGATTCCTACAGCCAGTCGGTGGCAAAGGGACAGTTCTCTGCGGAGAGTATCGGAAACGGTATCCGTTACATCTATCAGGTGGGCGATTTGACAGAGGGACAGATCCACTTTGATATTCCTCTGGAATACCGTTTAAACGGCGACAGGCTGGAGGTCTCCGTACCGGTGGACGGCATCGGGGAATACGGCGGCGGATATATCTACCGCATCCAGCTGCTGCGTTATATGGGAGCAGCCCACAACACTGAGGAAGGGTACCTGGTGGTGCCAAACGGTTCCGGTTCCCTGATACGATTCAACAACGGCAAGACCTCGGCGGCAAACTATTCACAGTATGTTTTTGACATTGACCCTATGACGGCAAACTATACCACCACTGAGAATACCTACAGCGCCAAGCTGCCTGTGTTCGGCATCTGCCGGACGGACAGAAGCCTGCTGGTGACGGTGGAGGATGGGGCCACCACCTCGGTGATCACCGCAGGGGTGTCCGGCAGCTACAACGATTACAATTACGCCTATCCTACCTTTGTATTAAGAAACATTGATAATCTGCGGATGTTTGGCAATTCTGCCACAGACGTGTTTGTCATGGAGCCGGATATGTATGACATCAATATGAAGGTGAGCTACAGCTTCCCCGGTGAAGCCTATCAGGGATATGCAGGGCTGGCTAACTATTACAGGGAACGGCTGATTGCAGAGGGTCAGCTGTCGCCCCTGACAGAAGGGGGAGACATTCCCTTCTACTACGACGTGATTGCAGGGGTGAAGGAGACCGCCCATTTCCTGGGGGTACAGTATCTCAATACCTTCGTTATGACGGATTTTGAGGACGCGGAGGCAATGGCAAAGGAGCTGTCAGAGGCAGGCATCACCAACCAGGTGATGAATCTCCAGGGCTGGTTCAACGGCGGGTATTATCATGACGCTGCAGACAAGGTGAAGGTCATGGGCAAGCTGGGGGGCAAGTCCGGTCTGGAGGATCTGAATCAGACCCTGGCTGACTTGGGCGGCAGGCTGTACGCGGATGTGGCGTTCCAGCAGGTGACCTTTGCGGACGACGGCTTTAATTACAATGCGGAGAGTTCCCGGTATTACGGGGCAGGCTTTGTGGCTTCTTTCGGCCAGGTGAACCCTACCACCTTAAGAAATACTTCCTCTCTGGATTATTCGGAGACCAAATATGATTTGCTTTCGCCCAAATTCCTGCCAAGGTATGTGGGGAAATTTGCGAAGAAAATACAAAAATTCGACCTTTACGGCGTATCTCTGCGGGATCTGGGCAATGTGCTCACCTCCGACAAGAAGCGGACTCAGATCGTCAACAGGGAAGAGGCGCTGGATGTGCTTCAGGCGCAGCTTGAGGTACTGGAAGGCACAGGCAAGAAGTTGATGACGAACGGAGCGAACGCATACAGCTTCCCCTACAGCACGGATATCATCAACGTGCCCATCGAGTCCAACAAATACCAGATCGTGGACGAGAGCATTCCCTTTTATGAGATGGTGATCCACGGCTGTATCTCTTACTCCACGGACCTGCTGAACTATCAGGACGAGGAGGATATGACGGGCGTCGTCCTGAAAATGATAGAGGCGGGTGCGTCTCCTCATTATGTCTTTACCTGGAGTGAGTCCAGCAGGATGAAGGACACCGGCTTAAACCGCTATTATGCCACCACCTTTGATGTGTGGAAGGGGGAGGCGGCAGACATCTACAGCCGGGTGAACGAGGCGCTGAAATATGTGTCCGACGCCAGGATCACAGGCCACGAGATCCTGGAGAACGGGGTCAGAAAAGTCACTTACGACAACGGTGTGATCCTCTATATCAACTACGACGACGAGGCTTTAGAAACGGACGGCATGGAGATACCTGCAATGTCCTACAGAATGGAGGGGATGTAAATGAAAAAAAAGAAAAAAATGACTCTTCTCCAAAAGCGCAGCATGACGGGTTGGCTGTTCATCCTGCCCTGGCTGGTGGGCTTCCTGGTATTCTATGTGAGAAGTCTGTTTATGACGGGACAGTTCGCTTTCAGCACCATGACAATAGACGCCATCAACGGAGGCTATACCCTGGAATTTGCGGGGATCGAGAATTTCCGCTATGCCTTTATGGTCCATCCTTCTTTTAAGCAGGAGTTGACCACCTCCGTGATGAATATGCTGATCGACGTTCCTCTGATTACCTTTTTCAGTCTGTTCATGGCAATGCTGTTAAATAAGAAATTTCCCGGAAGGACCCTGGTGAGGGCGATCTTCTTCCTGCCCATCATCCTGAATTCCGGGGCCATCACGGCGGCTCTGAATTTAAGCCAGCAGATGATGAACGGCGGTATTTCCACCCAGGCGGCGGACGCGGCTGCGACGGCAGGCTCCACACTTGCCTTTGATGTGGATTACCTTATCAGTATGTTTATGAACCTGGGGCTGCCTGCTTCCATTCTGGACTATATCGTTCAGGCGGTGGCGCGGATCAATGACATTATTTCCGCCAGCGGCGTACAGATCATTATCTTTATTGCAGCCCTTCAGTCCATTCCCGGTTCCATGTACGAGGTGGCGAAGATCGAGGGCGCAACGGGGTATGAGACTTTCTGGAAGGTGACATTCCCCATGGTGATGCCCCACATCATCACCAACGTGGTATACACCATTGTGGACAGCTTTACGGAGAGCGGTGTAGTGAACCTGGCTTATGAGACTACCCTGGAAAAGTTCAATTACGGCTTAGGCTCGGTATTCAGCCTGGTGTCCACCATCGTCACCTGTGTGATACTTGTGGTGGTATGCGGCTTTATCCAGAAGCGTGCGTTCTATTATAACTAGGGAAGGAGGAGAAGAAAATGCAAAAGGCAATGACGCAAAATAATTTTTTGAGAAAGCTGAAGGCTTCCGCACAGGATCCGGATCAGCGGAAGAGCCTGGGGAACGACATCAAGAAGATCGCTCTGGCGATTTTAAAGGCCGCCATTCTTATAGGCGTAGGCTATGTGATCCTTTCCCCGGTGATAGGAATGGTCGTGAATTCTTTCTCCTCAGACACGGATGCGGTGGATCCCATGGTGTTCGTTCTGCCTAAGAATCCCACCCTGTCCAGATATTCCCTGGCGGCGCTGAGGATGGATTATCTTCCCACCATGGCAAAGGATCTGGTCTATACTCTGACCCTGACCCTGCTGCAGCTTCTGGTCTGCTCCATGGTAGGGTATGGCTTTGCCAGATTTGACTTCCCGCTCAAGAAGCTTCTGTTCGGCTGCGTGGTGGTGATGATCGTCATTCCCTCCCACACCATCATGCTTCCCCTGTACCTGTCCTTCAGGGAGTTCAATCCCTTAGGACTGGTAAAGCTGATAACGGGCTCCACCATAAACCTGATGGGCACGCCGATCCCTATGTACATCATGACCCTTTTAGGCTGCGGCGTCCGATCCGGACTGTATATCTACATTTTTAACCAGTTCTTTCGAGGACTGCCGAAAGAGATCGAAGAGGCGGCGTTAGTGGACGGCGCGGGGGTATGGTACACCTACTTCAAGATCATGTTAAGAAACGCAATGCCCTCTGTCATCACGGTGGCGGTATTCTCCATCGTGTGGCAGTTCAACGATACTTTTTATGCAAAGTTATTTCTGATCAGTGAAGATATCGTGATCAGTAAAAAGATATCTACCTTACAGGCAGTGATTGCCAACCAGGACAAGATTTTGTCGGTGACTCTCCAGGAGCTGTATCTGGACGCCGGTATCATCCTGGTATTGCTGCCCATCATACTGATCTATATTTTCCTGCAGAAATACTTTATAGAGGGTGTGGAGAGAAGCGGTATCGTAGGATAACGGCTCTTTGCAAAACCCATCAACTTTTAACAACGAAAAAGGAGGATGAAAAAGTTGAAGAAAAAATTTTTGGCCTGCCTTCTGGCGGGCGCCATGGCACTGTCCATGGCAGCGTGCGGCGATGACAGCCAGCAGTCTTCAGACTCTACTCTTACAGAGGACGTGACCACGCCTTCTGAGAGCGAGCCTGAGAGTACGCCTGAACCCACACCGGAACCTGTGGCGGAGGACGCAAGCATTGACTTTGAGGATGGGAACATGGGCTTTGTGTCCGTATATTCCCAGCCTGCGGACGCAGCTGACGTGGAGCTGTCCATAGCGGATTTCGGCGGCAGCAAAGCCCTGCAGGTAAAGAACCTGACAGGCAAGGTGCCCTATGTAGCCATTGACGCAACCAGCCTGCTGGGGGCGGATGTGGCAAAGGTAGCCAGCATCGAGCTGAATGTGGGGGTGTCCTATGAGGATGGCAGCTTCAATGCCTGCTCCGGTGCGCTGATTGCATGGAGCGGCGCGGATTTGACAGAAAGCAGGGATAACTGGTCTGTTTATCTTGAAAAGTCAAATCCTAAAAAACAGACCGCGACCTTGTCCGCAGGGGAGGAGTTCGTTGCAGACGCAGGCAATATGCTGGTGGTGCAGTTAAAGACTGACAACGGTGTGGACGCAGGCGCGGGCAACGCAACCATGTACATCGACGACATCCGTTTTCTGGATGCTTCCGGCAATCTGCTGACGGCAGACAGCTCTGCGACTTTCGTGGCAAACGCTATGTTTGAGAGCAGCGGTCCTGATTATGTGAATCTGGCATACATTGCGAATCCTGTGAATTTTGACGGCTTTGCCTGCACCGGCGGCGGCTGGGCGCAGAACGGCTTTGAGGTACCACAGACATTCCTGGATGCGCTGGTGCCCGGCTCTGTCATAGAGATCGAGTACAAGTCTGACTCCGGCAATATGTGGATGCTGATGAACGGGGCTGCGGCGGGCTGGATCCGCGTAGGCTGCGGACCTATAGACGGTTTGGACGGGGAGCATCCCGAAAAGGATACCTCTGCTTACTACAACAGCGGCAGGACCAAGTGCCAGATCACCTTTGAGCAGCTGGCGGCGTGGTATACCGATGATGTATCCACATGGGGGACCAGTATGCAGTGCGAGTCTGATTCCGATTGGGAAGTATTCTCCGTGAAGGTAGGACAGGCGTCTCCTTACTACGCGCCTCTGGGCAGTGAGGCAGTAGAGTTCTCCGGCTTTGCCTGCAGTGGCGACGGCTGGGCACAGAACGGCTTTGATATGCCCCAGGAGATTCTGGACGCACTTGTACCCGGTTCTGTGGTAGAGATCAGCTATACTTCTGAGAACGACGATATGTGGCTCGTAATGCCCGGCTGCGCAAAGGGCTGGAAGAGAGTGGGCCACAATGAAGGCACCGACGAAGGAGAGGGCTATGCGACCTGCGACGGCAGCAAGTGCTATGTTCCTTACGAGATGCTGGAGGCAGTGTGCGGCGGCGACGTATCCACTTTCGGAACTACCATGCAGTGTGAGGCTTCCGGCGCATGGGAGGTGTATTCTGTAAAGGTGGGTCCTGCTAAGGAATTCAAGATGATGAGAGACCCTGTAGAGTTCTCCGGCTTTGCCTGCAGCGGCGACGGCTGGGCACAGAACGGCTTCGATATGCCTCAGGAGATCCTGGACGCACTTGTACCCGGTTCTGTAGTGGAGATCGCTTATACCTCTGAGAATGACGATATGTGGCTTGTAATGCCCGGCTGTGCAAAGGGTTGGAAGAGAGTAGGCCACAATGAGGGAACCGATGAAGGAGAGGGCTACGCATCCTGTAACGGAAGCGTCTGCCAGGTGCCTTATGAGATGCTGGAGGCAGTGTGCGGCGGCGACGTATCCACTTTCGGAACTACCATGCAGTGTGAGGCTTCCGGCGCATGGGAGGTATACAGCGTAAGCGTAGGTATGGCGCAGTAAGGTTTCTGTTGCAAAGGGATCATGCAGACCGGCCAGGCTTTCCGGTGAAGCCGGTCTGCATCAAATAAAGGAGGAAATATTCTAACATGAAAAATATGAAAAAATTTATGGCACTGGGCCTTGCCACAGCCATGACTCTGTCCATGGCAGCCTGTGGAAACGGCGGCAGCGGCGACAGCCAGAGCGGCAGTCAGGGCAATTCCGGCAACCAGGGGAATCAGGGTGATTCCGGCAATCAGGGCGCTTCCGTGGATACGGACAAGGTTTTTGGCCCCGGCGACGGACACATTGAGATCGGTTCCTGGTGGGTGCAGTACTATGACAGTGCAAACTATGCCGACGGCGATATGAATGTGAATCCCGACTGGGTATCCGCTCAGGATGCCGAGGGGGATGATGAGGAGACTGCAAAGCAGAAGGCAATCAACCGGAATGTGGCTCAGTTGAAGTGGGACAATGTAAAGACGATCGAAGAAAAATACGGTGTGAAATTCACCTGGGAGAACCTGACCTATGAAGGGACCCAGGATTCCATCAACACCTCCATCATTGCGGGCAGCCCCGACTGTGAAGTGTATCTGGTGGAATCCAGCATGGCGATCCCTGCACAGATGAACGGTCTGGCAGTTGACTTAAAGACCATTCTGCCTGCGGATGACGATCTGTTTACCGACCAGTCCAACATGGGATATCTGGATATGGGAGACGGGAAGGCCTGTGTTCTGTACCAGAAATCCGGACAGAATAACGTAGAAGGTACTTATCCTCTGGGCTTCAATATGCAGCTTCTGGAGGAGAACAACCTGGAAGACCCCAGAGACCTTTGGGAGAGGGGCGAGTGGACCTGGGATAAGTTCATCGAGTACTGCCAGGTGCTGACCCAGGATACCGACGGCGACGGTCAGGTGGATCAGTACGGTTACTGCGGCTACGAGCAGGAAACCTTTGAACAGCTGCTGATGTCCAACGGCGCAAGCATTGCTTCCACCACCACGGAGTCACTGTCCTCTGCGGCTACCGGCGAGGCTCTGCAGATGCTGTACGATATGTATAATACCTACAAGTCCACAGACGGATACAGTATTTGCTATCCCTATGATTTTGATACAACTACCAACTCTGATACCATGAGAATTCAGTACTGCCAGGGTAATGTTGGTTTCTTCCCCATTGCGGTATGGATTGCAAACGGACAGAACAACTATTCCCCCAGCACGGCAGATAATGATTACAGTGCAAAGAACCTGACTTTTGATACCGCTTATGTGCGCTGGCCTGTGGGCTACTCCGGGAACAAGGATACCAACCCCGGCAAGAACGCCGCATCCGGCACCAGCTATTTCATCATTGCAGCCGGCAGCCAGAATCCCGGCACTGCATATTATGTGCTGTCTGATTTCTTTAACTGGTATCATGACGATATCAACGTGCGTGACGACAAGGCTACCCTGAACTGGTGGTACACAGAGAATGCTTATGAGCCGGAGCTGCAGACCGAGAACTACGAAGTTATGTTTGACTGCGGATCTCACTCAACCGTTGATTTCTGGAATGCTCTGGGAGTGGATTACAGCACAGATACCATGAATGGTATAGAAGCTCTGATCAGCGGTACTATGACACCTGCACAGTTCCAGGAGACATTCAAGCAGAGAGTGCAGGATGCACTGGATTCCACATACGGCAACTAAGCTTAAGCTTTTGTACACTGCAGAAAGGCATGGTTATAATAGAATATGAGCAATATAAAGATGATATCCCCTGCGGTGCCCAATGTGCCCTGGCAGGAAAGGCCCGAAGGGCTTAAAGGAGCGCCGGTCTGGAGATATACGGAGAATCCCATTATCGGCAGGAATCCCCTGGAGGGTGTGGCACGTATCTTCAACAGCGCGGTGATGCCCTATGAGGGAAAGTTTATCGGCGTGTTCAGGGGAGAGCAGACCAATGGTATTCCCTATATTTATCTGGGGAGAAGCGAGGATGCTATCCACTGGGAGTTCGATAAGGAAAAGATCCCTTTTGTGGACGAGGCAGGAAAGCCCTTTATGCCCATTTATGCTTATGATCCCAGGCTGGTAAAGGTGGAGGACACCTATTATATCATCTGGTGTCAGGACTTTTACGGAGCGTCTATCGGTATGGCAAGGACCACGGATTTCAAGACCTTTACCAGGCTGGAAAATCCTTTCCTTCCCTTTAACCGCAACGCAGTCCTGTTTCCCAGAAAGATCCACGGCAACTTTATGCTGCTGAGCCGTCCTTCCGATTCCGGCCATACGCCTTTCGGTGATATCTTTATCAGCGAGAGCCCGGATCTGGTATACTGGGGGAAGCACAGACACGTAATGAGCCGGGGCAATGAGTGGTGGGAGTCTCTAAAGATTGGCGGGGGCGCTGCTCCTATCGAGACCAATGAGGGCTGGCTGCTGTTTTACCACGGCGTCAGCGGAACCTGCAACGGATATGTATACTCCATCGGAGGCGCTATCCTGGATCTGGAGAATCCATCCAGGGTTCTGTACCGCTGCGAGAACTTCCTGCTGACTCCCGAAGAGTGGTACGAGGAGAGAGGCTTTGTTCCCAATGTTACCTTCCCCTGCGCCACCATTCATGATTCCGAGAGCGGGAAGATCGCCATCTACTACGGCTGCGCAGACAGCTATGTGGGCCTGGCATTTACCACGCTGGAGGAGATCGTTGCCTACATCAAAGACAATAGCGTGACCAACGACAACGACAGAGAGATCGGAATGAGATAGCTTAAGAAGCTTAAGCGGGGCTGTTGTAAATGGATCAAAGGATCAAAATTTGCAACGGCCCCTCTTTCAACAATAGAATTCCCGGAGCGAGAATTATATTGTTGAAAGAGGGCAAGCCGCCGGACTTCGATGGATTGGTTTGTGTCGTCGCTGGCAGCATGACCGGAGTATGCGGAGAGGAGACAACAGGGTATGTCAGAGGCAATGAATTTCGTGAAAAATATCAAGGTAGGGATCAGCATCGGGAATACGCTGGACGCCGTAAGCGCTCATCTGTCCAGGGACGCGGCGCCGGAGGCATTTGAGACGGCATGGTTCAATCCTGTCATCACGGAGCAGCTGGTAGATACCATGCTGAGATCCGGGTTTGACCTGATTCGTTTCCCGGTGTCCTGGACCAATCATCTGGGACCGGAGCCTGATTTTCTCATTGAAAAGAGCTGGATGGACAGGGTACAGGAGGTAGTGGATCATGCTTATAAGCGGAATGCATATATTATCCTGAATCTGCATCATGAGGACTGGAATTATCCCTATTATGACAACTGCGAGGCGGCATGCCGGAAGATGAAGGCTGTGTGGAGCCAGATCTGTGAACGGTTTGCGGAATATGACGAGCATCTGATCTTCGAGGCACAGAACGAGCCCCGGAAGATTGGTACGAAGTTGGAATGGAACGGCGGAGACAAAGAGGGCTGGGATGTGGTGAACGCCACTAACCGGGCGTTTCTGGAGACGGTAAGGGGCGCGGGGGGACATAATCCTAAGCGCTATGTGATGCTGCCCGGATACGGCGCAAACTGCACAGTGGGCGTCCGGCATATTGAAGTGCCGGAGGATGAAAGGGTGATGATTTCCGTACACGCCTATGAGCCTTATGAGTTCGCGCTGCAGATCCCAGGCAGAAGGAACTGGAACCATGACACCCAGGCCATAGACGCCCTGATGCAGAGCCTGAAGGAGTTGTATACAGATAAGGGTATCCCCGTTATCATCGGTGAGTTCGGCGCCATGAACAAGGAGGACAACGAGGAGGAGCGGGCGGAGTGGGTCAGCTACTATGTACACGCCGCGGCTCGAATCGGCGTCCCCTGTGTCTGGTGGGACAACGGGCTGTTTGAGGGCGAGGGGGAGTTGTTTGGGCTTTTCAACAGGCATGACTGTTCCTGTGTGTATCCGAAGGTGCTGGCTAGTTTGATTTTTTAAAGGGGAGAATACAAGATGGCGGAGATAGCAAGAATGGCGGCAGAGGCGAAGGAACATCTGCTGGGGAAAATCGTTCCTTTCTGGCGTTCCTTAAGGGACGATACCTATGGGGGCTGGTACGGCTATGTGTCCTATGACCTGAATACAGACAGGGAGGCGGTGAAGGGGTGCATCCTGAACAGCAGAATCACCTGGTTTTTTTCCAATGTGTACCTCTGCTGTAAGGAGGGGCTGATCACAGCAAAGGATTGCCTGCAATATGGGTATTCTCCGGAGGATATCCGGTCAGAAGCTGAGCATGGCTATCAGTTTCTGAAGAAACACTGTCTGGACAGGGAAAATGGAGGCATCTACTGGTCCCTGCAGGCGGACGGCACACCGGAGGATGACACAAAGCATACCTACAATCAGGCGTTTTGCATTTACGCCCTTTCCTCTTATTATGAGGCGCTGGGGGACAGGGGGGCGCTGCAGACCGCTTTTGAATTGTTTGACCTGATCGAGGGAAAATGTACGGATGAGGTGGGGTATCTGGAGGCATTTACCGTTGATTTTAAGCCGGCCTCCAATGAGAAGCTGTCGGAAAACGGCGTCATGGCGGCAAAGACCATGAACACCCTGCTCCATGTGTTTGAAGCCTATACCCAGCTTTATAAGGTTTCCGGGAATGAAAGGGTGGGGAAGCGGCTGGAATGGATACTTGATACCTTTGCAGATAAGATCTATGATCCGGAAAAGCATCGGCAGGAAGTGTTTTTTGATGAAAATTATCATTCTATCATTGATCTGCACTCATACGGACATGATATTGAGACCGCATGGCTCATAGACTTAGGGCTGGATGTTCTTGGAGACCCGGCGTATGAAAAGAAGCTTGCGCCAATCACGAAGGATCTGACTGCTCAGATCTATAAAACAGCTTTTAACGGCCATTCTCTGGCAAACGAGTGTGAAAAGGGGACAGTTAATACCCATCGCATCTGGTGGGTGCAGGCGGAGAGTGTGATAGGATTTTTAAACGGTTACCAGAAGGAGGGCAGCCACAGGGAGTATCTGAAGGCGGCGCTGAACCAGTGGAAATTTATTCTGGAATATGTGGTGGACAGCCGTTCCGGCTCCGAGTGGTTCTGGGAGGTGGACGAAGAGGGAACGCCCTATCCGGACAGACCCATTGTGGAGCCCTGGAAATGTCCCTACCATAACGGAAGGATGTGCATGGAAATATTGAAGCGGGCGCGGGAGCTGGCAGAAGGGGACACAGCGCCGGAAGCGGAAGCGTAAAGTCAGGGGACGCGGTGCCGGAAGCGGAAGCGTAAAGCAGAAAGCCAGCCGGAGATAGCAGTGATGAAAAAGAAAGCATAAAGAAAGCCAGAGATAGCGGAGATGGAAGAAGAGGCATAAAGGAAGCCGGAGATGGCGGTACCGGATGCGGAAGGGCCATGGACGAGAGAATAGGAGATAAAGAATATGGTACATGAAAAATATTTTGAGATGGCAAAAGAACAGGAGAAGCTGTTATGCAGGAAAAACGAAAAGGACGCCGCTTTTTACAATGGCGTCTATGATCGTTATGTTTATCCTGTCCTCACAAGGGAGCACATTCCCCTGACCTGGCAATATGATTTGAATAAGGAGAGCAATCCTTATTTTTTGGAGCGTCTTGGAGTCAACGCGGTGATGAATTCCGGGGCGATCTATCTGAACGGGAAATATTATCTGGTGGCACGCATTGAGGGAAACGATCGTAAATCCTTCTTTGGGGTGGCGGAGAGCGATAACGGCGTGGACGGGTTCCAGTTCTGGGATTACCCGATTCTGTTTGAGGACACCTGCCCGGAGGAGGTCAATGTGTACGATATGCGCCTGACACAGCATGAGGACGGCTATATCTACGGTGTTTTCTGCTCTGAGAGCAAGGACAGGTCGGTGAATGATCTGTCTGCGGCTGTGGCGGCGGCAGGTATTGTGCGCACAAAGGATCTGAAGCAATGGGAGCGTCTGGATAATCTTGTGACCCTGCGCTCTCCCCAGCAGAGAAACGTGGTGCTGCACCCTGAATTTGTAAATGGCAAATATGCCTTTTATACCAGGCCCATGGATGATTTTATCGAGACGGGAAGCGGCGGCGGTATCGGCTTCGGACTTTGCGACGATATCACCCATGCGGTGGTGGATGAAGAGAAAATGACGAGCCTCCGCAAATACCACACTATCACCGAGACGAAAAACGGTGCGGGCGCGGTCCCCATAAAGACGGACGCAGGATGGATCCATATTGCCCACGGCGTGCGGAACACGGCTGCGGGGTTAAGGTATGTGATCTATGCTTTTGCCACGGCGCTGGATGATCCCTCCAGGGTGATCGCGGAGCCTTCCGGCCTGCTGATAGGACCCAGAGGAGGCGAACGGGTGGGGGATGTTTCCAACGTTGTGTTTACCAACGGCGCCATTGTCAACGAGAAGGAAGAGGTATTTATTTATTATGCTTCCGCCGACACAAGGCTCCATGTGGCCACGACCACCCTTGACAGGCTTAAAAGTTATGTGTTCAATACCCCCGCCGATCCCGGCAGGAGCGTGGAATGTGTTGCCCAGAGGTGCGGGCTGATTGAGAAAAATCTGGAGCTTCTGAAGAATGTATAAAACCAGGGCATTCTTCCTGTAGAATTAGGAAATAGCAACAAGCGCCTGCGGCAGCATACAGCAAAAAGCTTATGCTTATGTTGTCAGAAAGTCGTGGGCTGCGGAAAGGCATGGTCAATAATATGTTGGTTTTACCGGATCAGAAAGGTTTGACATACAGCGGGCGGATCGATTTTGAGGACGGACAGGCTCCGGTGTTTGTCTATGCAGGCAGCTATGTGAGCATCCGGTTCACCGGAAGCTGCATCGGAGTCATCATTTCCAATCAAAGAAGCTATGGCTCCAATTATGTGGGGTATATTCTGGACGGGGTACAGGGAAAATTTCTGCTGGACAAAGAAGAACAGGAGGGTGATGCTTCCTCTGGGCAGGCCGGCTGGCGGCAGGGTTACTGCCTGGGCAGGGATCTGGCAGCGGGTGAGCATGAGCTGCTTTTGTTCAAGCGCATGGACGCCTGTCATTACTTTACTTTCCACGGATTTGAACTGGAGGACGGAAGCAGGGTGCTGCCGCCTGCTCCGCTCCCCACGCGGCGTATTGAGGTGTTCGGCGACAGCGTATCCTGCGGGGAAGTGTCGGAGGCGGTGGAGTATGTGGGAAAAGAAGATCCTGAGCACGACGGTGAATTTTCCAACAGCTGGTATTCTTATTCCTGGATGACGGCAAGAAGGCTGAATGCGGAGCTGCACATCACTGCCCAGGGCGGGGCGGCGCTGCTGGATGGGACAGGCTGGTTCTGCGGGCCTGATTTTGTGGGGATGGAGTCCATCTATGACAGGATACAGTATAATCCTCAGCTTGGAGCAACGAAAAAATGGGATTTCAGCAGATGGATCCCCCATGTGGTGGTACTGGCCATCGGGCAGAATGATGCAAATCCGGAGAATTACATGGCGGAGGACTATGGGTCCGAAAAGGCGGTAAACTGGCGCAGACGTTACAGGGCTTTCGTTGAAAAGCTGATGGAGCTTTACCCCAAGGCGTATTTTGTGCTGACCACCACCATTCTGGGGCATGATGCGGCCTGGGACCGGGCCATTGAGGAGGTCTGCAGAGAGCTTGACAGCCCTAAGGTGCAGCATTTTCTGTATGAAAAAAACGGCTGCGGCACACCGGGGCACATCCGCATTCCGGAGGCGGAAAAGATGGCGGAGGAGTTAAGTGCTTTTATTGATTCTCTTGGGGAACATATTTGGAAAGTGTGAAGGGAATGAAGGAGAAATTTTATGATAAGCTTGAATTATGAGGCTGCGGTGGCAAACCGCGGAGATCAGGGGAGAATAAAAAGTGTATTTGAGCGGGCAAAGCAGGGAGAAAAGCTGACGTTGGGATTCTTAGGAGGTTCTATTACCCAGGGATCTCTTGCAACAGACCCGAAATTCTGCTATGCTTACCGTGTATATGAGTGGTGGTGCAGGACCTTTCCCAATGCGGAGTTTGTGTACCTGAATGCCGGAATAGGGGCGACGGACTCCCAGTTTGGCTGTGCAAGGGTTGACAGCGACCTGCTGGCGTACAGGCCGGACTTCGTCATTGTGGAATTTTCGGTGAATGACAGCGCAACTCCTCACTACCTGGAAACCTATGAAGGGCTGGTGCGCAAGATCTACGGCGCGGAGTGGCAGCCTGCGGTGCTGCTGGTACATAATGTGTGCTATGACAACGGCGGCAATGCTCAGTTGATGCATGGCAGGGTCGCCCGGTATTATGAACTTCCTGCTGTCAGTATGCAGAGCTGTATTTATCCGGAGTTGGTTTCCGGAAGGCTGGAAAATCGGACTATTACATCGGATGATCTGCACCCTAACGATTACGGCCATGAACTGGTGGCGTCTGTTATCACTTATTTTCTGGAGAAAATTCTGGGAGATGAGAGCCTGGCGGATAAGTGTCTGACAGATGAGAAGCTGACAGATGAGAGCCTGACGGCAAACGCTTATGAGAATTCCGTCCGGTACAGGAATGACAATGCCTCGCCTGTTTTACAGGGCTTTACGCCGGATCCTGCGCCGCAGGAAGTAATCACCGATATTTTCAAAAAGGGTTGGACGGCATCCGAAAAAGGGGCGTCCATCGTGTTTGAGGTGGAGGGCAGCTGTATCGGAGTCCAGTACAGAAAGACCATTCAGCTTCCTGCGCCGGTGGCGGAGCTGGTCCTGGATGGCGACGAGGCTCACCCTTTTGTGCTGGACGCTAATTTTGACGAGACCTGGGGAGACAAGCTGGTGCTGGATACCGTGCTGGAGCACGGAGAGGATAAGCTGCACAGGGTTGAGATCCGTTTGAGTAAGACCCATGAGGATGATAAGCTTCCTTTTTATCTGGTGTCTGTCATTGCAAGTAGCTAAAAAGCCTGATTTTCAGGCTTAGCTGTTTCGCGGGGAAATTCTACGGCGCAGGGAAGCCGCCTGCTCACACTTAAAGAACGCCAAGAGGGTGCATAGCCCACCTCAAAGAGGGTCGCCAGACTCCGTGGGATTGGCTTGTGCCGCCGGATTCGGTACGTTTGGAAGAAAAATGGAAGAAAGAACTTTGAATTATGTTTGACAGGGATTTTGTCTGGGGCGTGGCGAGCAGCGCGTACCAGGTGGAGGGGACTGACCCGGAGGACGGGAGAGGGAAAAATATATGGGATACCTTTGTGGAGGCAGGCAGGATATTTGAGGGGCAGAACGCCAATACCTCCTGCGACCACATACACCGGTACAGGGAGGATTATGCCCTGATGCGGAATCTGGGCATACGGGCATACCGTTTTTCCATGAATTGGGCCAGACTGATCCCGGACGGAGATGGGGCGGTCAACGGGAAAGCGGTGGAGCTGTACAGAAACATGATTCTTTCCATGAAGGAAAACGGCATCAGACCTTATGTGACGCTGTTTCACTGGGAATTTCCCCAGGCCCTGCAGGATAAGGGCGGCTGGCTGAATCCGGATGTGGTGGAGTGGTTCGGCAATTACGCCAGGGTCGTGGCGGAGAATTTTTCGGATATCTGTCAGGATTTTATTACCATCAACGAGCCCCAGTGCGCCGTGGGGCTGGGGCATTTAAGCGGCGTTCATGCGCCGGGACTTAAGCTTTCCTACAGGGAGACCTTCCAGATTGCCCACAATCTGCTGAAAGCTCACGGGAAAGCTGTTATCATGCTGCGCAAATATGCAAAGCAGCCCATCCGGATAGGGTATGCGCCCACAGGAGGCGTGGCGTATCCATACACCGATTCCCCGGAGGATATCGAGGCGGCAAAGAAGGTGTATTTCGGCTTTTACAATCCTATGAGCAACTGGACCTGGAATGTGGCCTGGTTCTCCGATCCCGTATTTCTGGGGCATTATCCGGAGGAAGGGCTGAAGCAGTTTCAGGAATATCTGCCGGAGATCACCCTTAAGGATATGGAGCTTATCCACCAGCCTCTGGATTTCATGGGGCAGAATATATACAACGGATACTATATCAGGGCAGGCCAGGACGGAGAGCCTGAGTTTGTCACCAGGGAGCCGGGATTCCCAAAGACCGGAACGGATTGGCCGGTGACGCCGAGAGCCTTTTATTACGGTATTAAGTTTCTGACAGAGCGTTATCCGCTGCCTCTGTATATTACGGAAAACGGTATGGGCTGCCATGACAACGTATCTCCCGACGGCAGGGTACATGACAATGACAGAATCACTTTTCTGGACAGCTATATTGGCGCGATGCAGAAGGCCATGGAAGAGGGCGCGGATGTGAGGGGCTATTTCCTTTGGACCTTTCTGGACAACTTCGAGTGGAGCGACGGCTATAAGCAGCGCTTCGGTATTGTGTATGTGAATTATCAGACCCAGAAGAGAATCGTGAAGGATTCCGCTTTCTGGTACAAGGAGGTAATAGAAACTATGGGTGCAAATCTTTCCTGTAACAATCCCTGTCAGGATATTCTGTTCCTGAATCCTGTGTTTACCCACAATATATGGGGCGGAAGCAGGCTGCGTGAGGACTTTGGGTATCCTGTGGAGGGAACGGACATAGGCGAGTGCTGGGGTATCTCCGCCCACCCAAACGGGGAGGGGACCATACGGGACGGCGCTTATGCCGGTGTGAAGCTCTCAGAGCTTTGGAAAGCCCATCCTGAGATGTTCGGAAATGTGGCGTCTGATCGGTTCCCGCTGCTGGTGAAGATCATTGATGCGAAAGATGACTTAAGCATTCAGGTACATCCGGATGATGCTTATGCAAAGGTCCATGAGAACGGTTCGCTGGGCAAGACGGAGTGCTGGTATGTGCTGGACTGCCCTCCGGATGCGGCACTCGTCATCGGTCATAACGCCGGGACAAGGGAGGAGCTTGCAGATATGATCCATCAGGGGCGCTGGAAGGAGTTTATCCGGGAGATCCCGGTGAAGAAGGGAGATTTCATTCAGATCGATCCCGGCACCGTCCATGCCATCAAGGGCGGGCTGCTGATACTGGAAACCCAGCAGAACAGCGATATTACTTATCGCGTTTATGATTATGACAGGCTGTCAAACGGAAAACCCAGGCAGCTTCATGTAGAGCAGAGTATAGATGTTATCACTGTTCCGGCAAAATCTGCGGAGGACAGTGTAATGTCTGCGGCTGATTTGCCTGAAAACCATATGAATGAGTTGTATCGGTGCAGCTATTACCGGGTGTCAAAACTGCAGGTAAACGACAGCTTTGTCTTTGAGCCGGATGCCCCTTTCCTACTGGCGACGGTATTGTCAGGTGACGGTATTGTCAACAGCCAGCCGGTGAAGAAAGGAGACTTTTTCCTGGTTCCCAATGGGGTGAAAAGGCTTGAATTTACAGGGAAAATGGAGCTGATCCTGTCTAATGTTTAGAACTCTTTCTTTTCTCGGTAAGAGAAAATTCTCTACGAGAAAAAGAAATAAAAAATGCCTCTCTGTCTGAACCACAGAGAGGCGGTGTCCATTAGGACATTTTTTACTTGACAACTATCCGAAGTCGGACTATATTATAAAAGTCCGATTTCGGATAGTTTGTTTGTGTTGACTTTGTATCAATACTAAAGGCCAACATAGGTGGCGGATATTTTATATGTTTTGCCGGATACGGGTCTTCAACGCTTGCTATTCAAGAAACACATATCACGCCAAGCAATCTAATAACAACGTTGAAGAATATGAATATCGCGAATGTGCACGACATTGATTATATGGCTCTTTACAAAGGAAGCAAAGCCCTCGATGCCTTGGCACAGCTGACCATGCTTCCCTTGGACAGACGCCACTACCGGCCAAAGGATTTAAACAGCATCATAAAAAAAATATTGAAGTAGCAGAAATATACAACATTTTTAAGCATGACAAAAGCCGAAATTTCCTTATTCTGTAAGGAATTCCGGCTTTATTAATTGTTTTAAGTGTTGAAAACGGAATTAAGTATATCACTCCGATGTCCAATAATCAACGGCTGTCTTTGGGACATTTTGTCTCAAATCCATACTTTTTAATTATCCATCACGCAACTGCTATTAGGATAATCTACAAAATCAACAGACCACTCTGTACCATCCACTTTCTCAAAGCTTGGGACTTTTCCTTCTAAGAAATCCGACATTTTATATCCGGGAATTTTGCCGCTTTCAATATCTGCGATAATTTGCTCCATCTCTGCCTCCGTATACCTGGGGCCTGTAGGCTGATAATAAAAATCTTCTTCTTGTTGACTCTGGTTCATTGTACCTTCCGGTGTAATGTTAAAATCGGCATTATCCAAATTATCAAGCTCGGTCGGTGGAATACTATACTCAGCCGATAACCCATTGAGTTTGCTATCGGGGTTATAAACGTATTTTCCACTTTCGTCAAGGGAAAATCTGGGAGCAACCGTTAGATGGCCATCGAAAACGGTGGGATTTCCATTTTCATCCGTTACGAAGTAATCAGACTCCTGTTGGGCAGAAGTTGCAAAGGCCGTAGTTGTACCGAAAATCAAAGCAAGGGCAAGGACAAGAGAAAAAATACTGGTTTTCTTATACTTCATAATGGCTGTTATCCTTTCTTCAATCGCATTTTTGTTAAAATTGTTGCACAGAGGGGTCAAGCCGCTCCGAGTTTCTTCCATGCTGATTAGCGACCGCGCATAGGCTGCCTTTGTGTTTTCTCCGAAATGCCGGATGACTGCTTCATCGCAAGACAACTCAATATCCCGGTTTGCGAGAATATACATCGCCCACACCAGAGGGTTGAACCAATGCACACATAATATCACAATCAGCACTAATTTTGTAATGCTGTCAAAACGCCGGATATGCACATATTCATGCGTCAAAACATACTGTAGTGATTTTGTATTTTCCCAGTCGATGGAAGTGGGCATCAAAATCACCGGACGGAATATTCCATAGGTGAGCGGTGCTGAAAACCGATTGGACTGCCGAATAGAAATCGGGCGTTTTAGCCGATGTTCATTTAACCAGCTCTGAATAAAGCCATTGTCCACCGGCAAAGAGGTTTGAAATTCTTGTCGGCACTTCCAGTATGCTACGGCAAAGACTAAAGCGCAAACCAGCACACCAGCGCCCCAAATGACTGTCCAGACAGAAACGGGGTTCACAGTGTTTGAAATATTATCGGGTATCACCGTCTGCCCGTATATGTCGCTCGGCAGCGTCACAGCAGTCTGCGGCCATTTTACGGAATTTACCACAGGTGCGGGATTGCCTATCAGTGAATACAAACTGAACGCAGAGGGGATACAGAACGGGAGTAAAAGCCGTGCAACCGCTATTCCCCAAAGTACCAAAAAAGTCTTTTTTGGCAATAAGTTGATTGCCAAGGCGCGTATTACAATGATTGCCAAAATCATCACAGCCCCCGCAAAGCTCATTTGCAATAGGCTCATATACACCACCTCATTCCAAATCGCCGACAATTTGTTTTAGCTTTTCAATCTGCGTGGCACTTAATTTTTTTCGTCCCAGCAAGGCTGCAAACAGCTTGTCGGCGGAGCCGTCATAAATCTTGTTAATCAACTCGTTTGTTTCCGCCTCCTGCACATCTTCTTTTGGCACAAGCGCATGACACATGAAACCGGGTTCGGAGCGTTCAATCGCGCCCTTTTTAATACACCGCTTGATTAGGGTATAGGTCGTATTGACATTCCAGCCCAGCTCCTCGGTCAGCAGTTTAGCGATATGTTTTGCGGGAACATCGCCATCGCGCCAAAGGACAGACATCACTTTCAATTCAGAGTCGAAAAGTTTAATGTCCATTCAATCACCTCCTTTTAAGACTGTGGTAGTAGCTACGAACAAATACTACCACAGTCTTAAAACTTTGTCAATACTACTCTGGTCTTAAAATCAGAAAGGAAACTACATTTTAGCTTTGGGCTCCCCAATAGCGGCGGATCAATGTAGGTTGGCTCTATTCTTGTGTGTCGGTTTATTATCCCATTGTCAAATACACTAACGGGAAATACAGCACAATAATTTCAAATTTTTTACTTGACAACTATCCGAAGTCGGACTATATTATAAAAGTCCGATTTCGGATAGTTTGTTTGTGTTGACTTTGTATCAATGCTAAAGGCCAATATAGGTGGCAGATACTTTATATATTTTGCCGGATACAGGGTAGAAAAATAAGGATAGGGTGGTCATATGAAAACAGAACGGGAGCAGCTTTCAGAATACAATAGAATGATATGGGAGAATGATGAGATATATCGAAATACCGCAAGGGCAGTGGGGCTTTCCGATTGTGCCTTCTGGATACTGTATTTCAGCCTTGAAAGGGAAAATAATTCGCACAAATTCTGCTGATGAATAGGCTCTTT
>JAMPHT010000070.1 GCA_023663285.1 Bacillota bacterium
TCTAATTTATAATCAGAGGTTTGATATGCTACCCACTATCATGCCAGAAGCCTCTGTTATTAACGGATATAAAGAATTATTTCTTGCATCCAAAGCTACTGCCACTACTGATGAAGTATATAAAACAGGCACCACATTTAATGAGGTATATGCCCTTTACAGCTTTGACAGGGAACTCAGAAATATATACTTGAAATATCTTCTTAAACTTGAAAATACATTTAAAACTGTAATCGCACATGAATTTTCAAAAAAATATGGTCATGATAACTATCTGAAAATTGAGAATTTTGATATAAGCAGCGAACGAAACATCTCTTCTTCAATTAAACTTATTGGCGATATCCAACAGGAAATTGCTCGTCAAATGAGCAAGCATCACCAAGTCGTTACCCATTACATGACCGAACATGGCTATATTCCTCTTTGGGTTCTTGTAAATGTGCTTACTTTCGGCAAAATTGAAAACTTTTATAAAAATATGAAGCCCGCCGATAAGACCATTGTAGCAAAGCAATTCAATCTACAACCGGAGGAGCTTTCCAAATTCATGCATATGTTAGCTTTAGCACGTAATAAATGCGCGCATGATGAACGTTTCTTCGATATTAAATTCAGGGAACGCATCCATACAAAAAGTATCAAAAACTTCTCAGCTCTTAAAATAGTCCGCGCAAAGGACGGGTCGTATACATATGGTACAAATGATGCATATGCTATTGCTATTATGTTTGCTCTTCTTTTAAGCAAAAGCGATTTAAAGGAATTTGTCTCTTCCATGAGGACTGCTTTCAATAAGCTGCAAAAACAACTACACACCATATCTGCCTTAAGCATCATGTCTATTATGGGGTATGATGCAAATTGGACAAACCTGACTAAACTGATACAATGACCGGGAACAGACATATATCATTCTCAAAGGATACATATATTAATTTAGAAGCATCGCTGAAAAGAATCAACTCTTCCAGATCACAACGGACGAACTGCCTGACAGGGCGGGCAGCGGCAGCTTCCACATTATGCGACCGGGCGGCGGTCCTTACACCGCCGCCACAGACCTTGTGGCAATGACATTCACGCCGCTTCCGCACACATTCTCCGCCACCACATCCCCTATACGGATCGGCGCGGACAATTCAATCTCCTTTAGCACCCTGATACAGTCCCCGATTTTATCCTTGGGAATATCCGCCGCGGTTTTCACCGAAACCACCGGAAGCTCCCCGCCGTTTACCCGCACCAGGCTGGTGACGATACGCCTTGGATCGGTCAGCTCCTTGGTCACATAGTCCGCTCCTCTGGGACAGGTATTTCCGGTGATGCTCTTTATCTCTTTTCCTTCCGCCTCCACGGTCACATTGCAGCCCAGCGGGCATCCTATACAGACAAATTCTTTCTTTTCCATTTCTTACACCTTTCTGTGTGCTTAAAGAGGGGTGTTTACACACCCTCTTACGCATACTAATCAAACTAATCAATACGAGAAGAATGCCCGCCCAAAGCGAACTTGTTCGCTTGGCATTCTTCTGTGTGCAACTTAGATTTTCTTAGGTAGCGTACTTTGCTGCCTTAGAAAATCTTTGCACACTTTCAGCCCTGCCGGATGGCAAAGGTGATCTCCTCCAGCCCTTCAAACTGCTCCAGATCCGCTTTCTTTAAAATGACCTGCTCCATCTCGCCGGGGGCAAGGGCTTTCTTCTTCCTGCTGCTCATCACCTTCCCGTTAAAGGAAACCTCTACTGCCGCATCTCTGTACACGTTTCCCACCCGGAAACGGATCACCTGGGTCTCCTCCATTCTGCGGGGATCCAGGGATGCGGGAACCGTATAACGGACGCCGTCCACGGCCCGAATGGGGATCTGGCCGCCCTCCGTTTTCGTCGCTTCCGCCCGCACTGCAGGCAGTCTGCCCTGCAGATAGGCCGCCGCCCGCTTCCCAGCCTGGGCTGCCTCCTCGGACACATAATCCACCAGATCATGCACGTGCAGCACATTACCGCAGGCAAAGACGCCCTCCTTGTCCGTCTCCAGGCTCTCGTTGACCTTCGGACCGTTGGTGACGGGATTCATTTCCACTCCCAGATTCCCCGACAGTTCATTTTCGGGGATCAGTCCGCAGGACAGGAGCAGGGTATCGCAGGGAATCTCTTCCTCCGTACCGGGAATGGGCCTGGACTTTTCATCCACCTGCGCCACCACCACAGCTTCCACCCTCTCTTTTCCCTTAATGTCAACCACCGTATGGCTAAGCTTTAAAGGAATGCCAAAATCATCCAGACATTGTACGATATTTCTCTTCAAGCCGCCGGAATAAGGCATCAGCTCAGCTACCAGCTTCACCTTTGCTCCCTCCAGCGTCATGCGCCGGGCCATGATCAGCCCGATGTCCCCTGAACCCAATATCACTACCTCTTTACCGGGCATTCTGCCCTCCATGTTTACATACCGCTGGGCAGTCCCGGCGGAGTATATGCCCGCAGGCCGATACCCCGGAATGTTCAGGGCTCCTCTGGAACGCTCCCTGCATCCCATAGCCAGGATGACCGCTTTCGCTTCGATGGTATACAGACCTTCCTGCCGGTTCATCACCGTCACCAGCTTGACGCCGCTCTGTGCGCCAATCGCCTTATCTCCCGCTTCGCCCGACATTTTACCCGGCGCTTTAGCTGCTCCGCCCTCATCTCCGGCTTTCGCATTTTCTGACGCAAGTGTCAGGTCTACCACCATAGTGTTCAGCTTATAGGGAATCTCAAGCTCCAGCGCCTTATCAATGTATCTTCCGGCATACTCCGGACCTGTCAGCTCTTCCTTAAAGGTATGTAGTCCGAAGCCGTTGTGGATACACTGGTTCAAAATTCCTCCCAGCCTTCCGTCCCTCTCTATGATGATCAGGTCCTCCACACCGCTTTCCTTTGCCGCGATAGCCGCCGCAAGCCCTGCAGGACCCCCTCCGATGATTACCAGTTCCTTTTTCATGTCAACCTCGTTTCTTTGCCACGCTGCCCGCGGCTTCCTTGTATTCTTTCGCCCGCCGCTTCGATCGCACAATTAATCCATGAACCGCCGCAGGACCGGAAGAATCCGCCTGCGGATTCTTCCCGGAATGATTAGATATTCTGAATATCTTCATTCCGTTTTCACTTAATTCCGTCCTTGTTATAGCCCTTGAGGAATTCGCTTCCCGCATCGTTCTTGCCGATCTCCGCCATATCCTTTCCAAGCTCCCTGGCCAGTATCTCCACTGTCCTGGGGGAGCAGAAGCCCGCCTGACAGCGTCCCATCCCTGCTCTGGTGCGCCGCTTTACCCCATCCAGGGTGGTTGCCCCCAGGGGTCTGTGAATAGCGTCCAGGATCTCCCCCTCCGTCACCAGCTCACAGCGGCATACCACGTCGGCATACAGCGGATTCTCCCGTATCAGACGCTGCCTCTCCTCCGGATCGGCAAGCGCCATGCTGGGGATTCCCTTTCTTGTGGCAATAAAGTCCTGCTTCCTGGCTGCAGGCAGATATTCCAGCACCTGGGCCGTCAGATACTTTCCCAGGGCAGGGGCGCAGGTCAGTCCCGGAGACTCGATGCCTGCCGCGTCAAAGAAGCCGGGGGCGTCCTCCGCCTGTCCGATGATAAAGTCCTCCGCTTCCGTATCCGCATGGGCGCGAAGCCCCGCAAAGGAAGTAATGACCTGTCTGGAGGGAAGTCCTTCCACGCTTAAAGCGGCACGCTTCAACAGATCCTCCATGCCCCCTCCGGTGGTGTTCACACCCTCGCAGTCCTCTATGTCCACCGCCGTGGGACCTGCCAGCAGATTGCCGTGGACCGTAGGCGTTACCAGTACCCCCTTGCCGTATTTGGTAGGCAGCTGGAAAATCGTCCTGGTGACAAAACCGCCCACCTTTTTATCCATCAGGCAGTACTCGCCCTTCCTGGGAATGATCCGGAGCTTCTTTTCACTGACCATATTGTGGAAACGGTCTGCATAGACCCCTGCGGCGTTGATCACCACCCTGCTTTCCAGCGCCCCGCGGTCTGTGGTGACACGGTAACCCTCGGAAATTTTTTCGATCTTCTGCACTTTAGTATTCAGCCTGAACTCCACCCCGTTCACCGCCGCATTCTCCGCCAGCGCTATGGTGAGGTTAAAGGGACAGACAATGCCGCCTGTGGGCGCGTACAGCGCCGCCACCGCATTTTGGGAAATGTTTGGCTCCAGGCCCTTAAGCTCTTCCCGCTCAATGATCCTGAGGTCCTTCACGCCGTTTTCCCGCCCCTGCTCCAGAAGCTTCTGAAGCTTGGGCCTGTCCGCCTCGTCAAAGCACAATACCAGCGAACCGTTCCGTTTAAAGGGAAAATCAAGCTCCCTGGACAGAGCCTCCATCATCACGTTCCCCTCCACATTCAGCTTTGCCTTCAACGTGCCGGGAACAGCGTCAAACCCGGCATGGGCGATACCGCTGTTGGCCTTCGAGGTTCCCTCGCACACATCGGAAGCCCTCTCAAGCACGGTCACGCTCCAGTCGTAACGCGCCAGTTCCCTTGCAATTCCGCATCCCGTGACTCCCGCGCCGATCACAATAATGTCTGTCATACCACATCTCCTTTTTCAAGAGCCAAAAGAGCCAGGCAAACAATGCCATCGCTATGACATTTCAACTGCCTGACTCCTGATCTCACGCACTGACCCTGTTTCTATTAAAAAATGTAACACACTTCCGGGCGGCTGTCAAATCGTTCTTATTTTGTCAGATCCACTACCAGCTCAGAAAACATTCCGGATATACTGATCTCTGCTTCACTGTCGGCGGCCCCTTCATATTCCGCCGCTTTTCCGTCTTTTACGTAATATACATTGCATTTTCTGCCCTTATTTATCACCTTTGCCATATTTCCCTCCGGAATATGAAGGATCGCCTTGGCCTTCCACTGGTTGATATCCAATCTTCCCGCGATCTTATCCACCGTGATCTCATAGTCCGTCTTTGCCGTCAGCTCCAGACTTCCGCTGCTGTCTGAGATCAGGACCTGTTCCGCGTCACCGTCATATTCCAGGCGGTTCAGGTGAAGATTCCTCACCGCCAGAAGCTTCACGCTGCCTGCGATCTCGCAGACGTCCGAATATTTATTCGGCAGGATGATCTCAACCGTCAGCGCCTCCTCCGCTTCATAGCGGCTCAGCTTATTCTTGTTCAGACAGATCACATCGACCTTATTTCTCTTTTCATCCAGCTTTATCTTAAACATGGAGGCCAGATTCTCAAGTGTCTCAGAGGACAGCCTGATATGCAGCTTCTCATCGTCGCCCGACGACAGCAGGATCGCTGCCGCGCTGCCGATATTGACGTCAAAATGCTTCTCACAGTCAATGTCGTAAATCGTTTCACTGGTATACACAGATGCTTCCGGAACAGCCTTGGCGACGGAATCCATAAGCAGTTCATCTATGGTAGTCTTAAAGATCTCCGCTATGATCACCATGTTTTCAACATCCGGCAGACCCTTTCCGGTTTCCCATTTCGTGATAGCCTGCCTTGAGACGCCGATCTTATCGGCAAGCTGCTCCTGTGAAATGCCTTCCCTTTTTCTTATTTCCTTTAACTTTTCTGAAAAATTCATATCGTCGCTCCTTTATTCTTTTAAAAGTGAATATGCCGTGATCTTTTTAATGGGTGCGGAAAGAAGTACACTGATCGCAAATGCCACGGCGGTAAACCCGGCGGCAAATGCAAGCAATATCCAGACAGATACTTCAAAATGGTTTTTCACAGCCCCGATCAGGGAAAAAATAGTATTGTTCATTGCAGGAAGATACCACAGCCCGACGATCGCCGAAATGACCGACGCCACAGCCACAACGGGTATGAACGCAAGCGCCGTCTTAACGGTAAGCTGCCTGTTTGTGTAGCCGATCGCTTTATATATGCCGAATTCCTGTCTGCGCCTGCTTATCATGGAATTTATGATCACATACATCACAAGCAGTACCATCAGGACAGAGATCACAAACAGGATGATCACAATGACGGAAACAATACCTGTATACAGCGTTTTGCTGTTTTTACTCAGCTGTTCAAAATTTACGGACGCCTGAATGAGCGCACCGTGGTTTTCTTCATACTCGTGGATGAACTCGTCAGCATTTTCGGCATATAAGTACACGTTGACGGAAGTTGCCTTTTCGCCGGCCTTTTCGTATCCCTTACCTGTCAGCTGACATACCGCCCCGGCATTGTTCACGCTTTGAATGTAGCCGGTCACAATATAGACCTCTGATTCGGAGCCAACCGTTATCTCGATCTCTCCGCCGATGGGATAATCCCCCGAAAGCGCGCTTCCCACTGCAATTTCATTCTCTTTCACAGGACTGCGTCCTTCATAGCATATATCGTTGGTGGCCTTTGAAAAATCCTCGCACACAAAGGCGGTAAGGCTTCCATCCGTATAGCTTACAGGTACGGAGGCATATTCCAGACAGAGCTTTACCCTGTTGTCGCTTTGGAGAAGTCCCTTAAGCTCCTCCAGCTTTCCTTCCTCCGCCGTAAAAATAACGGACGGTGATTCCTCTGAAAGTGTATTCATAAAATTATCCGGCCTGATGCTTACATTGTACAACAGTGTCCCCGCAAAAGACAACAGCACCATGATACCGAAGGAGACTGCAAATAATAATATATTTTGCCCCGCCGATTCCTTTCCGGTGACGCCTCTTATGGCATTGATAGGCTCCAGGCTGTATATTTTCCTCGCTGAAATATAGGAAAAAAGCAGTATGGTAAGCGTCAGCGCAAGCATTACGATCAGCAGAGCCCCTATATCAAAGGCAGGCGTATAGGAAAAACCGGACTGTATCGCCAAAATATCTGCTACAAAGGGCAGGACCCCGTAAGACAGGGCTATTCCGATGACAGTAGAAAAAATGCCTACAAGCAGGTATGGCATGATCGCTGAAGCGATGATCAGACGGCTTGTGTAACCAACCGCCTTCAACACTCCCATCTGTGCCAGCTCATCCTCGATGGCGCTCCGTATCCGGAAGTTGCTGAGAAAAATACTCACCACAAGTATAATCGCGGCAAGGGCCAGGAATATAACGATCAGCAGGGTACAGACCATGGTCCTGGTCTGCTTTGACATATCCCTGTCATTGATATTCAGCAATGCAATTCCTTTTTCTCTCAAAAGCTCCGATATCTGATTTTTTATTTCGTTTAGTTTGGCGGCGTCGGTCACCTTTAAGGAATATTCCGCAATGCTGTTATTGCCGTATTCCTCCGCAAAATCCTCATAGACCGCCTGGGGAAAATAGCCGCCGATCAGCCCGGTCCCGTAATTTCCATACTGCATTTCCGATACAATCCCGCCGATCTCCCAGGTACGCTCCCGGCCGTCTATGGAATAAGTAATACTGCCGCCTTCCGTAAAGCCGCCTAATTCCTTCATATATATGGGGATATAAACAGTGTCGCCGCTCTTTCCGGAATACTCCGTGACCTCAGGCAGATTCAGGGTCCTTTCCCCGTCAAGATCGTAAAAGACCGTATTCATGTCAAAGTCTGACCCTGCAAATTCACGGACCGTCACGGGCATAAATACCCCCCCGTGCTTTTCGACAAATGCCACTCCGTCCATTTCTTCCACTTCCGCCAGCAGCTCTTCCCCATCCTGGAGCTGTGGAATAATAAAATTGACGTCCGCAGTGTTCAGCTTTTCAAACAGGCTGTCATAAGCGCTAAAGGTCTGAAAAGCAAGCACAAGGGCAATATTTATGATAAAAGCCGTCAGGCAGATAAACACACCGAAGGATGTATACTGCCCCTTCGCCTTCTTCAGATTATGTAAGGTGAGCGTGGATATTTGCGGCCTCTGCCGCCCGCGGAATTTGCCAAGGCAATTAGAATCTCTTCTCACATTACCACCCCATTTCCCTGATGAATGTATCAAGCTTCTCGGTTCTTTCCGCATTGTCCGGCTCATATTTTCCCAAATCACACTCGCCGAAGATTTTTCCGTCCTTGATATAGATGATTCGGTTTCCCCGCAGGG
Organism: Bacillota bacterium; assembly: GCA_023663285.1. Classification (GTDB taxonomy): domain Bacteria; phylum Bacillota; class Clostridia; order Lachnospirales; family Lachnospiraceae; genus Acetatifactor. Next base: position 8,042 of record JAMPHT010000070.1, read on the forward strand.
CGGATTTTTTGTCGTGGGTGACCATGACGATGCTCTGCCCCTTATTGTGAAGTGAAGTAAAAACATCCAGGACCGCCGCCGAATTTGCGGAATTCAACGCGCCCGTCGGCTCGTCTGCAAACAGTACGTTGGGATCGTTGATGACCGCCCTGACGATACCTGCCCTTTGCGCCTCGCCTCCTGAGATCTGGGAAGAGGTTTTCTTCCATGTCTTTTCCGGAATATTTACCAGGGCAAACAACTCCTTTGCCCGGTCCTTGATAGCTTCCCTGTCTTTGCTCGTCAGCACGCCTGCCGTGATCACGTTATCCATAAGGTTCATCTTATCAATAAGATAGATCTGCTGGAATACGAAGCCGCACTGCTTCCGCCGAAACACGGCCAGCCTGTCATTGTTCAGCTTCGTGATGTCCGTGCCGTCAAAGAGGATCTCTCCGCCGTCCGGCTTATCCATCCCTGAAAGGGAATACATCAGGGTGGACTTACCTGCCCCTGACGACCCCATGATAACGGTAAAATCCTCCTTATAAATGTCAATATTCAGATCTGTATAAATGACCTGAATATTTTCGCCTTTGCCAAAGGCTTTTTTCAAATGCCTTGCCGATATAACTGTCTGCCTGCTCATAATGCAACCGCCTTTCTATTGATTCGCCTGAGGAGCCCGCGCAAACAGCGGCGCCCCTAAGTCTGTGACAATCATAATAAAAAGCTTCAGATTGCGCCACCAACAGTTGTGTACATTTGATTTTTTCATGCTACTTTCCGTTGCATACCCAGGGCGGGTGTCTTTTTGACAATACTTAAGCCCTGCCGCTATGGCAGGGCTTACTGTCCGACATTGTTTATGACCGGTCTATTTCCTATTTTCCGTAAAATATCTGGGCAATGGGCGAATCAGGGGAAAGAATGACCGTCTTATTGCCGCCCTGCATGGAGAGCTTCAGCGCGTCCAGGCTTCTGACAAAGGAGTAAAACTCCTGCTTGCTCTCGTCATTGTATGCCTCGGACAGGATCCTCATATACTCCGCCTCGCCCTCGGCGATCAGTATGGCGGCTTCCTTTTCCGCCTCGGAAAGCATCACCGTCACCTCCATGTCGGTGGTGTTCCTGATAATCTGAGCCTCGGAGCTTCCCTCTGCAGTGTAGGTCGCTGCAATGTTGTCACGCTCGGAAATCATACGCTCATAGACCGCCGCCTTATTGTCGCTGGGCAGATCAAGCTTCTTGGTCTCATAGGCAAGAAGCTCAATGCCGTACTGATCCAGAGACGTTCCTATATTATCCAGGATCGCCTGAGAAAGAGCTCCGTTCCGCCCGGAGATCACGTCGTCCTGGGAGGTACTGCTGATGATGTTCTTCGTGGAGTTATAGACGATGGCGTCCAGACGCCCCTCAGCCGCCGCAACGGAGCCGTTCAGGGTCTGGGCAAACTTGACCGGATCCACAATGTGCCAGAGAATATAGCTGTCACAAATCATCGTCTTTTTGTCGCTGGTGATCACATCAGAGGGAGAAAGGTCATACAGCAGCGTCTGCCTGGGCAGCGTATCCGCACTCTGGATGAAGGGAACCTTGAAACTGACGCCCGCCTGGGATACCACATGGTCTATCTTTCCGAACTGGCGGATCAGGCTGTATTCATTTTCACCTGTGATCACGATACAGGATGCGCCGGTTATCAACAATACAAAAACTACGATCACTAAAACTACTTTTTTCACTGTATTCATAAGCTTATCCGCCTCCTTAATCATTCCCTGCGCCGTCAGCCGCCGAATCGTTCGCCCCTGAACCGCCGGAGCTGCCGCTGCCGGAAGCGCTCATGCCCTGGCTGCCGCCGGAGCCGCTTCCTGAATCTCCGGTAAAGGATTCCAGAGGGTAAATGGTCTGCAGATTGCCGCCCTCGCTCTGGATGATGACCTTCAGGCCGGGAAGCACATCCTCCATTGCTTCATAGAACATACGCTGCCTTGTGACGGCAGGATTCTTGATATATTCCTCATACATGGCGTTGAACCTGGCAACCTGTGCCGTCGCCTCGTTGATACGCTCGGTCTTTTGCGCCTCCGCATCCTTTAAGATGCCGTCCGCCTTCGCCTGGGCGGAGGGAAGCTGCTCATTGCGGTACTTGTTGGCATTGTTCAGCGCCGTCTCCTTGCCCTGCTTTGCCGTCTCCACCGCCTTAAAGGCTTCCATGACCTCCGCGGTGGGCGGCTCGGAGTCCTGAATAGTGATGTTTACCAGCTGCACTCCAATGTCCTGTTCATCCAGCCGGTTGATGATCATTTCCTTGATGGCCGCCTGAATCTCATTCTTTCCGGTGGTCAGCACATCATCCACCGGATAACTGCCGATCACGGTACGGATACAGCTCTGACTGATGTTGCGCAGGATCTCCAGGGGATACTGGGATGCGTACAGCGCCTTCACCGGGTCGCTGTAGCGGTACTCCACATAAAAATCCACGTCGATAAAGTTGAAATCCGATGTGATCATCAAAGATTCATCTGAAACCATTTCATTGCTGGTGCTGTTATAGCCAATGGAAAAGCCCTGGATGGTAGTATTGACCTTTTTCACCTGCTGGATAAACGGGATCTTGAAATGCAGGCCCGGCTCCGTCACTGCCGAAGCCTTACCCAGGGTGATCAGCACCGCCTGCTCCTGCTCCTTGATCTCATAGGTGGAATTGAACAGGATGATAACCACCGCCAGCGCCGCCGCTACAAGCCCGGCTATTTTTCCGCCAGATCTGGGCTTCTGCGTGCCCTCCTGTCCCCCGTTCATAGTCGTAAAACCGTTTCTTCTGTTGCGAAAGGAATCGCCGCTCATATAAATTCTCCCTTCTCCTGTAAAGTAATGTAACTGTCCGGAACACATTCTGTATGGTTCTGAACAGTTACATTGTACTAAACATATTTGAAAAAAACAACGGCAAACAAGGCACGTTAGAAAACTTTAATGTGCAGGTTATTTATTTTTAATTTTGCCTTACAATTTTCTGAGATTTTCCTGATACTCTCGAAAGGCCGCCTCCAGCTTTTTCTTCTTTTTTCCGAACAGGATCATCAGTACCAGTATTATACCGCAGAGTATGCCGCTGCACACCGCTCCTACCGGTTCGCCGCCGATGATCAACATCAGACATAAAACCAGTGAAAAAGCGTCCAGTATTCCCAAAATTACCGTTAAATACTTTATTTTATAAATCTCATCCCATAAAACCTCATCTATACCCATCTTTCATGCTCCTTATAAATCATTATATGTTTAACGAAATCTTATTCCAGTCCTTCTCTTCACTGACGATCCACTCTAATCCCCTTCTTCGTTCAGCCACGACTTCCGGATTCAGTTTGCCTGCTGCAGTTTCAGGTCTTATCTTTTTTTCCGCACAGGCCCAGTAGTAACAATAAAATAAATCGGACATATCCAGTATTTTTTCGGTATTTACCAGTTTAGATGCTATATCATTGATCATTTGTGCAATTGAAATGGCTCTCACCGTATTGCACGTATTCGATGCATCCATCAGTTCTTTCCCGCCTATCAGATCCAATGACCATATAAGCGAATAATACGTTTCATAGGACCATATGATATCTATGACGCCCTGTTTGGAAAGTTCATCTGTATTTCCCTTTTGTGTGTATTTATTTTGAATCAACACCCTTTCCCTGGGCAGAAAATCATCTATTGATACATCCCAGGCGTCCATCATCTGCCCTGCCCCCGCCAACGACTTTGCGTAATCTTCATCATTTCGGATGGAACAGGCCAGCTGAATACTTATCATGGAGGCCAGCGCTCTTTTTTTTACTTCCTCCATGCTTTTTACTTTTACCATTTCACCTGACGGAAGCAGCGGCAAATGTTCATTGACTGCTATTTTCTGCTTTCTTAATCTTTCAAGAGTCTTTACTCTTCTTTCCTGTGGCGTTGTAATTTTCGGATTTCCAAGCTTATCAAATAATCCCATATATCTCCTCCTGTAAAATAAATGGTAAGCGCAAAATATTCTGACGGAGTGACAAAAGCCTAATGCTGCCTCATAATG
>JAMPHT010000071.1 GCA_023663285.1 Bacillota bacterium
AGCGAAGCGGCATCAAAGATGCCGCTTCGGTGGCTACTGTGTGAAAAGTAACTAATCGAGTAGGAGGCGGTGACTGGCCGCCTCCTACTCGATTTTATCCCCGGTTCATCCGGCCTCAGTGCGGACTGTGCCCGCGGCCTCCTCATAGCGCTTGCCTGCCTTGCGCCAGTTGATCAGATCAAACCAGCCGTCCACATAGTCGGCCCGTCTGTTCTGATACTGCAGATAATAGGCGTGCTCCCACACATCCACCAGCAGGATGGGTGTATATTCCTCCAGATCCGGCACATCCTGATTTGCCGTCCGGACAATGGACAGCTTTCCCTTATTGTCCGTTACCAGCCATGCCCAGCCCGATCCGAAGGTGCCCAGGGCAGTCTGCTTCATCTGGTCTTTCCACTGCCTGTAGGAGCCGAAGTCCCGCTCGATGGCTTCCGCCAGCGCGCCCTCCGGCTCCTGCCCCGTGGGGCTCTTCATGGAATCAAAGTACAGCTCATGGTTATAGACCCCTCCTCCGTTGTTTCGGATGGGGGTCTGTACCTGTGTGGGCAGCCTGTCTATGCCGTTCAAAAGCTCCTTCAGGCTTCTCTTCTGCAGCTCCGGATAATCCGACAGCGCGCTGTTCAGATTATCCACATAGGTCTTATAGTGCCTGTCATGGTGAAAATGCAATGTCTCCTCGTCCAGCACCGGCACCAGCGCATCATATTCATAGGGCAGGGGACGCACAATAAATGGGTAAGTCTCAGCTTTCATAGCAATTCCTCCATTCCTGCCTGCCCGCAGTCTCAGCCGCGGGTCTGGCGGCATTTGGAATTATTATATGCAGCTTTTCCCATTTCCAAACCATAAGTTTGTAAGAAACGGACATTTACGATGCCGCTCACAGCGCCGCGATGTCCACCAGCGTCAGCTTTCCGTCGCTCTCCTTATTTTCCAGGCTGCTCACCAGCGCTCTGGCGGTATCCATGGCGGTGATCACATTCACGCCTGTCTCAATGGAGGTGCGGCGGATCAGGAAGCCGTCCCTGCTCTTATCCCGCCCCTGGGTGGGGGTGTCGATGACAAGGTCTATCTTATGACCCAGGATCAGGTCCATGACTGTGGGAGACTCCTGGGATATCTTGTTCACCTTTCTTGCCTTCACACCCGCCTCGTTCAAGGCCGCAGCAGTGCTTCTGGTGGCGTAGATGGTATAGCCCAGGCGTTCAAAGCGTCTGCCGATCTCCACGGCTTCCCCCTTGTCCGCGTCCTTCACCGTCATGATCAAATTCTTATACCGGGGCAGATTCACGCCTGCCCCCAAAAACGCCTTATACAGCGCCTCGTTGAAGGTCTTTGCCACCCCCAGGCACTCGCCGGTGGACTTCATCTCCGGCCCCAGGCTGATCTCCGCCCCCCGGATCTTCTCGAAAGAGAACACGGGCATCTTGATAGCGTAATACTCCGCCTCCGGCTGCAGCCCCGGCTTATATCCCAGCTCCCGGATGGTCTTTCCGATAATGACCTCCGTGGCCAGGTCCACAATAGGGATCCCCGTCACCTTGCTGATATAGGGCACCGTCCTGGAGGAGCGGGGATTTACCTCAATGACGTACACATCCTCTCCGATGGCGATGAACTGAATGTTGATCAGCCCCTTCACATGAAGGGCGGTAGCGAGCCTTCTGGTGTACTCCGCGATCTTGTCCTTCACCAGCTTGCCGATGGTATGAGCCGGATATACGGAGATGCTGTCTCCTGAATGTACGCCGGTCCTCTCGATATGCTCCATGATCCCCGGAATCAGAATATCCGTGCCGTCGCAGACCGCGTCCACCTCGATCTCCTTACCCTGGAGGTATTTGTCCACCAGAATGGGGTGATCCTGGGCGATCCGATTGATGATCTCCATGAATTCCTCGATCTCCCGGTCGGAGATGGCGATCTGCATTCCCTGTCCCCCCAGCACGTAGGATGGTCTCACCAGCACAGGGTAGCCCAGACGGTTTGCAACCTCCTTCGCTTCCTCCGCCGTGTACACCGTTCCTCCCGCTGCCCTGGGGATACCGGTCTGCTCCAGGATCCTGTCAAAAAGCTCCCTGTCCTCGGCGGCGTCCACATCCTCCGCCTTTGTGCCCCAGATAGGCACGCCCATTTTCATCAGACTCTCCGTCAGCTTGATAGCCGTCTGTCCGCCAAACTGCACCACCGCCCCGTCAGGATGCTCGATATCCACGATGGCTTCCACGTCCTCCGCCGTCAGGGGCTCAAAATACAGCTTATCCGCAATGTCAAAGTCCGTGCTCACCGTCTCCGGATTGTTGTTGATGATGATCGTCTCGTAGCCCTCTCTGGAAAACGCCCAGGTAGCATGAACGGAGCAATAGTCAAACTCGATGCCCTGGCCAATGCGTATTGGGCCGGAACCCAATACCAGCACCTTCTTCCGGGGAGCGGCGGAAGGCTTTTCTCCTGCGTCTGGCTTCTTGGCTTTGTCTGCTATATCTGCTTCATCTGCTTTATATTCCGGAAGAACGCTGTCATACACGGAATAATAATATGGGGTGGCGGCGGCAAACTCCGCGGCGCAGGTGTCCACCATCCTGTAGACCGCCCGGACGCCGTTCTCATACCGCAGCTTCTTTATCTCTTCCTCGGTCCTGCCTGTAAGAGCGGCGATACAGCTGTCCGTAAACTCCAGCCGCTTTGCCTCCCTCAGAAGCTCCGGCGTCAGCTCCTTTGTTTTCAGCGCCTCCTCCATCTCCACCAGGATGGCAAGCTTATCAATGAACCAAATATCGATCATGGTAAGCTCATGGATCTCCTCATAGCCGACGCCTTTACGAAGAGCCTCCGCTATGACCCAGATCCTCCGATCGTCCGCTACCTTGAGCTGTTCTGTCAGCTCCTCCCGTGAAAGGCCGGAGAAGTCATAGCTCAACAGACTGTCCACGTGCTGTTCCAGGGAACGGATGGCCTTCATCAACGCCCCTTCAAAATTGTCGCAGATACTCATGACCTCGCCGGTGGCCTTCATCTGCGTGGTCAGGGTCCGCTTTGCCGTAAGGAACTTGTCAAAGGGCAGCCTGGGAAGCTTCACCACACAGTAATCCAGAGCTGGCTCAAAGGAAGCATAGGTTTTCTCGGTAATGGCGTTCTTTATCTCGTCCAGGGTATACCCCAGGGCTATTTTTGCGGCCACCTTTGCGATAGGATACCCCGTAGCCTTGGAAGCCAGGGCCGAAGAACGGCTCACTCTGGGATTCACCTCGATCACGCAGTATTCAAAGCTGGTGGGATGCAGGGCAAACTGCACATTGCAGCCCCCGGTGATCTTCAGCTCGCTGATGATATTCAGGGCGGAGGTGCGGAGCATCTGATACTCCTTGTCGCTTAAGGTCTGGGAGGGCGCAACCACGATGCTGTCCCCGGTATGTACGCCCACCGGATCGATGTTCTCCATATTACAGACCGTGATACAGTTGCCTGCGCTGTCCCGCATGACCTCATACTCGATCTCCTTCCAGCCTGCAATACATCGCTCCACCAGCACCTGGCCCACTCTGGAGAGACGCAGCCCGTTTTCCAGGATCTCCTTAAGTTCTGCCTGATCATGGGCAATGCCGCCGCCGGAGCCTCCCAGGGTGTAAGCGGGACGCAGCACCACGGGATAGCCTATTTTATTGGTAAATTCAATGCCTTCCTTTACATTTTCCACCACTTTGGAAGCGGCGCAGGGCTCCCCGATCCGCTCCATCAGATCCTTAAATTCCTGCCTGCCCTCCGCGTTGCGGATGGTGGCTGCGGTGGTTCCAAGCAGCCTGACGCCGTGGGCCGCCAGAAATCCCGATTCCTCCAGCTCCATCCCCAGGTTCAGGCCCGCCTGTCCTCCCAGGGTGGGCAGGATGCTGTCCGGCTTCTCCTGCTCGATGATCTGCTCCAGCACCGACGCCGTCAGGGGCTCAATATAGACCTTATCCGCAATATCCTTATCCGTCATGATGGTGGCAGGATTGGAATTCACCAGAATGACCTCCACCCCCTCCTCCTTCAGGGAGCGGCAGGCCTGGGTCCCCGCATAATCAAACTCCGCCGCCTGTCCGATGACGATAGGGCCGGAGCCGATCACCATAACGCGCTTTACATCCGGATTCTTAGGCATGGCAGTTCTCTCCTTTCATCATCTGAATAAACCTGTCAAACAGGTAACGGGAGTCCTGGGGGCCGGGACAGGCCTCCGGGTGATACTGTACCGTAAAGATATTCTTTCCTGTGTAGGAAAGCCCCTCGTTGGTGCCGTCGTTCACATTGATAAAGGCGGGGACCGCAATCTTCGGGTCCAGCTTGTCCGTGTCCACCACATACCCGTGGTTCTGGGAGGAAATGTACACTCGTCCGGTAGCAAGATCCTTTACGGGATGATTGCCGCCCCTGTGTCCGTATTTCAGCTTATGGGTATCGCAGCCGTTGGCGAGGGCCATAAGCTGATGCCCCAGACAAATAGCAAAAATGGGAATATCGGAAGCGTACAGCTTTTTGATCTCCTCTATGATGGATGTACATTCTTTTGGATCTCCGGGGCCGTTGCTGAGCATGATGCCGTCCGGCCGCATGGCAAGGACCTCCTCCGCAGGCGTGGCGGCGGGAAAGACCGTCACCTCGCACCCCCGCTCCGCCAGGGAGTGGGCAATGTTCTTTTTGGCGCCGAAATCCATGAGGGCGACCCTTAAGCCCGCCCCGTTCAGCTCCTTTACCAGAGTAGGACGCTTCTCCCGGACGCCGCTCTCATAAGCCTCTCTGTCAAACCTGGCGGAGCCGGACAGGGGACCGTTCTCCGCCAGGCTCAAAGCGGGCTTTACCACGTATTTTTCCCGGCAGGTGACCCTCTCCACTACCTTTCCTGTGGTGTATGCCTTCAGCATGGGCCGGATCAGTTCAAAATCATAGGCTTTATTGGTAGTGATCATGCCGTTCATCGTGCCCTTCTCACGGAGAAGCATTGTCAAAGCTCTGGTATCAATACCGGCAATACCGGGAATATCATTCTCTTCCAGAAATTGCTGAATCGTACAGTCGCTTCGGAAATTACTGGGAATGCGGGAAAGCTCCCGCACAAGAAGAGCGTCCGGCCATGGCCTGAGGGATTCCATGTCCTCCCTGCAGATACCGTAATTTCCGATGAGAGGATAGGTCATACACACTGCCTGTCCCGCATAGGACGGGTCGGTCAGCACCTCAAGGTATCCTGCCATGGATGTATTGAATACGATTTCACTGACGATCTCTTTCCGGGCGCCGATGTGAGTCCCCTCAAACACGGTGCCGTCCTCCAAAATCAAAAAAGCTTTCATCCTGTCCTCCTCGCACTATCTCGGTTATCATATCACAAAAAAATAAGGCGGGCAACAAAAACCCGCCTCCGTTACTTTTCACCCGCAATCGGCATAGGGACGCTATGAACGGCTGACTGCCGACAGGGAGCTGAAAGTCAATCAGCCTCTACACGTTACAGGCGGCAGCTGACAGTCGTTTTCATGCAGACTGTGCAAGACGCCGGTGCTTAGCAGGCGTACTATGTCTGCTTATGCACCGCTGCGTCGCGCCTCCAAGCGAAAGCGAGTCTGCATGAGAATGACTGTCAGCTGCCGCCGTCACGCTTATAAGGCTGACTTACACCAGCTGCTTATACCACTTCAGCGCGTTCACATAGGAATCGTGTACATCATCCACATTGATGTCTCCCAGCAGCAGCTTTCTGGACACCTCCTGCCAATCCGCCATCTCGTATTCCTTCATGAATTCGTACAGGGCGGCATAGGGACCCTTCCCTGCGGTCAGGGCGTCCCGGATATCCCCCGCCACCATGACCATCTGCAGGGCTTCCTCCATAGTCTTTTCCAATACCACATCCAGCACGGAGAACAGTCCCAGCAGGAACAACTCCTCCGACTTTTCCTTCATGCCGAAAGCGTCAGCCAGCCCTTCCGCAAACTTTGCACGCAGCAGGGACAGTCTGGTGATCTCGCTGGGCTTATCCGCATACAGCTCGTTTGCCACCGCCGTGTTGATCCATTTCTTCAGCTCCTTCTGACCCAGCATGGCTGCGGCATGGCGTATGGTGGTGATGCCGGAATTCACCGTCATCCGGTTCACCATCTGCAGCAGGGAAATGGTCAGCGCCGTATCCCGGCCGATGACATTGGCGGCCTGCAGCAGGTCAAAGTCCTCATCGTTCACAACATTCAGCAGCTCGATATAGTTTACCTTCAAAGGCGCTACCACGTGCTCGCCCCTGGTCACCGGCACCCGGTAGAACTCTCCCTCGTACAGCTGGTAGCCCCCTGTCTCCTTCAATACCTCAAAGGTCTCCATGGTGTCGATCCCGCCTGCGCAGAGCTTGATATGGGGATACAGCTTTCCGAAATAGAGCCTTGCCTTCTCGATGGCTATCTTTTTATTATTCAAAAAGACATAATCAGCCAGCTTCATGACCTCGGCGTAATTCCCGAAGTCCGACACCGCCAGCTTGCGTACCGCCAGCTTATAGCCCTTTTCCTTCAGCTCATGCAGACGGTTGATATAAGCCTCCACGGGCGGTATGGTGTTGTCGATGAGGAACACGATCCTGTAATGGGGAGCGCTGCACTGGCCCTCCACATCGGAGAAGATGGAAATATTGCTCACCGGCACAAATATCTCCTTGTCCTCGGACACGGTCTCTATTCCCATGCTCTCGATAAGTTCCAGTCCCTCCACCACTGCTGCTCCGTCGTTCTGCCCGGTCCCCAGCATCAGAGGATTCAGAAAATAATTGTCTTTCTGTGAGAAGATAGAGTACGCCTTCACTGCCATATTCTCATCAAAAAGCGGCACCAAAGCCATTAACATACTTTTCACCCTGCGCGGCAAAGCCGCCCTTTCTTTAATGAATAGATTTATGATCACGTGTGTTATGATTACGTGCGTTATTCAAACTATATTATTCAAAATAAGCTACGCCTGACTCAAAGATCCCCATATCTTGCTGCCCGTAAATATTTATGGCCACGGCCTCGTCCCTGCGCTCGGAGTGGGCCATCTTGCCAAGCACACGCCCGTCGGGGGAGGTGATACCCTCAATGGCGCTGTAGGAGCCGTTTACATTGTATTCCTCATCCATGGAGACGCCGCCCTCCGGGTCTGCATACTGAGTCGCCACCTGACCGTTTGCAAACAGCCTGTCGATCCACTCCCTGTCCGCCACAAAGCGTCCTTCCCCGTGTGACGCGGGATTACAGTAGGTTGCCCCCGGCTTTGCCTTCTGCATCCAGGGAGATTTATTGGACACCACTCTCGTGTACACCATCTTGGAAATATGGCGGCCTATGGTGTTGAAGGTCAGTGTGGGTGAATTTTCTCCCTGCCCTCTGACCTCTCCCCAGGGGACCAGCCCCAGCTTGATCAGCGCCTGGAAGCCATTACAGATGCCCAGCGCCAGACCGTCCCGCTCATTTAAGAGCTTCATCACTGCCTCCTGCAGCTTCGCGTTCCGGAATGCGGTCGCAAAGAACTTGGCGCTGCCGTCCGGCTCGTCGCCCGCCGAGAATCCGCCGGGGAACATGATGATCTGCGCCTGGCCGATAGCCTTCTCGAATTCGTCCACAGACTCCCTTATATCCGAGGCGCTTAAGTTCCGGAACACCTTCGTCACCACATTGGCCCCTGCCCGCCGGAATGCCTTTGCGCTGTCATATTCGCAGTTCGTACCCGGAAATACCGGAATGAACACAGTGGGCTTTGCCACCTTGTTCCTGCACACATAGATGCTGCCGGGATCCGCCTGATACAGCGGGCTGTCCACAGCCTGAGAGCCCTTTACCGCCTTTGTGGCAAACACCTTCTCCAGCCTGGAGGTCCAGGCGTCCAGCGCCTCCTCCATGGTGATCCTGACGTCTCCGTATACAAAAACGGGTTCTTCCGTCACACTGCCGTATACCTTACAGTCGAATCCCGATTCCATCAGTGCGGATACTTCCTCCGCCGGAACCTCCGCCAGAATATCTCCCAGGGCTCTGCTTTCAAACAGCTCGCCGACATCCACAGTGCTCTCCAACTCCACACCCAGCTTATTTCCGAATGCCATCTTTGCCACAGCCGCCGCCACTCCCCGTCCGTCCGGGGCATAGGCCGAAAGGATCTTCTTCTCCTGCATCATCTGATGGATGTAAGCATACAGCTTTGCAGCCTTGTCATATTTCGGAATATCGTATTCGTCCGCCTCGATCTCGAAGCGCACCAGCTTATTTCCCGGCTTCTTCAACTCCGGCGTCACAATGTCGCCGCTCCTTGCAATGTCCACCGCAAAGGATACCAGGGTGGGCGGCACGTCGATATCGTTAAAGGTACCGGACATACTGTCCTTGCCGCCGATAGAGGGCAGGCCGAAGCCAAGCTGGGCGTCATAAGCCCCCAGCAGAGCGGCAAAGGGCTGGCTCCAGCGTCCCGGCTCCTCAGTCATTCTGCGGAAATACTCCTGGAAGGTAAAGCGGATCCTTGTATGATCGCCGCCGGAGGCCACGATCTTAGCCATGGACTCCACAACGGCATAAATTGCGCCATGGTAGGGGCTCCAGGAAGAAAGATAAGGGTCGAAGCCAAAGCTCATCATGGTGACGGTATCCGTCCTGCCCTTCAGCACAGGCAGCTTTGCGATCATGGTCTGGGTCTCCGTCAGCTGGTGCTTTCCGCCGTAAGGCATCAGCACGCTGCCTGCGCCGATGGAAGCGTCAAACATCTCTACAAGCCCCTTCTGGGAGCATACGTTCAAATCGTTCAACAGGGCAAGCCAGGCGCCCTTCACATCCCTTTCGTCCAGCTTCTCCTTCACTGCGGGTATGGCGATCTTCCTGAAATAATTTTCCTTCTCGTCGGGAATATCCACCCTTACGGCAGTCTCCTGATGGGCGCCGTTGGTATCCAGGAAGGAACGCTTCAGGTCAACGATCTTTTTCCCTCTCCAGTTCAGCACCAGCCTGGGCTCCTCAGTGACTGACGCCACTGCCACTGCTTCCAGATTCTCCTCCGCCGCATAGCCTAAAAATTTATCCACATCCCCCGGATCCACCACCACTGCCATACGCTCCTGGGACTCGGATATGGCAAGCTCCGTGCCGTCCAGTCCCGCATATTTCTTAGGCACCTTATCCAGCTCCACGGTCAGGCCGTCCGCCAATTCGCCGATGGCCACAGACACGCCGCCCGCGCCGAAATCGTTACACTTTTTGATAAGGCGGCTCACTTCCTCCCGACGGAACAGCCTCTGTATCTTGCGCTCCGTGGGCGCGTTGCCCTTCTGTACCTGAGCGCCGCAGGTCTCGATGGACTGCTCCGTATGTACCTTGGAGGAGCCTGTAGCCCCGCCGCAGCCGTCCCGCCCGGTACGTCCCCCCAACAGAATGATGATGTCTCCGGGATCGGAGGTCTCACGGATCACATTACGCCTGGGCGCTGCGCCCATGACCGCGCCGATCTCCATACGCTTTGCCACATAATTCGGATGGTAGATCTCCTTTACAAAGCCGGTGGCAAGGCCGATCTGGTTTCCATAGGAGGAATAACCGTCCGCCGCCCCCCGCACCAGCTTTTTCTGGGACAGCTTACCCTTGAGGGTATCCGCCACGGGAACCGTAGGGTCCGCCGCGCCGGTGACCCGCATAGCCTGATACACATAGCCTCTGCCGGACAGCGGATCTCTGATGGCGCCCCCCAGACAGGTGGCCGCGCCGCCGAAGGGCTCTATCTCCGTGGGATGGTTGTGCGTCTCGTTTTTAAAGAATACCAGCCATTCCTCCGTCTCTTTCCTGTCTCCGTAGTCCATTTCCACAGGCACCACCACGGAGCAGGCGTTGATCTCGTCTGACTCCTCCATATCCTCCAGCCTGCCGTCCTTTTTCAGCTTTCTCATGGCCATCAGCGCCAGATCCATCAGGCAGATGAATTTGTCCTTTCTGCCTGCGAAGAGCTCTTCCCTGGTGTCCAGATAACTCCGATAGGTAGTCTCGATGGGCGAGCGGTAATAGCCCTGGCCGAACTCCACCTCCGTCAGCTCCGTGGAAAACGTGGTATGGCGGCAGTGGTCGGACCAGTAGGTGTCCAGCACCCGGATCTCCGTCATAGTGGGGTTGCGCTTCTCATCCCCGGCAAAATAATTCTGTATATGCTGAAAATCTTTAAAGGTCATGGCAAGCCCCAGAGAGTCGTACAGCTCTTTCAGCTCCGCCTCCGGCATATCCACAAAATCCTCCCGCCCCGAAAGGTTTTCCAATACCGCCACATCCGCCGGCTCTTCAAATACGGTGATCAGAGTATCCGGCTTTATGTCTCCCGCCTCCCTGGAATCCACGGGATTGATGCAGTATGCCTTGATCCTGGCAAACTCCTCCTCCGAAATGTCCCCCAGGATCATATATGTCACTGCCGTGCGGATAACAGGCTCCTCGTCCTCCTTTAAAAACCGGAGGCACTGCACCGCCGAATCCGCCCTCTGGTCGAACTGGCCCGGCAGAAACTCCACGGAAAATACCCTTGCGCCTGCCGGAAGCTCTATGCTTTCACGGTACAGCCGATCCACCGGCGGCTCCGAAAAAACGGTCCTGCAGGCCGTTTCAAACACTTCCTCCGACACATTCTCCACGTCGTATCTTATCAACACCCTGACGCCATCCACCCGGATCCCCAGATAATTTCTGAGCTCCTCGTGCAGAGCCTTTGCTTTCACCGCGAAGGGCTCTTTCTTTTCTACATAGATGCGCCTGACATTTCCCATTTGTTTCCTCCTTATGCCTCTGCTTCAAGCCCCAAAAATTTCAATATGAACACGATCTCCCTGTCCACCGTATCGGCGGTGATGCCGATGGTCTGGGCTGAGATCTTCAGACCCTCCAGAACAAACATGATATTCCTTGCCGTGCCCTGACAGTCATCACAGTAAAATTCTCCGTTGTCCACACCGATCTCGATCAGCTTCTCGATGATCTTGACCGCCGAATCAAACTGCTTTTTCAGGATATTATTTTTCTTATTGGGCTGGTTCTCAAAATAATATTCATAGATTGCCTGGGTAAGAGTATTCTTCTTGCGCAGCAGCTCTTTTTTCTGCTCCTGCAGAAACAGCATCAGAATATCCGCCGCCGTAGCGTCCTCGGTGATATTGTCGGAAAAGACATCGTCCGTCTCCTCGCTCTCAAGCTTCATCACCTCCTGAAAGATCTGGCTGGTGCTCTCAAAATACAGGTACAGACCGCCCCGGCTGATATTGCACGCCTCCACGATATCCTTCATGGTGACGCTTTTATAGCCTTTTTCCACAAAGACCTGCCTTGCCGTTTCCAAGATATACTTCTTCTTCTGTATCGATTTTTCTCCCATTTTTCTCCTCATTCCTGCGTATTTTCTGCGTCTGGCTCAATCTACCGTATATCAAAAGGCCGGTCCCAAAATTCAATGATCTCCTGCATTTTCTTCAATACAAGTAAAAAAATATTTTCCTGCACCGCCTGCGCCCACAGTACACTCTTCGTCATGCCGCCCATCACATATTTTGAAAGGATCCCCCGCAGAACGTCCCAGTCCTTCAGCTCCGCCCCGGCAATGACCCTTCTCTCGTCCTCATGGGTCCTGATCCTGCCCCTGGTATAGGTGTAGCAGTAATTCCGGTCCATCAGCGAGGACTTCGACGCCTCTTTGACAAAATTAAGAAGATTCGCGTCGTACACCGGAATGCTCATGGAGTGCTCCGTGGCGTCCGGACCCTGGTAAAAGGTACTGCCCGGCTGGCCCGCGTTACTTTCAAACCAGGGGATATACTTAAGAAGTGGCAATACCTCCTGTTTGTACCCGCTCAGCTGCTGCTTTCTGTATTCTGTATCCTGCTCCATGGTCAACGTTTCCTCTCCTGTATTTTCCGGCCACAAAACAAAAAGTGACACGTATGTATTTTTATTTTAGCATATTTTTATTAAAAGTACAGCATAAAATTACATGGACTTATATGCCGGGTTGGGTGTATAC
>JAMPHT010000072.1 GCA_023663285.1 Bacillota bacterium
CAGGGATAAAAATTTGACCACACGCTTATTAAAAAGCTTCGTGAAACAACCCTGTTCTTGCTAAAAAACTCCTTGCATATATCAGATTCTATGGTAAAATGAGGGTGACAATCGAATAGTGAGAGGTTTATTGATCGAAGAGGAGAAGAGTATGAGAAAGAAACTTTTGAGTTTACTTTTGACGGCGCTTCTGACAATGGCTGTACTGGGCGGATGCGGCTCAGACGGCACAGGAGAGTCTTCGGGGGATAATTCCTCTGTCGCGGGGCCCACAGGCGATCCGGTCTATGGCGGCTCCGTTGTTGTAGGAATACAGCAGGATATTGACAGTCTTGACCCACACAAAGCAAATGCGGCAGGAACTAAGGAAATTCTGTTCAACATTTTTGAGGGCTTGGTAAAACCCGACAAGAACGGCGATTTGATGAAAGCGCTTGCAAGCGATTACACCGTTTCCGAGGATGGTCTGGTCTATACCTTCACCCTGCGGGAGGGCGTAAAGTTCCATAACGGCGATGCTGTGACGGCTGAGGACGTGAAATATTCTCTGGAGAGGGCTTCCGGCCTTCTGGACGGCACACCGTTGATTTCATCATTGAAGGTTCTGACAAGCGTAGACATAATTGACGAAAAGACGGTTCAGGTCACGGTGGGCGGTGCAAATACGGAGCTGATATACAGCTTTGTGGCGGCTATCATTCCTGCAGGCAGCGGGGAGGATGAGAGCGGCACACCCATTGGCACCGGGCCGTTTTCTTTTGTGTCCTATACGCCCCAGGAGGGTATTGTGGTGAAGAAGAATCCGGATTACTGGCAGCAGGGGCTTCCTTATCTGGACGAGGTGAATTTCAAGATCGTCACCAGTACCGATACGGCCCTGCTGGAGCTGCAGGGAGGTTCCATCGACATTTACCCTTACCTGACGGACAGCCAGGCAAACGAGTTGAAGGACAGCTTCCAGATTTTGTCCGCATCCTCCGCAGTGGTCCAGGCGCTCTATCTGAACAATGCAGACCCGCTTTTAAGCGACGTCCGCATCAGACAGGCGATCTGCTATGCGCTGGATAAGGATGAGATCAACGATTTTCTGGCAGGGGGCAATGCCGCCCTCATCAGTGCGGCCATGCTGCCCACGCTGCAGAGCTACTATGTGGATCTGAATGATGCTTACGGCACCGGGGCCAATATCGAGAAGGCAAAGGAGCTGATGGCGGATGCGGGCTATCCAGACGGGTTTGACCTGGAGATCACCGTGCCCTCCAACTATGAGTATCATATGCAGACTGCGGAGGTAGTGGTGGAGCAGTTAAAGAAGGCGGGGATCAATGCCGTCATCAACCCGGTGGAGTGGAACGCCTGGCTGGAGGACTGCTACAACGGGCGCAAGTACCAGTCCACCATCAGCGGCCTCACCTGCGATAACACGCCGGGCTACATGATGAACCGGTTCCAGACGGACTCCAAAAAGAACTTTATCAACTTTGTAAGTGCGGAGTATGATGAGATGTATCTGAAAGCTGCCGCCGCAATGGATCTGGAGGAGAAAGCCGGATATTATAAGCAGCTGCAGCAGATACTGTGTGATGAGGCGGGCAGTGCGTTTATCCAGGTGCCGGCCATCACCATTGCAGTGGACCCTAAGCTGGGAGGCTATACCTTCTACCCTGTCTATGTGCAGGATATGAGTACGGTGTACTATGTAGAATAACAGTTCAGCCGCCTTGGCGGCGACGGATGCGAAGCAGACTCATTTTTGAATGGGAGTGCTGAACTGTTGAAAGAATTATCAGAAAGGAGGCGGCAGCGTGAACTTTTTTGTAAAAAAAATCATCACTCTCATTATGACATTGTTTCTGGTTTCCGTGGCCGCCTTCCTTGCTTTTCAGATCATTCCGGGGGATGTGGTCACTTCTATTCTGGGAACGGAAGCCACGCCCGAAAGGGAGGAACAGCTTAGAGAGGAGTTAGGCTTAAACGACCCGCCGGTGGTGCGTTATGTGAACTGGGCGCTTGGTGTGCTGCGGGGAGATCTGGGACGCAGCTACCAGTATTCCAAAAACATGAATGAAATGATGCCGGTGGCGGAGCTGATCGGAGATAAGCTTCCCGTGACCCTGTGGCTGGCCGGGCTGTCCATGGTCCTGATCATTGTGGTGTCCATCCCCCTGGGGGTGCTGTGGGCAAAGAGCGGCAGCCGGTATCTGGATGCCGCTCTTGGAGTCGTCACCCAGGCCACTATGGCTGTCCCGTCTTTCTTTTTGGGGATCCTGGTGACTTTTTTATTTGGGATCGTACTGAAATGGTTTGCCCCCGGCGGCTATGTGAGCTATAAGGAAAACCTGGGAGGCTTTCTGGGCTATCTGCTGTTTCCGGCGTTGTCCGTGGCGCTTCCCAAAATCGCCATGACGGCCAGATTCTTAAGAAATTCCATGCTGACGGAAATGCAGTCGGACTATGTGCGCACGGCGTACAGCAAGGGCTGCACCAGGCAGCGGGTGATGTACGGTCATGTGCTGCGCAACGCTATGATGCCGGTCATTACCTTTCTGGGCATGATCATTGCGGAGATCGTGGCGGGCAGCATTGTGATCGAGCAGGTTTTCGGGCTGCCCGGCATTGGGCGGCTGCTTATCAGTTCCATCAACAACAGAGATTTTCCGGTGGTGGAGATTCTGATCCTGTATATTACCTTTGTGGTGATTTTTGTGTATTTCCTGGTGGATATCCTGTACCGGGTCATTGACCCCAGGATCAGTGAGAAGTGAAGTGTGAACGGAATGAAGATATTCTAAGGCGTCAAAGAGGGTGCATAGCACACCTCTTTGGACGCCGCCTAAGAATATCTAATCATTCCGGGAAGAATCCGCAAGCGGATTCTTCCGGTTTGGCGGCGGTTCATGAATTGTTTGTGCCCAAGAGGGGGCATGATTGGAAAGTTTGAACGGTCTTGCGGCGGCTCATCGATTGTTTGTGCCGTCGGCGGCATGGAGATCAATATGAAAAAGAGGGATGGCGGAAAATGGAATAAGTACCTGACGGCGGGCCTGCTCATGACAGGTCTTGCTCTGCTGCTGGGAATCGTGGGCTTTTTCTGGACGCCCTACAGCACCACGGCCATGTCCGCCTCGGAGAAGTTTGCGGCCCCTTCCTTAAGACATATTTTCGGCACGGATAACTTTGGACGGGATATATTTTCCAGGGTGATGAAAGGGCTGAGCACCACTATCGTGATCGGCAGTCTGGTGGTCCTTTTTTCCGCCGCGGCGGGTATTGTACTGGGAGCGCTGACCGGCTATTTCGGCGGTGTTGTGGATGAGCTTGTGATGCGGATCACAGATGCGGTCAACGGATTTCCCAGCATCCTTCTGGCGCTGGTGCTTATCAGCATTTTGGGCAATGGTAAGCAGAATGTGATCCTCGCTCTGGGGATCGTGTTTATGCCAAGCTATGTGCGAATCGTCCGAAGCGAGTTCATCCGCTTAAGGGACGCGGACTATATCGGGCGGGCAAGGCTTATGGGGGTCAGCAGGGGGCGGATCCTGTTTGTGCATATTCTGCCCAATATTTTTTCCGTATTCTGGGTGTCTGTTATGATAGGCTTCAACAATGCGATCCTGGCGGAGTCCGGCATGAGTTATCTTGGGATCGGAGTGCAGCCCCCGGACGCCAGCCTGGGAAAGATGCTTTCGGACGCCCAGGGGTATCTGCAGAACGCCCCATGGTATGCTCTTGCGCCGGGGCTGACCATCGTGTGGGTGGTGCTGGGATTTTCACTGTTCAGCGAGGGTGTAAGGCGGAGGGCGGAATAAAATGATCAGGATAGAAAATCTCTCCGTTGCCTTTGACGGTACGGAGGTCGTAAAAAATGTAGATCTGGAACTGCAGGACGGGGAAATTCTTGGCGTGGTGGGAGAATCCGGCTCCGGCAAATCTGTGACGGCGCTGACTCTCATGGGTCTTGTGGCGGATACGGCTAAGGTCACCTCCGGGCGGATACTGTTTGACGATGTGGTGCTGCGGGAGGCGGGAAAGCCGGTTGACAGGGCTCTGTACCGAAAATACCAGGGGGCGGAAATGTCCATGGTGTTCCAGGAGCCTATGACTTCCCTGAATCCCACCATAAGAGTGGGCAGGCAGGTGGAGGAGATGCTGCGTCTGCACACGGACTTCACCGGGGATGAGATCCGGGCGAAGGTTCTGGAGACTTTTGAAGCCGTGGGGCTTAGGGACACGGAGACCGTCTATGTCAGCTATCCTCACCAGCTTTCCGGCGGTATGCGGCAACGGGTGATGATTGCTATGGCAATCATACTGCATCCGGACCTGGTGGTCTGCGACGAGCCTACCACAGCCCTGGATGTGACTATCCAAAACCAGATCATAGAATTGCTGCGCACCATCAATATAAGGGAGCAGAATTCCATGCTGTTTATTACCCATGACCTGAATCTTGCCCGCAGGATCTGCCATCGGGTGGCAGTCATGAAGGATGGAAAGGTAGTGGAGCTTGGCAGGACTGAGGATATTTTTGAACATCCGGCGGAGGAGTATACGAAAAAGCTGATCGAGGCGGTGCCCTCCCGATTGAAGCGAAGAGTTTCTGTTTATGGGGGGAGAGAAGTGTCACTGCTCCCTGAGTGGCAGAAGCAGGCCGAAAGCGGCATACAGGCTGAAGAAGGAAGGAAGGCCGAAAGCGGCAGGCAGACTGAGGAAGGAAGGCAGAAGGAAACCGGACGGGAAGAAGCGCCGCGCCCGGTGGTGGAGGTCAGAGATCTGTCGGTTTTTTACCGGGACGGCAGCAACAGCCTGTTTTCCGGGAAAAAGCGGCATATGGTAGTCCAGGGCGCGGAGTTTTCCATATACAGGGGGGAGAGCCTGGGGCTGGTGGGCGAAAGCGGCTGCGGGAAGACTTCTCTTTCCAGGGCGATCCTGGGGATGAATCGGGATGTTACCGGGGAGATTCGGCACAGCACCGTCAGACCCCAGATGATCTTTCAGGACCCGTACAGCAGCTTAAATCCCACAAAGACCATCGGCTGGCTGCTGCAGGAGCCCCTGCGGGCGGCGGGAAAGCTGGATAAATCCCTGGCTATGAGCAAGGGGGATATGGAGGCGGCGGCATACGATATGCTGCGCCGGGTGGGCATGGAGGAAAAATATTTTCACCGCAGGCCCGCCCAGCTCTCCGGCGGACAGCGCCAGCGGGTCAGCATCGGCCAGGCGTTGATCGCAGGTCCGGGACTGATCGTGGCGGATGAGCCGGTATCTGCGCTGGATGTGACCATCCAGGCTCAGATAATGGAACTGATGCAGAGGCTGCAGCAGGAGATGCAGCTTTCCTATCTGTTTATTTCCCACGATATCAACGTGGTCTACAAGATGTGCGACAGGATCATGGTGATGAAGGAGGGGAAGATTCTGGAAATCGGGGAGACGGAGGAGCTGTTCAACCATCCGAAGCAGGCGTACACGAGGGAGCTATTGGGGGGATAGCGCAGATTCTGTGAATAAGTTCGCGATAAGACAGAATATCGGGAGGTATTTTATGAAAAAGCATAAATTATTTCTATTGCTGCTATGCTGCTGCCTATATTTAGCCGGGTGTACAGGTCCATCCCAAAAATCGGAAGCTGACAGTGTCAACGAAAGTAAAGAAGAGTTCTCTTCTTATGATGCATCACCGGAAAAGACAGATAGTGAGGTCAGTGATCCAGACTTGAGTTCATCGTCTGACAGAGCGGAGGCGGAAAACTCAAAGATCATATTGGATGAATTCGCAGGTACAATAAATTGTGTTGAAGATGATGGACTGCTGCTTGTTGGCACGCGAAGGATACTGCAGATGGACAGTCTTACTCTTGAGGTACAAAACGAGGCGGAGAATACTGCTCCCACGCTTATAGATCTCCAGGTAAAAACAACTGAAGACGCCTATTTATTGACGGGAGAGACATCAGAGGGAATGAACTTTAAATTGATTGAGTATGACAGAAATCTGCAGTTGAAGCAGACCGTCGATGTTGCGGAGGCGGTGACTTCAGAGCGCGAGATCATGTCCTGTAAACTATTTTCCGGGGGAGACAAACTCCTTTATAACAATATAAATGGTTTATACTTATTTGATTTTGCCTCAGATAAAACCACAGATCTGACCCAGGACGGTATTTTCATTCATGATTTTGCCTGCCTGGAGCAAACGGGGGAGATTCTGTTTAGCGGCAACTTAAATTCTTCCGGAGAAAGAGTCCTTGGAATAGTTGGCATGGATGGGGAAAAGCAGCAGGAAGAGAATGCCGGGCATTTATGGGGAAGTATATGGGCATTTGAGGATTTTGCACTGATCGAGGAAGCTGAGTTAGCGGGGCGGGAAAGAGAAGGTGCGGTTTTTCGTTATGATGCGGAAGGGGGAATCCGTTCCTTTTCGCTTTATGACAGCGATGAAAACGGAAGCATTACCGTATCCTGCCATGGTGATCACTATGCCACTCGCACAACGCTGACGGGGGATGAGGCGCGTTATGTGATACGTATTTATTCATCCAAAGACGGCAATATGGTAAAAGAACTGCCATTGACCTATGAAGAATATGGCGATGATTTCCGATTGAGAGGATTTTTGATATGTGATGATGTAAACAGGATTATTTTATATGGTACATGGAGAGGGCAGGAGACAGATACCTGGATCGTATCGGAGAGTTTATAAATATCGGAGAGCGGTATAACAGACACTTTAGGGCTGGCGGGGCAGCAGACAGTCACAGATATTTTCCGGCCGGCGGGATATAATTTTCCCTCCGTAAGCATATACATTAACAATTCCGGACAACTTCGGAAGGCTGTTAAAAATATGCTTCGGGGGGACTTTTTTGTGTTTGAACGGTACAGTATACAGGATACGGTAAGAGAGCTGAAAAGTGATGACAAAAGGGGACTCACAGCGGCGGAGGCGGGAAGGCGGCTTGCCGCATACGGCAGGAATGAGATGAAGGCGCCCCGGAAAAAGACGGTGGCGGAGTCCTTTCTGGAGCAGCTGAACGACCCGCTGATCTATGTGCTTATCGTGGCGGCTGCGGTATCCGTCTTTTTAGGGGAGTTAAGCGACGCCGTCATTATCGGGGTGGTGGTGTTGCTGAACGCCGCCGTGGGGGTGCTGCAGGAGGGAAAGGCGAAAAGGGCGCTGGAATCCTTAAAAAAGCTGACAAGCCCCAAAGCCTTTGTGATCCGGGACGGCAGACGGATGGAGATCCCGGCGGCGGAGCTGGTGCCGGGGGATCTGGTATATCTGGAGGCCGGGTGCCAGGTGCCTGCGGACTTAAGGCTGGTGCAGACAGCAAATCTGAAGGTGGAGGAGTCCGCCCTCACCGGGGAAGCGGTTCCGGTGGACAAGGACAGCGGTTTTCTGCCGGGGGTGGCTCTTCGAGGAGAATATTTTTCCCGCAGAAGGAATGACCTGTTTCAAGGGGATGCTTCACAGAGCGAGGTATCCTTCAGGGAAGCCGCCGCGGAGGTACCTGCCGGGAAAGCAGCCGCCAGGAAAGATTCCTCCGGAGTGTCGTCACCAGGGGAAATTCCTCTGGGAGACAGACGCAATATGGCCTATATGTCCACCATTGTCACCTACGGCCGGGGTGAGGGCATTGTCACGGCAACGGGCATGGACACGGAGCTGGGCAAGATCGCTGCCATGATTACGGAATCGAAGGAGGAGCTGACACCGCTCCAGCGGAGGCTGGGAGAGCTGGGAAAGGTGTTGAGCCTGTTATCCCTGCTGCTCTGCGCCGTCTTATTTGCCATTGCGGTACTGCAGCACAGAAATATTCCGGAGATGCTGATAACCGCCATCTCTCTGGCGGTGGCGGCTGTGCCTGAGGGACTTCCGGCGGTGGTGACGATTTGTCTGGCTCTAAGCGTCACCAGGATGGTAAAGGTGAATACTATTGTGCGGAGACTGCCTTCCGTGGAGACACTGGGGGCGGTGAGCGTGGTCTGCTCCGATAAGACAGGGACCCTGACCCAGAACAGGATGACGGTGGAAAAGTGCTTTGTAAAGGGCCATATCCTGCCGGCATCTAAGCTTCGGCTGACGGAGGTGCCGGATTTCTTTCTGGGGATGGTGCTGTGCAATGATGCGCTGCTGGAACAGGGCAGCAGGACGGGAGACCCCACGGAGCTGGCGCTGCTGGATTTCGGGGAGAAGGTGGGACTTAAGAAGGAAGAGGCGGAGGAACGGCTGCCCAGGACAGACGAGCTTTCCTTTGATTCGGACAGGAAGATGATGACCACTCTCCACGGGAGCGTCTCCTATACCAAGGGTGCGCCGGACGAGGTGTTGAAAAGGTGTACCCACATACTCACGGGAAACGGCACGGTGCGGTTTTCGGAGACGGCCGTGCGGCAGGTACGGGAAGCCGTGGCTGAAATGTCGGGGGAAGCGCTGCGCACTCTGGCAGTTGCCATGCGCAGCGGCGCCTGCAAGCCGGAGGAATCGGAACTGACCTTTCTGGGGCTGGTGGGGATGCGTGATCCTGCCAGGCCGGAGGCTGCAAAAGCGGCGGCAGATTTTAGAGAGGCAGGGGTGACCACGGTGATGATCACCGGAGACCATATAGACACAGCCTTTGCCATCGGGAAACAGCTGGGAATCGTGGAACGCTTTGGACAGTGTATGACAGGGGAGACTTTAGGAAGCCTTACGGATGAGGAGCTTGCGGAGAGATTGGAGGATACAAAGGTGTTCGCCAGGGTCTCTCCCGCCCAGAAGGTCCGTATTGTGGACGGGTTTCAGTCCAGAGGCGAGATCGTAGCCATGACGGGAGACGGGGTCAACGATGCGCCTTCCCTGAAGGCGGCGGATATCGGTATCGCCATGGGAAAATCAGGAATGGACGTAGCGAGGCAGGCGGCGGATATGGTTCTGACGGATGACAATTTTGCCACCATTCGCCGGGCCATTGAGGAGGGCAGGGGCGTATACGAGAACATCAGGAAGTCCGTGATCTTCCTGCTGTCCTCTAATCTGGGGGAGATCATCACCATGTTTCTGGCAGTGGTATGCGGTCTCGCGGCGCCCTTAAAGTCCAGCCATATCCTGTGGATCAATCTGATCACGGATTCTCTGCCTGCGCTGGCGCTGGGGGTGGACAAAAATGATGGAAGAAGCCTGATGCGCCAGCAGCCCAGGAAAGCTTCCGAGAGCCTGTTTGCCAGAGGCGGACTGGTCTGTACCTGCTTTTACGGGGCGCTGATAGCAGCGGTAAGCCTGTCGGCTTTTCTCATGCTGCCGATGGCGCTGCTGCATATCAGGGGGCTTTCGGTGAGTGTGGCCGGGCTTGGGGAAATGCTGCAGAAAGAATGGGTTTTGTCCAAGGCCCAGACCTATGCCTTTACCGTGCTGGGAATGAGCCAGCTGTTCCATGCGGTGGGGATGCGGGATACAAACCGCTCTGTCCTTAAGATGAATCATCTGGAGAATAAATTGATGATCGCCGCCTGTGTGATAGGTTTTCTGCTGCAGTTTGCGGTGACGGAGGTCCCCTTCCTGATCCAGGCATTCGGTACGTCCCCGCTTTCGGGAAGAGAGTGGATGCGGCTGGGGCTTCTTTCGGCGGCGCCCCTGCTGGCCCATGAGATCATGTGTCTGGTCTCTTCGCTTTTTGCCCGATGCAACCCATAGTTGCCATATAGTTGGTTGAAGGCAATCGGATAAACTGGTATAGTACTGCTATCAGTTAAAGGAAGGCGAGGTTATTATTATGGATGAAAATCGGCTGGCAGAAAATATCAGATACTACCGCAGAGAGAAAGGGCTGTCGCAGGAGAAGGTTTCTGAGTATATGGGCGTAAGCCGCCAGGCTGTGACAAAATGGGAAAAGGGGATCTCCAGGCCCGCTTCCGGTAATTTGATCAGGCTGGCGCAGCTGCTGGAAGTCAGTGTTGACGCATTGCTGGATAATGACAGTGAGGAAGAGAAAACCTCATCAACAGGGGCAGAGAAAGCGTCAATGGATCCTGCGAAAAGCCTGATGGGAAAGGAGCCATGGATATTCATCGGGATATCTGCTTTGTGCATGACAGCATATTTGTTCCACAGTGTTTTGCAGCAGAATTTCAGTCTTGGAGCTTTTATCTGTATGTTTATTCTGTGTGTTCCCATACAGATGTTTCTGCATATATATTTTTCTCATGTAATATGCAGTGATTCTTTTGAGGGAATGGCAGGCTTTGATGATAAAGTGGAATATAACATATGGGAAGTAAAGAAAATGCTGACACAGATAGAGCTTTGCATTGGAGTCACATCTACGGTATTTATTTTTCTGCTTTGCGCGATAAACAGTATGGATTTGAAAATAGAATGGCTCAATGGACTTTTGGTGATGGTATATTTGCTTACATTTGTTGCAACAGTGGAAATCATCAACTTTAAAATGGCAGATAAAATATATTGCAGGGATGATGACAGGAAACGTGCAAAGTGCGGTATGCCGGTAACCGTGATCTATACCTTACTGCTTTTTGCCGGGATGGGAATGACAGGTATATTGTTTGAGATAAAGAAAATAGAAAACAATACCCTGCCTGCCATAAAAACGGCCGGATTGCTGCTTCTGGGCATATTGGCTGCAACAGTAGGGCTTTTATTGGAACACCGCCGGATAAAACAGTGGGAGCCTGCAGGCGGAAGCTACAAAGCGGGTATGGCAGGAATGACAGGCTTTATGATATGTGTGATATTGTATGGATTTATGTGCATTGTATAAAAAGTTGTATGCAGAAACTGAAGTTTATATTGAGTGAAGACCAGAGCAAAAAAAGAAAATATTTCTTGCACATATTTCGGTGATGTGTTACCATTGATACAAAGCATAACCGTTTCTAATTTTCAGTCAGATTTCTGTCAAATCAATCAGAACGATCGGAAAATCTATGCTTTTGAATTCAAATCTATAAAAAAGCAGGAGATTTTCAAGATACCATCCAAGGAAAACCTTCTGTACGCAAAGGAGGAAGAGGATGGAGATAGTATCATTGAAGTATGATTTCAGCTTTAAGCAGCTGATGCTGAACGAAGAGGTGCGAAAATATTTTATCAGCGACGTGCTGGAGATCCCGCTGGGAGAGATCCGCTCTGTCCGGCTGGCGAATCCGTTTCTGTGGAAAAGGTATGCCAGGCAGAAGCAGGGCATCCTGGATGTAAGGGTGGAGCTTAATGACGACAGCCGGGTGAACATAGAGCTGCAGATCCGGATGGTGGCCCAATGGGACAAGCGGAGCCTGTTTTATTTGGCGAAGATGTTCACGGAGGACCTGCTGTCAGGGGAGCGCTATCATAAGCTGAAAAAGTGTATCTGCATCAATATCCTGGATTTTGACCTGAACGAGTCTCCGGCATACCACAGGAGGTATAAGCTGCGGGACGAGAACGGGGAAGAATTCTCGGATATGTTCGAGATACACGTGATCGAGCTGAAGAAACAGATAAGCGGAGATAAGCCGTTGGATGACTGGATCCGGCTGTTCAACGCGGAGACGGAGGCGGAATTGGATATGATAAAGACAAAGAATCCGGGGATATTGGAGGCAGTAAAAGAGGTAAAGGTCATGAGTCTGAGGAAGGATCTGCGTGCGTTGTACGAGGGGCATATGAGGGAGATACGGGACAAATACGCCAGGGATGATTATGTCAGGGAAG
>JAMPHT010000073.1 GCA_023663285.1 Bacillota bacterium
AACCGAAAACCAAAAGCTGCCTGATCAGCATAAATACTGGGGTTGTGGGTGTTTTCCACCCACCATTACCCCTGAAGAGCCATATATTCTTATTAATTTATAATAAGTTTATGCTTTGGCAACAAATTTGCATTTGTTTTGTTCGAAATTATCTATGAGTCAGCACCTCCCTCTGTCGTATCCTAATCAGTTTCAACTCGTCATAAGTACATGAAAACAACGAGTGACAATCCGCAATCTTTAATACATTCTTTGATATTCTCTTCCGTCAAAATTTTCTTAATGTCTTTGAGTGTTTGAAGCGTTCATCGTCGCGAAAAAACTATATTTGTAGATCTAAATCCGCAACGAATTTAAGAATGCTATAAGTTACTATGTGCTGTAAAATCAATAATTTCGAGAAAACATATTTTTCACTATCCAACATAATTAGCTATGCTAATTTTAAAAGCCCTGAATTAGGTGTGCTCCCCGTATAGTAGACAGTTAATAAAACAAAAAGTTTTCTGTCCGATATTGTGCCAGACATTTATTATTCGGCCTCCTGTAACTTATTTTCGTAAAATTCCATTGGTACCACAGCGCCCTGATTCTGCTGAACCCGTTTGTTAGTGTAGTAATCAATATGTTCCTCTTGTCTTTTATTTCCAGCCATAATACATTTCACGCTTCATGCTTTTCCAAAACCCTTTCATCGGACCGTTATCAATACATCTGCCAACCCTTTATATGCTCTGGGTCATTCCGGCATCAACTATTTTTTGCCGAAAAGCTTTGGAGGTATACTGGTATCCCCTGTTGGGATGGAAAGTTGGTTTTACACCCAGATTCGCCAAAAGAGATTTATCAAATATGTTGTAAAGTAAGCGTCAAACCCGACGCTCCCTCTGAAAATAAGCGCCGCCTATTGGCGACGCTTGCTGTAGCACTCGGCCGGAAGGCATTTTGACCACGGCATGAGTGGCTCCAACTTTGCCGGGTCTGCCTTTCCGTCTGTATCCCGTAGCTTCATAAGTTCCGTCAGAAGATGCCGGATATAGCAGTAGACGTTTAATCCGTTCGCGCGGGCAGTCTCTGTGACGCTGTAAATGACTGCGCTTACCTGTGCACCACGAACCGTGTTGATTGTCACCCAGTTCTTCCTTCCGATGGTGAAATTTCGCAATGCGCGCTCACTCATTTATCTTTATATGAGGATAAATGAGTGAAAACTCGATCCGCCCGGTGGTCGTTGGGAGGAAGAACTGGCTGTTTTTCGATACAATGGACGGAGCGGAGGCCAGCATGGGCATCTATACCATTGTGGAAATGGCAAAGCTCCATGGTTTGGATCCTTATAAATATAGTAAGCGTCAAACCCGACGCTGAGTACAGTGCTTTTATGGCAACAATTATTTTGACAGATGAAGATTATGTAGAAACTGCAAATATTCTAAAAAATAAGGGATTATGGACAGATGAATTAGAAATATTACATAACTGCGCTACAAAAATCAGATTGGATACGGAGAAGTAGCGAAGAAAGATACCTGACCAGCGTCTTCTTTCTGTTACATTATTCTTCTACTTCTGCACGCCACATACAAAATTTCGCAAGATGCTTTCTTCATCAACAACCCCGCTGCAAGCAACAGAGTATTAAGCTTGCAACGCTGCAGAGCAACAGGGTATGTGACCCTCGCGGCATTCGTCAAATGCTCGTGCAAGCACGGCACTTGACTCATTGCTCGCGGGAATGAAAAAAGTGGGAAACAGCGGCAAATCTGTGATAATTCAGAGGTTTGCCGCTGTTTGTAAGTCACTCATTTTATGACGCTTATGTCAGTTTGCTTTCCACGCTGACATTGTTCCCCGCCGCAGCCACCTCCGCCATACTGCCCACCACAAGGGGCATCATGGGCGGCCGGTGGCCCAGATCCACATCCATGATGACCGGCACGTTTTTACGTCCCGCCACCTGAAGCACGGCGTCATACTGATCCAGATTCATCATGGCCTCCCCATTGGCCGGCCTGCCGATCAAAAATCCCTTCACATATTTTAACCATCCCGCCTCCTCCATCTGCCACAGGGCGCGGCGGATGCCGAACACGTTCAGATCGCAGGATTCCAGAAACCAGATGATTCCATCCTCCCGATACTTTTCCACAAAGGCTTCGGTCCTGTCAAATCGGGTGCCCAGCAGATTCACCAGGCAGTCCAGGCAGCCTCCTAAAAGCCTGCCGGAAAACCGCAGCTCATCCGGGGCTCCCGCACTGCTCCCGATCTCCCGGTCTCCCAGAAACTTTCTGATCTTCAAGGCTTCCGTCAGATTGTAGGGCGCTCTGGGATTCTCTTCCCCCCTCAGGCTTTCCTTCTCCCAGGTCCCATAGCTTGCCACCCTGCGCACCTCCCCGGTCAGAACGCCGAAGGCGTCCCGCACCGACTCATGCAGGGGCTCCATGCCGAAGGTGGAAGCACAGGGGCCGTACACCGACGCAGTATCTGTCAGAGTGGCCAGCGTATAAGTCAGATTGGTGTTGTCCGAATATCCCATGAACCACTTTGGCTCCAGCGCCGCCAATCTCTCAAAGTCCACATAGGGCAGGATCTCACACATCAACTCTCCGCCGCCGCAGGAGATCAGGCAGTCTGCCTGGGAGGCAAACATCTCCATCACCTCTCTGCCGCATTTCTCCGGCGTATTGCTGATCCCCACGCCGGATTCCTCATAGCAGTTAGACCCCAGCAAAATGTGATATCCCTGGTCCTCCCAATTCTTCAGCGCACAGTCAAACGCAGTCCTGTAAGGCTCTGTGGCGCATCCGAAGGACGGCGCCAGAAAGCCGATGGTCCCGCCTGCCGGCAGATTTTTCGGATACCTCATGCTCTTTCTCACTCCTGTTATTCTATTATCTAAGCCTATCCGGCTTATATGCTGCCCCGTTTACCTTCATGCTTCTTAGTCGGAAATAATTTGTCAAAAATCTCAAAGCCGTCAAAGGTTGCAAAGTAATCCCTGGGCGTCTCCGCACGCCGAATCAGCTCCACGCTTCCGTCCTCATGGAGCAGCAGCTCCGCGGATTTCAGCTTGCCGTTGTAATTATACCCCATGGAAAATCCGTGGGCTCCGGTATCGTGGATCACCATATAATCCCCGATCTCCACCCTGGGCAGCATACGGTCTATGGCAAACTTGTCATTATTTTCACACAGGGAACCTGTCACATCGTACATACAGTCATAAGTCTCCCGCTCCTTCCCCAGCACCGTAATGTGGTGATATGCGCCGTACATGGCCGGACGCATAAGGTTCACCGCGCAGGCGTCCACCCCAAGATATTCTTTGTAGGTATGTTTCTCATGAATCACCTTTGTCACCAGATGACCGTAAGGCGCCATCATAAAGCGTCCCAGCTCGGTATAAATTGCCACGTCTCCCATACCTGCGGGAGTCAGGATCTCTTCATATGCCTTACGCACTTCTTCCCCTATGACACGAATGTCATTTCTCTCCTGATCCGGCTTATAAGGAGTCCCAATGCCGCCGGACAGATTGATGAAGGTAATATGCGCCCCCGTTTCCTCCTTCAGCCGCACCGCAAGCTCAAACAGCTGCCTGGCAAGGACGGGATAATACTCATTGGTCACCGTATTGCTGGCAAGGAAAGCATGAATGCCGAAATTTTCCACTCCCTTCTCCCTTAAAATGCGGTAGCCCTCAAACATCTGCTCCGTGGTAAATCCGTATTTTGCATCCCCCGGATTATCCATTATATCCGTACCCAGTGAAAAGTATCCGCCCGGATTGAACCGGCAGCTTAAGGTCTTTGGAAGATAGCCAAGAGTATTCTCCAGAAAATCAATATGGGTAATATCATCCAGATTGATAATGGCTCCCAGCTTCGCCGCATAGGCAAATTCCTCCGCTGGAGTATCGTTGGAGGAAAACATAATGTCCTCCCCCCGGATGCCGCAGGCGTCTGACAGCATCAGCTCCGTCAGGGAGGAACAGTCGCAGCCACAGCCGTAATCCCGCAGAATGTTTATCAAAAAGGGGTTTGGCGTAGCCTTCACCGCAAAGTACTCCCTGTATCCCGGATTCCAGGAAAACGCCTCCTTCAGCGCTTTCGCATTCTCCCGGATACCTCTTTCATCGTATATATGGAATGGCGTAGGATATTTCTTTACGATCTCCTCCACCATTTCCTTTGTCACAAACGGTTTCTTTTCCATGATCATATTCTCCTGGGTATCTAAGGAATTGTCAGAAAATTATTTTGACAATTCCTGCAAATTGCTCCGTAATTAGCCGGAACAAACGGTTCCTAAGGTATATATCAAACCGCCTACAGAAGCCTGCTCCGCATCTCCTCCGCCGTCAGGGGACTAAGATAGGCGGGGGCCACGTCAAACACCGTCTTGCACCCCGTCATGCCCTCCTTGCTCATGCGGTAGGCCGCTCTCGCATAGGCAGTCAGCACGCAGGCCGTAAATTCCGGATTGGAATCCAGCTTCAGGCTGTACTCGATCACATGGTTGTGCTCGCCGTTCATGCCGGTTTTCCCTGTTCTCAACACAAATCCGCCGTGGGGAATGCCCGCGTGATCCCGCTGCAGCTCCTCCTGCGTGACAAAATGGACAGTCGTGTCATATTCTGCAAAGTAATTGGGCATGGTCTTGATCTCTTCCTCGATCCTGGCTCTGTCCGCTCCTTCCTCCGCCACCACAAAGCATTCCCTGGTATGCTTCTGCCTGGTGGTAAGACACGGATTTTCACAGTTCCGCACTGCCTCCAGGGCGGATTCCACAGGAATAGTATACTGCTTTGCATCCCTTACGCCAGAGATCCTGCGGATTGCATCGGAGTGTCCCTGGCTGACGCCCTTGCCCCAGAAGGTATAATCGCTCCCCTCCCGCAGGATCGCATTGGCATACAGTCTGCTTAAGGAAAACATACCCGGATCCCAGCCCACGGAGATCATGGCTACCTTTCCGCCCTCCTTTGCCGCCCTGTCCACCCTTGCAAAATGCTCCGGAATCTTTGCATGAGTGTCAAAGCTGTCTATTACATTAAAATACCCTGCATATTCCGCGGTCTGCCTGGGCAGATCCGTCGCAGAGCCGCCGCATATCACCAGTACGTCGATATCCTCTTTTTTCTCCATCAACCGGTCCACATGGTACACCGGCACACCGCTGACGGTTTTCACCGTTTCGGGAGACCTCCTGGTATACACCCCTGTCAGCTCCATGTCCTCATTCTGTCGGACGGCGCATTCCACGCCCCGTCCCAGATTTCCATATCCCATGATTGCAATTTTTATCATTGTCGCCGCTTCCTTTTCTATATTTTTCCACTCATCCGTCATCCCGGCGTGCTGCCGGTCCGCTGTCTGTTCTCTATCTGCCAGTCAATGGGCGCCACACCATGGGCCTCCAGAAAACGATTGGTCTGGCTGAAGGGCTTGCTGCCAAAAAATCCGTTATACGCCGACAAGGGGCTGGGATGAGGGGCTTTCAATATGAGATGGTTCGGATTATTCAGCATCCGCTCCTTCATCTGAGCGGGCCTGCCCCAGAGGATAAACACAATGGGCCGATTCTGCTTATTAAGCGCCCTGATCGCCGCGTCCGTAAATTCCTCCCAGCCTTTTCCCCGATGAGAATTCGCCATATGGGCCCGGACCGTCAAAACCGTATTCAGCATCAGCACTCCCTGCTCCGCCCACTTGACCAGATAACCGTTGTCAGGAATATAGCAGCCCAGGTCATCATGAAGCTCCTTGTATATATTCACCAGAGACGGCGGAATGTCCACCTCCGGCTTCACCGAAAAACATAAGCCATGGGCCTGTCCCACATTATGATAGGGATCCTGCCCGATAATGACCACCTTGACCTGACTCAAGGGCGTCAGATGAAACGCATTGAAAATATCGTCTGAAGGCGGAAACACCTGGGCAGTGTTATATTCGTTCAAAACAAACCGATACAGGTCCTTGTAATAAGGTTTATGAAATTCCGGCTCCAACTCCTCCAGCCAGTCATTTGTGATCATTGCCATTTTTTCCATAGTCCTTTCCGGCATCATCAAGCCGTACACTGACGCCCCTGCTCCGCAGGTATTCCTTCACCTGGCGGATCTCCAGCTCCCCGTAATGAAACAGAGACGCCGCCAGCACTGCTTCCGCCCCGGCGCCAATCAGCGCGTCGTAAAAATGCTCCAGCTTACCCGCACCCCCTGAAGCAATGACGGGAATACTGACCGACTCCGCAACTGCCCTGGTCAGTTCCAGATCATAGCCGTCCTTTGTGCCATCCCTATCCATGCTGGTCAGCAGAAGCTCCCCCGCTCCCAGCTGTTCCGCCCTGACAGCCCATTCTACGGCATCCATTTCCATATCCACCCGACCGCCGTTTTTAAAGATATTCCATCCGCTGCCGTCCGCTCTGCGCTTGGCATCAATAGCCACCACCACGCATTGGCTGCCGAATTTCTCTGCCGCGTCGGAAACCAGCCGAGGATTCATGATGGCCGCGGAATTGACCGCCACCTTGTCCGCTCCCTCCCGCAGGATCGCCCTGAAGTCATCCACTGCGCGGATACCGCCGCCCACGGTAAAGGGTATAAACACCTTTTCCGCCACCTGACGCACCCACTCCAGCTGAGTGGCACGACTGTCTGCCGAAGCGTTGATATCCAGAAATACCAGTTCATCCGCCCCTGCCCTGTCATAGGCAGCCGCGGCCTGAGCTGGTTCTCCTGCATCTCTGGGATTCAGAAAATTAACGCACTTTACCACCCTTCCGTCCTTTACATCCAGGCAGGGGATCACTCTCTTTGTATACATTGGTCAACCTCTTACCACTTTGATAAAACTCGTAAGTATCCGCATTCCCACATCAGAGCTTTTTTCCGGATGAAACTGACAGGCAAACAGATTGTCCTTCTCTACGGAAGCATGGATCTGCACACCGTAATCCGCGGTGGCGGTGACAATGCTTTCATCCGCCGCCTGCAGATAATAAGAATGGACAAAATAGACATAAGGATTCTCACTTGCATTTTCAAACAGGCGCCCCCTGTTGGGGAATCGTAAGCTGTTCCAGCCGATATGGGGTACTTTGAGCCCTCCCTCAGAGGGTATTTTTAAGATTCTGCCTTTCAGGATATGCAGACCCTCCACACCCGGAGACTCCTCACTGCCATCAAACAGCAGCTGCAGTCCTAAGCATATCCCCAAAAAAGGCTTTTTCCTGTCAACACAGGTTCTGATCACTCTGTCCAGTCCATAAGCCTGCAATTTCCCCATGGCATCTCCGAAAGCGCCCACACCCGGCAGGATCACACCGTCCGCGCCCAGGATCTTAGCCGGTTCCCTAGTCACAACCGGACTTTCCCCCAGGAACGCCAGCGCTTTCTCCACGCTTTTGATGTTGCCTGCGTCATAATCTATAATTGCAATCATATGTGTATGCCTTTCCGAACTATTGGTTATCAATAAAGGTATCGCCGCCCAGCTCGTCCTCCTCCGGCAGTGCATCCGGCATCTGATCCTGCTCCTGGGATTCCGCCTCCTTCTCCGGCGCCGCAGGCGTTTCCGGGGCATCCCAGTTTTCAAAGCTCCGCCCCCCTGCAATGGCGGTCACCATTTTGGTATATTCCCTGTCGCTGCGCACGGCGGCAATAGTCTGAGCCTGGCTTTCCGTCAATCCAAACTCGCCTGACAGATAATTCAATATCACTGCGTAGCCCTCCGCGATCTCCGGCTCCGCATTCCACTGCCCCGCATACTGATACAGGTCAGGATAGCTGTCAATAGTCTGAATCAGGCTGTCAAGGGCTTTCACTCTGTCTCCCTCGCCCATAAACATCTCATATTCCCGAATCCACAGCCGGATATACAGAATACTTTCCGACTTGCCATACATGATGCTTTCCGTTTCATTCAGATCCTTGCCGAACAAATTCTGATAGCAGGTCTCATAATCTCCCGCATAATAAGCAGCTTTTGCTGCATTCTTGTCCGTATAGTCCACCGTTGCATTCACAAATACAAACAGCAGTACGCCTATGGACAAACCCACCAGCAGCACCGGCAGTACCTTTTTAAAGGACAGCTTCTTCTCCGGCACCGTCGGCGCTTCCTTTGCCGGCTTCTCCTTCTTCGGTTTAGGCGGCTTCTTCGCTTTCTTGGGCTTTTCCTTTACCTTCTTGGCATCCTGATCCTTGTCCTTACCCTTGCCCTTCTTGCCTTTTTTACCCTTCTTTCCCTTATCTTCCTTGTCCAGGTCATCCAGAATATCCTGGTTTTCCTTAGACAGCTTGATATTCTCGTTTTCCTCCTCGTCCTCCTCCGTCAGGAAGTTTAAAATTTTTGCAAAAAATCCCTGCTTCTGCTTTTCTTCCTCGTCCTTGCCCGAATTCTTCTCCCTCAGATCCGCCAGAGACTCATCTGCATCATCCGCCAGAAAATCCGGAAAATCAGAATCCCCGTCTCCCCCTTCGATATTATCCAGCAGCGCCGCATCAGCATCTCCGTCACCGAACAGACTGCCGAAATCCAAATCGCTGTCCTGGCCTCCTCCATCCTGGAGCTGCTGCTCTTCTTCCTCTGTTTCCCCTGCTTCTTCCATCACATCGACAGCCGAAACAACTTCCTCCTCCGGCTGTTCCGGTCTCTGTCCCGCCAGGTCTGCTTCCGAAACAATAGAGTCCAGAACAGAAGGGTCAAACAAATCCTGTGCCTCCGGTCCTTCCTGCGCACTGTCCGGAGAAGCTTCTTCCCTGATGTTTTCCCCTTTCTTTCCGGCCTTTTTTCCTGCCTTGGCCGCTTTTGCTTCCCTTGCAGCCTCCTTGGCAGCTTTCTTAGCTTCCTGCTTTGCTGCTTTCTTAGCCGCAGCCTCTTCCTTCTGCCGCGCTTTCGCCTCTTTGGCAAGTCTCTTTTTTTCTTCTTTGTCGGAAGCTTCCCCCTGGCCGCCTATGATTTTCGCTTCCAGATCCTCCTCCGGGTAATCCTCAAGAAGGGCTGCAATGGAATCGTCTACCGCCTCGTTGTTATCTGACTTCTGCAAAAGCTCCTGAATATCCTGCAGTTCCTCATCCTCGCTATCTTCCAGCATCTTTAACACATCCTCGTCGGAAACATCCATGTCCGACGCATTTGACAATGCATCCTCCTGCTCTGCGCCTGCAGAAAGCAGCCGGTCTATCTCTGCTTCCGACATCTCCGTGACGGCGTCCAAATCGGGAGCCGCATCAAATATCTCTGATGAGGCGGCTTCCTCCACAGCAGCTATCCCTGACAAGTCAGCTTCCTCCGCGGCAAAAGCTGCCGCTTCACCACCCTCCTGCTCAGCCAGGGTTTCCTCTTCTGTTGCATCCTCCTGCGGTTCGCTCTTCTCTGACACATCCTTTAACAGATTATCCAGATAATCCTCTTGTGAAGGCATAGCATTTCCTCTTCTTTCCTGTTTTTCTTATGCGTTTATTCCCGTCGAAGTTATTGACTTTGCGCTCACTACATTGTATCATAGTCTCTCCAGCCAGGCAATTGCATTCTTGGGAATTCCGTATCCTTTTCCTGACAGTTCTTCCGTCAGCTGATACAGCTTTTCATTGACCCGGATAAAAATTGCTTTTTTATTAAAATAAGCTATTTTTTCAAACGGCCAGCGAATCACTGACGGGAAGCGCATTCCTACCCCCAGTTCCAGTACCAGCAGCCTTCGGTTCAAAGTCCCCTGAAGCCATTTTGTATAAACCTGCCACCGATCCAGATACCCCTGCTCATTATAGTTCTCTGCAAAAATATGATTCAATACCATATCCGCGCCGCATTGACTGCATTTTGCAAGCTTCGGCATCCCGTCCGCCGGAAAGCGCCCTGCAAAGAGTTCCTCAAAAGCAGCCTGCATTCGTTCCCGCTCCCCGGCCGTCACAGCCTCTATTTGGTGACATTGTTCACCGGTACACTGCTTTTGTCCGGTAGAGCCGCAGGGCATCACAAGACGATCCTGCTTCCAAGGTGCTGCGGCGATTCGGCTGTCTGCAGCCGTAGCGATCACAAAATAATTTTTATCTTCGAGAAGCCCTGCAAGCTTCTTTAAAACGGGACTGATGATATCCTCCAGCCTTCCGGAACAATATTCCTTCCACGCAGGCATCAACCAGGCATACTCTGACTCCTGCAGCAGTTCCTTCCCTCTCACATATTCAAAGCAGTCCCGCAGCCGCAGCGTATCGTCAAAGTCCTCTCCCAGACCCACAAGCACCATATCCGCGCCCTTTATCTCGGCAAGGATCTCCTCTGTCTCCATCTTCTTCCCCTCATAACAGCAGCCCGAACATACAAAAGAGCCGAGAAACTTCCCGGCTCTTCCCAAATTTTTTATTTATCCAAATGTTTCTCGTCTACAAGCCGGTCTACTATTTTTACCAAATTACCGATTTCAGGCTTGGACAACTGCGCGTCCGCCCCCAGCTCCTCGCCCTTTCTCTTCATATCCTCGTTTACCAATGAGGAGAAAATAATAATAGGAATATCCGCTGTGGTCTCATCAGACTTCACAAGCTTTGTCAACCTGTGCCCGTCCATCTCCGGCATCTCAATATCCGTTACGATCAGACGAACATGATCTTTCAGGCTGCCATCTGCCTTGCACTGCGTAATCACATCATAAGCCTTCTGTCCGTTTTCCGTATGGATCAGATTGTCATATCCTGCCTTCTTCAGGCAATCCACGATCAGCTTGTTCAGCAACGGGGAATCCTCGGCAATCAGGATAGGCACATTGCTTCTCTTTCTCTCGCCCAGCTCCACGATCTCCGATACTTTCAGACCTGTCTCCGGATTGATGTCCGTGACGATCTTCTCGAAATCCAGAATAATGATCAGCTTTCCATCCTGCTTGATAATTCCTGTGGAAACACTTTCATCCGTGGTAGAAATCGTTGCATCCGGCTTAATGATGTCCCTCCAGGATACCCTGTGGATTCCCTGCACACTGTCAACATGAAATGCCAGGTCAAGCTTGTTGAAATTCGTCAGGATAAATAATCCGGACGGCTCGGAAACGCCTCTGCCCAGGCAATTCTTTAAGTCAATGGCGGTAATCATAATATCCCTCGGCATGAAAATACCTTCTATGCTGGGATGAGAATTAGGGACAGGAGTAACTGCCTGATATGTAATGATTTCTCTTATCTTGGCTACGTTGATTCCATATGAATTATTCCCCAACGTAAATTCAAGAATTTCCAGTTCATTTGTTCCGTTTTCCAATAAAATTTTAGTATCCATTTTTCCACCTCATTACTTTTCTCAGGTATAGGGGAACCCAAACCCTATAGCCCCCACCATTCCCTATCAGTTTATCACACTTTAAAAAAAAATGAAACTACTATCTGAAAATTTATTGAAAAATATGTGTAAAGGACACTCCGGCCCGACCAAATGCCTGCAACGTAAAAAAGAGCAGATAACTGCTCCTCTATCTATAATAGATATGGACGTCTATGGCATGGATGCCAATGACATGGACGTCATTGTACCCTCAAAACCGAACACCGGCTCCAATCTCCTTTC
>JAMPHT010000074.1 GCA_023663285.1 Bacillota bacterium
GCGATTTTAATGGTTTTTACACAGTAATTCATAAATTCTTAAGGTTTATTTGGTATATAGTGTGATATAATGTTCAATATGTAGTAGACTGCATATTGAACATTTTTTTGCAGATCCGCTGACCGGAGACCGGAAGGGGATAACAGAGAAAAGGAGTGATGTGGGAGTGATTATGAAAAGGAGCTTCAAAAGGATACTGGCGGCGGGACTGGCCGCGCTTACAGCCGTTTCCCTGGCTGCCTGCGGCGGTGGCGGCGACGGAGATAAGGTCGCTGCGGGAGACAGCTTTGTCTATGTGCCGGAATATATTTCCATAGACGGGGATATATCCAGCGGGGTCTGTGCAGCCGGAAAGCTGTACTATAACTCATACGTTTATGATGAAGAAAGCGGCACTACCAGTAACCCGCTGTTCAAATACGACATTGCCACGGGCGAGACGGAGGAGCTGAAGATCGACAATGAGGAAGAGCTTCAGGAGGCTTATATCTCCCGGATGGCGGTGGACCCGGAGGGCAATCTGTATGTCGTCTGGATGCGCAGCTTCTATGATGAGAACAATCCGGACAACTGGCATCAGGATACGCTGCTTGCAAAGTATGACCCATCCGGACACAGCAGCTTCCTGCAGGACATTACCGGGGATATGACTTCGGATGACGACGAGTCTGGGATGAACTCGCATGTACAGAATATGGTGGTGGACGGGGAAGGCAGGATCTACCTGGTGTCCGAAAATATTATCCGGCTCTATGACAGCCAGGGCGCTTACCGCGGAAACGTGGAAACGGGAGGTTCATGGATCAACAGCGCGGTCCGGGGCAGGGACGGCAAGGCGTACATAGCATACAATGACTGGAACACCGGAAACGGTTATGTGGCTGCGGAGATCGACTTCGACGGGAAGAAGCTTGGAAATACCTATTCGTTATCGGGCGACGTGGACGAACTGTCGGAGGGCCTGGAGAAGGATTTCCTGATAAGCGACAGAGTCCGGCTTTACGAATATGACGCTGAGAGCGGCACCCAGGAGGAGATCCTGAACTGGCTGGACTGCGATATCAACGGCGATTACCTGCGGCTGGTGTGCCCTGCGGGAGACGGAAGGCTGCTGGCGGTCATAAACGACTGGGAAACCGGTGAGACGGAGCTTGCTCTTTTTACAAAGCAAAAGGCGTCCCAGGTGACGCAGAAGGAGGAACTGGTGCTGGGCACCCTGCAGATGAGTCAGGAGCTGCGCTCCACGGTGGTGGCTTTTAACAAGGCCAATGAAAAATATCATATCTCGGTGAAGGAATATTACGACTCAAATAGCGACATGGATTATAGTACCGCCATCAGCACCGCGGCCACAAATATGAACAATGAACTGACCGCCGGCAGCGGGCTGGATATCCTGGCTGTCGATGACAGTGACATAGATGTGGGTCTGCTGGTAGAGAAAGGGCTTATTGCGGATCTGAATCCCTATTTGGATAAGAGCAGCGTTTTGAGCAGGGATTCCTTTGTGGAGAGCGTGCTCAACGGCAACACCTACGAAGGATTGCTGGCAAGCATCCCCAAGAACTTTACCATCAGCACGCTGTCGGCGAAGGCTTCCCAGGTGGGAGATCAGATGGGCTGGACCATAGGGGATATCATAGAACTGTCAAAAGCAAATCCCA
This sequence comes from Bacillota bacterium, assembly GCA_023663285.1. Classification (GTDB taxonomy): domain Bacteria; phylum Bacillota; class Clostridia; order Lachnospirales; family Lachnospiraceae; genus Acetatifactor. The sequence continues at coordinate 1,665 of JAMPHT010000074.1, forward strand.
ATGCGGAGCTTCTTGAGTATGCCAGCAAGGCTTCCATCATGCAGACGCTGATGACCTTTAATCAGGACAGCTTCATCGACTGGGAGAACGGCATCTGTAACTTTGATTCGGAGGAGTTCAGGCAGATGCTGGAGTTTGTGGCAGGCTTCCCCACGGAATTTGAATGGAGCGACGATCGGGAATCCACGCCCACAAAGCTGGCTACCGGCAAGCTGTTGCTTGTGTCGGATTCCGTTTCCGACTATTATGATATTCAGGTCAGGAGGGCTATGTTCAACGAGCCTGTGACCTATGTGGGTTATCCTACCACGGACGGCAGCGTGGGCTGCGTCATGCAGTGCAACGGCGGCTTCGCCATCACCGAGAAGTCCAAATATAAGGACGCCGCCTGGGAGTTTATCGAGTTCTATTTGAACAGAGAGACCCGGATGTACTCCTGGGGATTTCCCAGCAGGAAGGAAAAGCTGGAGGAGGAGATCGAGGACGCCTGCACTCCCAGTTACAGGCTCGATGAGAACGGCGAGATCATGAAGGATGAGAACGGCGATCCTATCATGATTTCAAATCACGGCTACAGCTGGGGCGACTGGGAATATGAGGCTGTTGCCTGTACGGAGGAAGAGATGGATACCCTGCGGGAACTGATAGATGTGGCGAGGCCCATGCCTACCGGCAACAGCCAGGTCCTGGCCATCATTTCAGAGGAGGCGGAAGCCTTTTACCAGGGCCAGAAGAGCCTTGACGAGGTGGTGAGCACTATCCAGAGCCGGGTATCCATGTATGTGGGCGAGAATAGCTGAACAGGTCAGAGGGATGTAAAGTGAACAGGAAAGTAAGCAGAAAAGAAAGTAAAATAAATACTGTTTCCACACAGGCCGTGATAATGGAGCAGGCGGCAAAGCCGGACGCCGACAGGGGAAAGACTGCGAGGCTGAAAAAGCTGAACAAACCGGAAAAGCGGTCCAGGGACGAAAAGCGGTCCCGGAGCGGAAAACAGCATATCAAGACTACAAAGAGGACCAGAAAGCTGAAAATGAGTTCGGGGGCATTTATTGCCCCCAGCCTGATCGGCGTTATGCTGTTCTTTATTCTGCCTTTTATCGTGATCATCTGGTATTCCATGGTGGACAATCCGGTCAGCGCCAATTTTGTCTTTCTGGATAATTTTAAAAGTATTGTGACAAATCTTGCGTTTAAGCGGGCGGTGCGCAACACTCTGATGTTTTCTCTGGTGTCCGTGCCCCTGGCGGTGGTGCTGTCTCTGATCCTGGCCATTGTGCTGGAATCCAGGATACCCTTTAAAAGTCAGTTCAGGACCTTTTTCTTAAGCCCCATGATGGTGCCGGTGGCCTCCATCGTGCTGATCTGGCAGGTGCTGTTCCACTATAACGGGGCGGTGAATGAGCTGCTGAGCCGTTTCGGGGCGGATAAGATCGACTGGATGAAATCAAAGTATGCGCTGGTGGTGGTGGCAATTCTTTTCCTTTGGAAGAACCTGGGCTATAACATGATCCTGTTTATGGCGGCTCTTGCCAGTATCCCAAAGGATATTCTGGAGGTGGCCACCTTAGAGAGCGCAACGCCCTTCCAGACCTTCTTTCACATTAAAATCAGGTATCTGTCCTCCACGCTGCTGTTTGTGACGATCATGTCACTTATCAGTTCCTTTAAGATATTCCGGGAGGTGTATCTGCTCACGGGAGACTATCCCACAGATACGGTGTATATGCTGCAGCACTTTATGAACAACAAGTTCCGAAGTCTGGATTACCAGGCCCTGTCCGCAGCGGCAATTCTGATGAGCCTTGTCATGATCGTTATCATCGGTCTGCTCTTTATCGTGGAGGACCGGTTCGGAAAGGATGTGGAAGGATGAGAAAGAAAGGCTTTCCCGGAACAAAGGACTTTCCGGGAGGGGAGGACATTCCTGAAAAGAAAAGCAATGTCCGGAGAAAGAAGATATTTGCCACCTCCAGGCTTGCGATTGCCACCATTGTGGCGGCATTTTTCGCGATCCTGTTCCTGGCGCCTATCGTACTGACGATCACCAATTCCTTTATGGGCGCGTCGGAGATCGCCTCCAACTACGGTTCGGTGTTTGCCACCAACAGCAACGGAGGAAAGGTGTACATATCCGAGAAGGTGAACCTGAAATTTATTCCGGATATGGTTTCCTTCAGCCAGTATTTCACAGTGCTTTTGAAGGGGCCGGATTATCTGATCAAGTTCTGGAATTCGGTGTTCCTGGTGGGACCTATCGTGTTGTTTCAGCTGGTGGTGGCGTCCCTTGCCTCTTATGGCTTCGCCAGGTACCGGGGCAGGATCAGGGAGATCATCTTCTTTGCCTATATCATACTGATGCAGATGCCTTATCAGGTAACGCTGGTGCCAAACTATCTGGTCAGCGACTGGCTGAATCTGCTGGATACAAACTGGGCTATCTGGCTGCCGGGTATCTTTTCACCCTTTACGGTATTCCTGCTGACAAAGTTCATGCGGCGTATACCCACGTCGGTGATCGAGGCGGCGCAGATAGACGGGGCGGGAGAATGGCAGATATACAAGAAGATATGTATGCCGCTCTGCAAGGGCGCTATCTGCTCTGCGGCGATCCTGGTGTTCATCGACTACTGGAACATGGTGGAGCAGCCGCTGATCCTGCTGTCGGATGCGGAGAAGCATCCCCTGTCCGTATTCTTGAGCAAGATCAACGCGGGAGAGATCGGGCTGGCATTTGCGGCGGCAACGGTCTACATGGTGCCCAGCCTGCTGATCTTCCTGTACGGCGAGGACTATCTGGTGAACGGCATCACCTATCAGGGCGGGATCAAGGGCTAAAAAAATATGTAACAGTTCGGCCCGACCAGTGTGACGGCGGCGGTTGACAGTCATTCTGACCCGCTTTCGCTTGGAGGCGCGACATAACGGTACGTAAGCAAGCACAGTACGCTTGCTAAGTACCGACGTCTTGCACAGTCTGCATAGGAATAACTGTCGCCCGCCGCCTGTAACAGGCAGCAGCTGAATGGTTACACACATATATCAACAATTATGTATTAAGAGAGGGAAAGGAAATGAGCGAGAACGGAAAAAACAAAAGGGAATGGGTGAAAACGGCGGCGATCATATTTTTGTCGATCATGCTTGTCCTGACATTTTTCGCCCAGAGCATAATGAACTACTCCCTGCCGGAAGTGGCAACCAGTTATGTTCAGTCCGGCACCATCACGGCGAAGATCAGAGGCACCGGCGAGGTGAAGAGCGGCGACCCTTACCAGGTGAAAGTCACGGAGTCCAGAAAGGTATCCGGCGTGGCAGTGACGGAGGGGCAGACAGTACAGAAGGGGGATGTGCTCTTTTATCTGGAGGATTCCGAGAGCGACCAGCTGAAGGAGGCCAGAAAAGCCCTGGAGGCGGCGCAGAGTGAATACGATCTTGCGCTGCTGACAGCTGATATTTCTTCTTCCAATATCTATTCTGCAAACGAGAACGTTTCCTCTGAGGTCTACCGCCAGCAGATCACAAATGCCCAGGCTGCGGTGCAGAAGGCGGAGAAGGCATATAATGCGGCGGTGGATGCAGCAGAGGCGGCAAAGGCGGCGGAAAAGCCCTATGAGCAGAAGGTGGCCCAGATAGAGCAGACGATCACGGATTATACGAACCAGATCACGCATGACAACAATCCGGATGTGATAAAAAGAAGCCAGGATAGGGTCAAGAATACAGAGGCGGCATATAAGGCGGCAAAGGCGGCATATGAAAACGCCAAGGCAGATCCTGTGTCCGGAGGAGATCCGTCCCAGGTGCCAATCAAGGAAAAAGAAATGAATGATAAATATAATGAATATCAGGCAGCCGTAAAAAGCGAAAATGAAAGAGCGGCGGCAGTGAATAATCTTTCCGCAGGCAAGGCGGACTGGGAACTGCAAAGGGAAATCGTTGCAAAGGATCTGGCGGCAGCTCAGGCGGCAACAAAGGAGAAAGAGGATGCGGTGACGGCGGCCCAGACAGAGCGGGATGAGAAGCAGGCGGATCTGGATAAGCTGGTGGGAAATATCGGTAATGTTGTCAAGCTGGAGCAGATGCTGGATGCGATAGCCGACGCCCAGAAGCTGGTGGATGAGTTGAGCGCCAAGTCCTATGACGCAGTCATTACGGCGGATATTTCCGGCACGGTCACCCAGCTCAACGTGAAGGCGGGGGAAACTACCTCCGCAGCCGAGCCTGTTGCGGTGCTGCAGCCGGAGGGAGCGGGCTACACATTAAGCTTTTCCGTTACCAACGACCAGGCAAAGCGGCTTTCCGTGGGTGACAGGGCGGATCTGGTAAACGCCTGGAGATATGATGATGTGGAGTTGACGCTGGCAAGCATCAAGCCGGACAAGACGGATCCCAGCCAGAAGAAGGAGCTGGTCTTTAACGTCACAGGCGACGTTGTGGCGGGACAGACCTTCAGCGTATCCGTGGGTCAGAAGAGCGCCAATTATGATCTGACGGTCCCCAACAATGCCATCAGAGAGGACAGCAACGGCAAATTTATCCTGATCATGGAATCCAAGTCCACTCCGCTGGGTACCCGTTATACCGCAACCAGAGTGGATGTGGAGGTACTGGCCAGCGACGATACCCAGTCTGCTATCACCGGAGGGCTGAATGGCTATGAATATGTGATCACCACAGCCAATAAGCCTGTGGAGCCCGGCAGTCTGGTGAGGCCGGCGGACGATTGATCTGGGGGAAACGAGGCGGGCAATGAAGAGATTAGCATTTAAAATCAGCGGAGGGGTTTCCTTTCTGCTCTTCCTGATCCTGCTCCTGGTGACACATCATCTGGGCGGGACCCAGGATTCCCAGACCATGGCGGAGCGGTGGAGTGATAAGAAGGATGTGTCTCAGGTCAGCTGCTTCTTTTCGGTCAATGCGGGAATCACAGAGGACAGGTTCATTGAGTTTGAGCATTCCATAGACAAGGCACTGACAGACGCTTCCGTGGTGCAGGAATCGGAGAATCCGGGTGCAAGGCTGTGGGCGGACGCCTACAGTGCGGACGGACGAATCATGCTGTCCAGCGACAGATCTACTCTGGAGGCGGACGCTATCGGTATCGGCGGAGATTTTTTCCTGTTTCATCCGTTGAAGCTGCTTTCCGGTTCTTACTTTTCGGGCAATGACCTGATGCAGGATTACTGTATCATCGATCAGGATGCAGCCTGGCAGCTGTTCGGCTCCAGCAATGTGGCGGGCATGACCGTGTCCATCGGCGGGATCCCCCACATCGTCATAGGTGTGATACAGCGGCCTGAGGGGAGGCTGGAGAAGGCAGCGGGGCTTGACAGCACCCTGGTCTATGTCTCCTATCAGACCCTGAATGAGCTGGGAAGCTGTAACGGGATCAACCATTATGAAATCGTGATGCCGGACCCCGTGACAGGCTTTGCGGAGAATTTTATCAGAGAAAATCTGGGGACCTCGGAGAAGGAGACGGAGGTACTGGAAAACACCTCACGTTATTCTTTTCTTTCCAGGCTGAAGCTGATTCCCGAATTCGGGACCAGATCCATGAACGGCAGGGCGATCATTTATCCTTATTGGGAAAATATTGCCAGGGGCTTTGAGGATATTCTGGCAGTCCTCACACTGCTGGAGCTGCTGTTCCTGCTGTATGCGGTAGTGCTGGTGCTGGTATTCTTCGGTATCTGGTGGAAGCATAAGGGCTGGACGCTCAACGACGTGTGGCGGTATCTGAAGGACAAGGCGGAGCGTCTGGGAGAGAAGCTGCGGGCTAAGCGCCTGGCGGCTAAGGATAAGCGGAAAGAAGAGAGGACGGAAAGGTCCGAAGGCGGTATAGGCGGACAGGAAGAAAAGCCGAAGAAGCCAAAGCGGCAGAAAAAGCCGAAAAGACAGAAAGAGCAGAAAAAGCAGAAAAAGCTCGGCAGGAAAGAGAAAACAGAGCGAAAGGACGGAGAAGAATTATGAAAAAGGGATTTGTAAGCAGATGCCTGACCCTTGGACTTGCATTTGCTTTGACCGCGGGGCTTTGCGCCTGCGGCGGGGGAAGCAGCGAGGCGGACCCGAATCTGGCAAAGGAGAATGTGTACAGGCTGACGGAGTTGGAGATGCCCAAGCTGTATGATCCGGGCAGCGGCGATATGAATGTGATCGCCTCCGCCCACAGCGACGAAAAGGTGAGCCTGCTGGTCAATGTCAGCAACTGGAACGACTATAAAGAGTATGATTACCGACTGATCACCATGAATGGGGACGGAAGCGATTTGAAGGTAGTAAACCTGGAGATCCCGGAGATGAACGAGGAGGAAAACGATACAGATCCGGCGGATTTTTCGGAGCCTGCGGTAACAGAGTCGGGAGAGGACGGTGCGGAAGGCGGGGAAAACGCTGACGCGGCGGAGCCGGAAGAGGATGGAACAGAAGGCGGAGAGGACGCTGACGCGGCGGAGCCGGAGGGCGGCGAAACAGAAGGCGAAGGTGATGCAGATGCGGCAGAGGGCGAGGAAGCTGTGCCGGACGAGGACTATGCCGGGGTCGATGCAGCGGTAGATGTCGAATATGTAAACAATAATTTTTGGGAGTATACGAATTATTCCAGCTTTTCCATGACGGCGGACGGATCGGTATACGCCACGAAGATCCATCGCACCGAGGACAGCTCGGATCCGGAGAATTATGTGACTACCGTGGAAAGCAGCATATGCTGCTGGGATCCAGAAGGGAAGATGCTCTGGGATATAAGCATAGGTGAGATGAATGACCGCACCTGGATCAATCAGATGCTGGAGGGCTCTGACGATGCGCTGTACCTGATACTGGCCGAGAACAATGAGGATTATACCGAGACGAACTACTACAGGGTGAGAGTGGGCATGGACGGTACTGTAGGCGAGAGGAAGAAGATTTCCGATGAAAGTCTGCAGGTCATCACCAACAGTGAACAGATCGTCTCCCTGGGGGACGGGACCGCCTTTGTGGTTTTCAGGGATGAGGAGGACTGGACCAAGCAGTATTACAGCATTTATGATGTGGTGGAGGATACTTTGGTGGGGGATGTGAAGGATTTTCCCTCCACGATATCCTATACCTATGATTACAACGTGATGATGCCGGGTATATCCCATGATCTGATCTACACGGGGAACGGCGGTATCTACTGCTGGGATCAGGGAGACGAGGCAGGCAGGCTCATGGTGAATTGGACCAATTCGGATCTGTACATCGAGCAGATATACAATATCGTGGAGCTGAGCGAGGATTCTTTCCTGGGATTTTTCCGGGAGGACTGGGAGTCCGGCGTAAAGGCGGGCATCTTTACCCATGTGGCTCCGGAGGATATACAGGATAAGAAGGTGCTGGTGCTGGCCGGCTTCTATGTGGATTCTGCTCTGAAAAAGCGGGTGATCGAATATAACAGGAACAATCCGGAGTACAGGATCGTGGTGAAGGAATACAATTCCTATAACAGCTATGAGGACTATACTGCGGGCCTTACCAAGCTGAACAACGATATTACTTCGGGGGGAATGCCGGATATCCTGGTATCCAACAGCTATAATAATCTGCCGCTGAACAATTATATTTCCAAGGGGCTGATAGCGGATATCGATAAGCTGATCGAAAGCGACGAGGAGCTGTCTAAGGTGGAGTTCATGCAGAACGCATTTGACGCTTACCGCGTAAACGGAAAGCTGTACTCCCTTGCTCCTGATTTCGAGGTATACACTTTGATCGCAAAGAAATCTCTGGTGGGAGACAGGGAGAGCTGGACCATGGAGGATATGCAGCAGGTGCTGGCAGGTATGGGCGGCGAGACCAAGGCGTTTAACGGAGAAACTACCCGCACAAGCTTTATCACCATGGTGATGCGGTACTGCGGCAATCAGTTCGTGGATGTGTCTACCGGAAAATGCGCTTTCAATTCAGACGACTTTATCTCCATGATGGAGTATGCAAAGACGCTTCCCGCGGAGAATGGGGACAGCAGCGGCGCATATGATGAGGAGTACTGGGAGGACTACTGGAACAACTATGAATCACAGTACCGGCAGAACAGAACGCTGCTGCTGCAGGCTAATTTTTACAGATTTGACAATCTGGCTTATACCATCAACGGTCAGATCGGCGAGGAGGTCAGTTATGTGGGCTTCCCCACGGACAGCGGCAACGGCTCCTATATCATGAGCAGCATAACCTACGCGCTGTCCGCCAAATCAAAGTATCTGGACGAGGCATGGAATTTCATGCGCTATTATCTGACAGAGGACTATCAGAGGGATGAGGTCAGCTATTTCCCGGTGCGGAAGGATATATTCCTGGAGAAATCCCAGGAAGCTACAAAGCGCCGCACCTGGACCTGGGAGGATGAAAACGGCGAGACCCACGAGGAGGAAGAGGACATGAATATCTGGATCAACGGGGAGGCGGTTCCCTACGATCCCCTGACCCAGGAGCAGCTGGATGGTCTTATCGCCTATATAGAAACCGTACACGATCCCTATTATTCCAATGAGGATATCATGAGCATCATCACAGAGGAGATCGAGGGTTACTTCTCCGGCCAGAAGCCTGCCGCGGATGTGGCGGACGTTATTCAGAGAAGGGCGCAGAATTACGTGGACGAGAACAGCTGAGAAAGGGCCGGTAAGCGGTCGGTAAAGGGGCTGTTGCTTTAACGAACGAAAATTCGTGAAGCGGCAGTCTCTTTTTCTTCCTTTTTGGAGTGTGCCCCTTTGAAAACAGTGGTTTTATCTCCTGTGCTGGCGGTAAAGGCACACTTTAATAAGCCATTTCTCATGGCGGGGAAACTTATTTTGATATGTGTCGTATCTCAACTCTGAATCGGGAGGGAAAGCAAGTAGAAAAGTTACTTTTCACACAGTAGCCACCGAAGCGGCATCTTTGATGCCGCTTCGCTAC
>JAMPHT010000075.1 GCA_023663285.1 Bacillota bacterium
AAAAGAACTACGCGGAGCTGGGAAGGCTGTATTATGAGAAATATCATGAAGAGCCTGAGGAGCTTTTTGAAAAGCAGTGCAGGGCTATAGGAAACGCCCAGAACGGCGTTGCAGAGCTGCGGAAAAGAATCGATGAAATAAAAGGGATCTGACAGTAAAGGCCATGGCGCGTGATGCCATGGCCTTTGCTTTATTGGGGTGCGCCTTCAGCGGCAGCGGCGGCAGCAGCTGCCGCTGCTGCGTTGCGCTGTTCCAGTTCATACTGCTGTGCTGCCTGGACAGCAGCCCAGTCAGGATTTGCAAAGAATGTATCGTCGTGCTGACAGTACCCGGAGGTGGGAGGTTCTGAAATTGTCTGTGTACCGTCAGGATTTGTCGTGATCATAGTGGAACCGCTGAGCAGGGCGGGATCCTCGATCAGAGGCCGCTCCAGCCTTCCGTATACCGGGAAGGGACACTGGGGAGTTGCCGGCAGTCCGTCGTAAGCGCAGATATTGCCCTCGTAGTGGATGCTGCAGCTTTCCATAGGAACAGTCCCCTCCGCAAATATCTCCGTTCTTTTCCATTCGTCACAGAGTCCGGGAATGGGCAGCAGCCCGGAACGGCTGCATACCTCCGCTCGGACCAGACCCTCCGGTACTTCAAACTGTTGATCCGGCAGATTCTCATGTATGCGGGACATGACGGCCTTCCAGATGTATTTGGAGGTATTGGATTCATCTAACTCCACATTGTTGTCATAGCCGGTCCAGACAGTACAGGTGTAATAAGGGGTATAGCCTGCAAACCATACGTCGGTGGGACCTGTGGTGGTGCCGCTTTTGCCGGCGGTCGCCATGGTATTGCTGAACTTTGCCCTGGTACCGGTGCCTGCGGTCATTACGTCCATCATGGCGCTGGTCAGCAGATATGCGGTAGTCGCCTTCAGGACCCGCTTGGTCTTGGGGGCGGTATTGTCCAGGATGACGTTGCCGTCGGTGTCCTCCACCTTGAAATATAGCTTGGGTTCTACATAGACCCCCAGATTTGCAATGGAAGCATAGGCGGCGTTCAATTCATAGGGGGTGACGCCGTCGGTCAGGCCGCCCAGAGCAATGGGCTGTCTGATGTCGGTAAAGACCTTGTCGCCGATGACCTTGCGCTCAACCAGGGTGGTAAAACCGAAATTCAGCAGATAGTCATAGCTCAGCTGGGGGGTGATGACCGTGGTAGTCTTTACCGCCAGGATGTTGATGGAATCGCGGATCCCGGAGCGTATGGACTGAATGCCCTTGTAGGGTGTGCTTGTCCTGGAATAGGAGTTGCGCACAGGGGTGCCGTCCTCGTAGTTAAAAGGTGCGTCGTTGTATACTGTGGCAAGGGTCTGGCCGGCGCTGTCTAAGGCGGGGGCATAAGCGGCCAGGACCTTGAAGGTGGAGCCGGGCAGACGCTTTGACTTTGTAACGCGGTTCAGGGTCCTTCTTCCCTCCTTGGTGCCCCGGCCGCCCACCATAGCCACCACATAGCCGGTAGTCTGGTCGGAAATGATCACGGCAGCCTGGGGCTGGGGAGTCATGCTGACGGATTCCTCGTAGTTGCCCTCCACATTTTCGATCCCCATTTCTTCCATAACGGCGGCGCGATAGGTCTCAATGGCCTCGTAGGCGTCCTCCTGTGTGGAAAAGATCAGATTGAACTTGGAGCTTACGTTCTTTTTGAACCAGGTCATCATATTTTCCTTGCTGTAATTATGATTGACGCCTTCCGCGTCTCTTACCGTCAGGGCGTAGTTCAAGTACCAGTCCACCTGATCGGGGAAATTCTCGGCGTTGGCGATCTCCTCGTCGGCAATGGCCTGGATGGTAGGATCCAGGGTGGAAAAAATGCGCAGCCCGCCGGCGGTCAGAAGCTTTTCCGCGTTTGTCTCGGAGTATCCGCCAATATTGATCAGATCTTCCCGCACCTGCTCGTACAGGGCGTCCGAAAAATAGGAGCCGGAGGTGGTGTTGGTGTTCTCACGGTAGTCTATGTTGTAGTTGCCGATCCGCTCATAGACCGCCTCCGTATCAGCTACGGCTTCATCATACTGTGCCTGGGTGATGAAGCCAAGCTCACGCATTTTATTCAGACATCTGGATCGGCGCTCCGCGTTTTTATCGGGATGGCTGATAGGATTATAGCCGGAAGGATTCTGGGTGATGCAGGCGATCACCGCCGACTCGGAGACGGTCAGCTCGCTTGCGGATTTCCCGAAATAGCGCCTGGAGGCAGCCTCTACTCCCAGGGTATTCTGTCCCAGATTGATGGCATTCATATATTCCAGCAGGATCGAGTCCTTGTCATAGACCTTGGTGAGTTCCAGGGCCAGATACTGCTCCTGAAGCTTACGCTTGATCTTCTTGATCATGTTCTTGCCTTCTGAGGTCCAGCTGGTAAAGACAGTATTCTTTAATAGCTGCTGGGTGATGGTGCTGGCGCCCTGGGTCTCGTCGCCGCGGGTCTTTAAGAACTGGTAGCCTGCACGGATCATGCTCTTATAGTCGATGCCGTTATGCTGGTAAAACCTCTCGTCCTCTATCGCCACAAATGCCTTGCCCAGATAATCGGGAAGCTGATCCATGGATTCGATGCGGAGACGGTTGGAGTTGGAACTGACGTACTGGTCGATCTCATTTCCGGCGCAGTCATATACGATCGTCGCCTCGCCGGAGGCGATCACCGAGTCCCGAAGGATGATGGGGGTAGAGGAAAGTATACCCTTAAACAGACCGATGCCGGCGGCAACGCCGCAGATGCCGACGCCGATAAAGGCGAGCAGGGAAAGCTTGAGCACTCCCAGCAATATTTTCCTTTCTATTTTGACCGATTTAGAATTCAGCGTCTTTTGCTGCGCGCGGACGCCCTTCTTTCCGTAATTCATGCTATCACACCTTTCCGGGTCTAAAATCAGACCCCACCATATTATACCAAATAAAAATATGTAAATAAAGATTTTCTTTTTAACTTAATAATCTTAATAATTGTTTCACATTTTTGCAAAAATATGCTAAGCTGTTTACAGTTCACACATAAGCTGTACACAAATGGAGATAACACGCGTTATGAATAATGGAAACGAGGATTCCTACCGCGTACTGCTGGAGGGCGGCCAGGGGGAGTATGAGGAGAAAAGATCCCGGTTCATCGCCACGGTAAGGAAGTGTGAAAGCGAAGCGGAGGCAGTGGGATTCATAGAGGAAATGAAGAAAAAGTACTGGGACGCCAGGCATAACTGCTACGCCTTCTGCGTGGGAGACAGGGGCGGGCTGACCCGGTGCAGTGACGACGGAGAGCCTTCCGGGACGGCAGGGCGGCCTATGCTGGAGGTCCTGCTGGGGGAGGATCTCCGCAATGCGGCGGTGGTGGTGACCAGATATTTCGGAGGCGTGCTCCTGGGGACAGGGGGCCTTGTCCGGGCGTATACCCGCGCGGTGAAGGAGGGCCTGAGCCACTGTACCTTCGGCAGGATGTGTTACGGGACTGAGCTTGAGGCGGTCACCGATTACAACGGCGTGGGAAAGATCCTGTATTTGTTGAAAAACGCCGGGTTGGAGCCTGTTTCCAGCCAGTATACCGAGAAGGTGACGCTGCGGCTGGTAGTGCGGGAGACAGAGCTGGAAAGGCTGCAGAAGGAGATGACGGAGGCCACCGGCGGAAGAGTAAAATTTGAAAAGATAAAAGACCTCTATTTCGTTGACAAGGAGGAGTCAAAAAGCATATAATTACCAAGGATGAGAGCATTTTGAAAGGTGGTGGTTTTTTTATGAAGAGTCAGACAGTCAGTTCAGACAGCCCGCTTCCGGGTCGAGGTTTTGCGCTAATAAAAAAATCCCATAAGGAGAAATGCCATGGAAGAAAGAAACGATTTGAAGGAGCTGCGGGAGCTTCTGGAGAGTAAGCAGTACACCAGGCTCCGCCAGTTTTTGTCCGAGTTGAACGACGCGGACATTGCCGTCCTCATGGAGGAGTTGGAGGAGGAAAGCCTTTTGAAGGTGTACCGGATACTCCCCAAGGATCTGGCGGCGGATGTGTTTTCTTATCTGGAGGTCGAGAATCAGCAGACGATCATCAACTCCCTCTCCGACACGGAGGCTGCAAGCGTCATTGATAATCTGATGGCGGATGACGCGGCGGACCTGTTGGAGGAGATGCCTGCAAACGTGGTGGACAAGCTGCTTGCAAAGGCGAAGCCGGACACACGGCGGGCCATCAATCAGCTGCTGGGGTATCCGGAGGACTCCGCCGGAAGCATCATGACGGTGGAGTATGTGTCCCTGAAGGAGAACCTGACGGTAAACCAGGCCATTGAACATATACGAAAGGTAGGCTTGGACAGCGAGACCATAAATATCTGTTATGTGCTGGACGCCCAGCGGAGGCTGGTGGGAACGGTAGCGCTCCGTTATCTGCTCTTAAGCGGCGGGGATGAGATCATCGGCGATTTCATGCATGAGAATGTCATTTCCATCACCACGCACATGGACCAGGAGCAGGTGGCGGCCCAGTTTAAAAAATATGACTTTACGGCTATGCCTGTGGTTGATAATGAGAACAGGATGGTGGGCATCATCACCGTGGACGACATCGTGGACATCCTGGAGGAAGAGGCCACGGAGGATATGGAAAAGATGGCGGCTATCCTGCCCAGCGATAAGCCCTATATGCGGACTACGGTGTGGGAGACCTTCAGGAAAAGGATCCCCTGGCTGCTGCTGCTGATGATTTCCGCCACTTTTACGGGAGCTATCATCAGCTCTTTTGAGGAGGCGCTGAGCGTCTATGCGGCGTTGATCGCGTTCATCCCCATGCTCATGGATACGGGGGGAAATGCGGGAGGACAGGCAAGCGTGACGGTCATCCGCGGACTGTCCCTGGGAGAGATCGAATACCGGGATGTTCCCAGAGTAGTGTGGAAGGAGATCCGTGTAGCCGTGCTCTGCGGCGTTTCCCTGGCGGCGGCTAATTTTGTCAAGCTGATGCTGTTCGACAGGGTGGGGGTATTGGTGGCGCTGACAGTCTGCCTGACCCTGGTGGCGGCGGTGCTGATGGCTATGCTGGTAGGCTGTCTGCTTCCCATCGGGGCGAAAAAGCTGGGCTTTGACCCTGCGGTGATGGCGAGCCCCTTTATTACTACGATCGTCGACGCGCTGTCACTGCTGGTCTATTTCAGGTTTGCGATCATCATTCTGGGAATCGCGTAGCAAAGGAGTGTTTTGCCGTGGAAGAATGTAAGGATAACGAGTGTGTTTTAATTGAGGACCTGAATCCCACCTTTCTGTATACCTGGAAGGGGACCAGAGACCGACATCGGGATGAGTCGTCCTATCACAGCCATGATCATCTGGAGCTGGCGCTTATTCTTTCAGGGGAGGGGCGGTATCGCTTTGAGGATGGCGTCATTTCCGTGAAGGAGGGAGATGTGCTCATCATCAATCCCGGCGTAAAGCATCAGGCGCTGGCCTGTCCCGAAGCGGAGACCCCGGCCACGGAGTTTTTTGCGGGAGCGGCGGATTTTCAGATATCCGGCTGTCCCGGCAATTCCCTGCCTGTGCCGGAGGGCGGGCACGTGCTGCACACGAAAGGAGAGCTGTGGCAGAGGCTGTTCAAGATCTATTCCGCCATGGAGGCGGAGAAGGCGGTCTGCAGGCAGGGGCGCTATTTCATGCTGAAAGCCTATCTGATACAGATGATACTTCTGATAATCAGGGAGGAATGCGAGCCTGCAAAGCAGCAGGGGAGCGATACCCTGGAAGCTGTGAACCGGAAATATATCGTGGACCGGATCGTGAATTATTTTGAGGATCATTATAATGAAAAGATCTCCCTGGAGCAGGTTGCGGAGAATATGTATCTGAGTCCCTTCTATATATCAAAGATATTTAAAAGCGAGACCGGGGACACTCCCATCCGGCATCTGATCAATATCCGCCTGGAAAAGGCCAGGGAGCGTCTGGCAGGCGGCTGGCCGGGGAGTATTCAGGAGGTGGCGGCATCCGTGGGGTATGACGACGCCTATCATTTCAGCAAGCTGTTCAAAAAGAGGTATGGGATATCGCCGTCCCAGGCGAGAAAAAAGGCATGAAAACTGTTTACAAACCGCAGTTTTCCTGATACAATTTCCACGAAACGGAGGTAAAATCTATGAGGTATTTTTTTGAGTCCAAGATCGCGAAGAAGGAAAAGGGCTATATGATCCCCATTCCCTTCAACATCTGGGAGGTCTGCAAGCAGCGGGATGTGATCCGGGCCGAGGTGGTCCTGGATAACAAGATCATAGACTGCGAGCTGCTTCCCATAGAAAAAGGAAATTATGAGATACACATCGAGGATGAGGACGCAGTGAGCGTGGAACTGGGGGTGGATCACAAGATCCTGCTGCACGTGAACGGTTCCCTGATCCGTATGGATCAGAACAGTCCTTACAGCTTTGACAAGCCTATCCGCAAGATCGACGGCGTGAACGTGATCATTCAGCCGGAGGACGGGCTCTGCGGCCAGGCCTGTGTTGCCATGCTGGCGGGCGTGACCATTGCCGAGGTCATCAGCGTGATGGACTGCAGGGAGTGGCAGGCTACCATGGGCAGGGTGATCTCCGCGCTGAACTATTACGGCATCGATCACAATGACATCATTGTGTACACGGAAGGGCGGGACGCTGTGCTGCCCAAGTGCTGTGTCATGATGGAGAAGATGGGGCGGTTCTGCCATTATCTGGTGCATTATGACGGCAAGTTCTATGATTCCAACCTGGGCGTGCTGGAGGAATACGATATGTCCAAGCTGCTGGGGTATCTGGAGATCAAGTGCTGAGGATACTGAAAATGCAGATACTTTAAAGATAAACACGGGAGAGGGAAAATGAGTAAAATCACGGATTTTTATTCTCAGCTGGCGCAGTCCACAGGGATGTATTATGATGCGGGGAGCAATGTGATCCATGGCCAGCGCAGCGGCTTCGATCTGCTGATCTATGCTGCGGACGACACGATGCCTTATGTGTTGTCCATACATACTGCGGTCAAGACTCCTACAGGGGCGGCGTTGACACGGGATGAGTTCAACAGCCTCAGCCAGAGCGTGAGCGCTCTCGGTGTCGGCTATCAGAGCGGCAATAATGTGGTGGTCCCCCTGGTGAGCCAGGTGGATCAAAAGCTTCGGGACAGCCTGCCGGAAATGCTGCCGGCGGCGTTGAGCGGTCTGGCGGCTTTCCTGATCGAAAAAGGCTGCCAGCCCTGCTGCAGCACCTGCGGCATGACGGAGAATGTGTCCGCCTTTAAGTCCGAGGGCAGCTATTTCCATCTCTGCCGGGGCTGTGAGGCGGAGATGCGGGCAAAGCTGGATGCCACAGCCGCAAAGAAGGCGAAGAAGGAAAATGTGGTGGGAGGCGTCATAGGGGCGCTGATCGGTTCCCTGGTAGGCGTTCTCTGTATCGTCCTGCTGGGTCAGCTTGGTTATGTGGCGGCACTGTCCGGCGTGGTCATGGCATTCGGCGCACTGAAAGGATATGAGCTGCTGGGCGGTAAGCTTACGAAGAAGGGGATCGTCATCAGCGTCGTCATCATGCTGATCATGGCTTACGTGGGAGACAGGCTGGACCTGGCGATCCGTCTGATGCAGGAATTGGGTACGGGTTCTGCCAATTTGTTTGATTGTTACAGGGCAATACCCAGGTTTTTGAAGGCTGAGCTTATTGATGTGGAAGCTTATGCCAGGAATCTGATCATGCTGTATGCATTTCTGCTGTTGGGCGCCGTTCCCACCATCAGATCCAGGGCCAAAGAGAAAAAGGACGAAGGCCTGCTGGTGAAGATCGGCTCTCCCTATTTCTAAACAAAGTATAAAATCTTTTTACAGGCGATATATGAGAGAGTGAAAGAAAACGGAAGAAAAAAAGAGAAATCGAGAGAAAAAGACGCTTAAATATTTGAGAATGTGCTTGAAAAACTCTGCATATAAAACTAATATATGTCTTGATGATTAGCACTCGAATGAAATGAGTGCTAACAGAAATTATTTATGATTAGGAGGCAGCATTATGAAATTAGTACCGTTAGGCGACAGAGTCGTATTAAAGCAGTTGGTTGCGGAAGAGACTACCAAGTCCGGCATCGTTCTTCCCGGACAGAATAAGGAGAAGCCCCAGCAGGCCGAGGTAGTGGCAGTTGGCCCCGGCGGCGTAGTGGACGGCAAGGAGGTCAAGATGGAGGTCAAGGCGGGCGACCAGGTCATCTACTCCAAGTATTCGGGGACGGAAGTAAAGCTGGATGAGGATGAGTATATCATTGTAAAGCAGAGCGATATTCTGGCTATCATAGGCAGCTAAGGTACTGTAAGATCTCAGAGTACGAGATCTAACAGTACCTAAGCTACCAGGAGAATTGCATGGCAATTCTCCCCCAATAGGGTGATCCAGGCAGGAAGTATCTAAATTGCTAAGAGGATTGCATGGCAGTTCTCCCCGGCTAAGTAGTATAAGAAATAGGATTCAAACAATATGGTCTGGTTTTGACGGATATAATAAAGAAAATGGAGGCAGATTATTATGGCTAAAGAAATCAAATACGGTGCGGAAGCCCGTGCAGCATTAGAGAACGGCGTCAATCAGCTGGCGGATACCGTCAGGGTGACCTTAGGGCCCAAAGGAAGGAACGTAGTTCTGGATAAGTCCTTCGGCGCTCCGCTGATCACCAACGATGGCGTGACTATTGCAAAGGAGATCGAGTTGGAGGATGCATTTGAGAACATGGGCGCACAGCTTGTAAAGGAAGTGGCTACCAAGACAAACGACGTAGCCGGAGACGGAACTACCACCGCCACTGTCCTTGCACAGGCAATGGTAAATGCGGGAATGAAGAACCTGGCTGCAGGGGCTAATCCCATCATTTTGAGAAAAGGTATGAAGAAGGCTACCGACTGTGCGGTAGAAGCGATTTCCGGCATGAGCCAGAAGGTGAACGGCAAGGAGCACATTGCCCGTGTGGCAGCTATCTCCGCCGGAGACGAGGGCGTAGGACAGCTGGTTGCAGACGCAATGGAGAAGGTGAGCGGCGACGGTGTCATTACCATCGAGGAATCCAAGACCATGCAGACAGAGCTTGATCTGGTAGAGGGTATGCAGTTTGACAGAGGATATATCTCCGCATATATGGCTACCGATATGGACAAGATGGAGGCGACTCTGGATAATCCCCACATTCTGATCACAGACAAGAAGATCTCCAACATTCAGGAGATCCTGCCTCTGCTGGAGCAGGTGGTGCAGTCCGGCGCGAAGCTGCTGATCATTGCCGAGGATGTGGAGGGCGAGGCTCTGACCACACTGATCGTCAACAAGCTGCGCGGCACCTTCAATGTGGTGGCTGTCAAGGCGCCCGGCTACGGCGACAGAAGAAAGGATATGCTGCAGGATATCGCGATCCTCAC
>JAMPHT010000076.1 GCA_023663285.1 Bacillota bacterium
GGGGTACAAATTTTGCTCCGAAAGAATATGGTGCTAACTTCTAAAGACGGGGCTGCTTTTATTCAATTTCATGAATATTCTCTTGGATTTTATTCAAAATATTAATAAATTTATTCATATTTATGCTTGCATTTGTATATTTTCTGTTGTATAGTAGTGTGGAATGTAAAATGCAGCAGTTTATTTTATGGTAGTGTCAAGTGATTTATGAAAAATCCGAGCCGGAAAAATAGGCTCAACCGAACCTTGAAAACTGCAGATATTGATGGTTTAAGACCTTGGGGCCTTGCCCCAAACCCCACAAGGGGCCAGCCCCTTGACCCGTTATCTGGGCGCTGCCCAGACCCGTCCTCGCCGGAAGCAGGGAAAAGGGCGCAGGAGACCCTTTTCCCTATTGAGAGGATGTTCCGTGGGCCTTATGTCAAGGGACTTTCGCGGCATAACGGGGCCCCTGCCCCATTATTCCACGGTTCCCTTGACATAAGGACCCGCTCCGGTTATACGGCTGCCTGTTTCTGCAGCTTGAGGATGGTCTGCTGCCCCAGGAAAATGAGCAGCTGCCATCTGCCCGGCATATTGTCCGCGCCCTCCAGTATCTCCACCCTGTTGAGCGGCTGGTAGTTACTGTGCTTGTGGGGGCGCAGGAAGTTGTAATAAGCGACCCAGAGAGCCAGGTCATAGTTTGCGCCGTCGATGCTGTCAAAGCCGTTCGTAGGGCGGTAGGAAGCTTTATAAGTACGGTTGAGGCGCTCGATCATCTGCTTAAAGGGGCGGAACTCCTTTGACACGTCATCTTCATTGGTGAGGCCTATGACCTGTGTGATACTGAATTTGAAGCCTTCGCCAAACTCGTGGAAGAACTGCTGGGCGGCTAAGGGGTAGGCGCTGTAGCCGTCGGCGATGAAGCGGAAGTCTTTCGGGAGCTCTTTGAAGTGCCGGAATGCCATGCGCATCGCCATGATGCAGGGGCCGACACCGCGGTTGTCGGAGACCTGGTAGCCGAGGATGGAGCGTTTTGCGGCATCCATGATAAACCAGACATAGGTTTTGAGGCCCCGGATTTTGATATAGGTTTCGTCCGCTGTGAAGGTGCTGCCGGCGCCATAGTCGTAGTTGTCTACGAAAGGCTTTATGCATATGGCCGCGGTCTTGCAGTAGTTGGCGATCTGTTGGTGGGAGATGGTTATGCCGTAAAGATCCTTCAGCGCCTGGGAGGTCTTGCGCAGCGAGAGGCTCAGGTTCACATGGAGTGTCAGGCAGAGCGACATCACATGGGAGTCAAACTTGCTGAACTTCAGGGATGAGGCATGCTTTGGCAGGGAATTTAAGTCCATCCTGAAGAAGTCCACCGTGAACTGGCGGTAGATGTAGTGGAGTTTGTATTTATTTTTGCCGTAGTCTTCCTTCAAATCCTTTTTATCGACTTTCCTGAGGTTGTGCAGATAGTAGGGGCATTTGGGATTGACGCATTTGTGGAGGACGAAGTGCTTCCGGTCTTTTTTGGGCACCAGGGCATGGCCGCAGTGCGGGCAGCGCAGCTTCATGGACGAGAACCGGTTGTCCTGAGGGGAGAACCTGGCATCGCAGACCTTGCAGAGGACCTGGCCTTTGGAGCCGTTGTTCCTGTAGAGGTATGGCATTGGTGCTTCGCAGCGGGGGCAGCGGCAGTCTTCCGGGATGTCACATTCAGAGCGGCGGTTTACCGGCCTGATCTTCTTTCCATAACGGGCTTCAATGTAGGGGATGAAATCCTTATAAGTCCAGCCCTGGCGGAAGTCAGTAACAAGAGGCAGTTCGTCCGTCTTGAATTTCTGGTATTTTGGGGAATGGGAATCATCAAAGGCCCACTGTCTGAGAGGGATATATCTGCAGATAAACTGGATCAGCCAGCAGTTTTGCTGATAAAGGTATTGAATAAGTTGCAGTAAGTAATGTATAATGTCCATGAGCATTGGCTCCTTTCGGGGATGTTTGTTTGGCGATAGACATTATACCAGAAAAGGGAGGTCAATGCTCATTTTATTTGCAATCTCCCATAAATCAAGGTTTTAGGAACAAAAATTAAGGTAGAATTTGACACTACCTATTTTATCATGGAGGTCATCACCTATGAAAGAAAAAGTAGTTCTGGCTTATTCCGGCGGTCTGGACACCACCGCCATCATTCCCTGGCTGAAGGAAAATTTTGACTATGAGGTCATCTGTGTCTGCGTTGACTGCGGACAAGCCGAGGAGCTGGACGGTCTGGAAGAAAGAGCAAAGTCCTGCGGCGCTTCCAAGCTGTATATCGAAAACGTCATCGACGAATTCTGTGACGAGTACATCGTTCCCTGTGTGCAGGCAAATGCGATCTATGAGAACAAATATCTGCTGGGCACTTCCATGGCAAGGCCCCTGATCGCCAAAAAGCTGGTGGAGATCGCACGAAAGGAAGGCGCTGCCGCTATCTGTCACGGTGCGACCGGCAAGGGCAACGACCAGATCCGCTTTGAACTGGGTATCAAGGCGCTGGCGCCTGATATCAAGATCATCGCAGCCTGGAGAAATGACAAGTGGACCATGGATTCCCGCGAATCTGAGATCGAATACTGCAAGGCCCACGGCATCCATCTGCCCTTCTCCGCAGATTCCTCCTACAGCCGGGACCGCAATATCTGGCATATCAGCCATGAGGGGCTGGAGCTGGAGGACCCTGCGAACGAGCCTGATTTCGCCCATCTTCTTGTGCTTGGCACCACCCCTGAGAAGGCTCCCGATCAGGGCGAATATGTGACCATGACCTTTGAAAAGGGCGTTCCCACCTCCGTCAACGGCAAAAAGATGAAGGTCTCCGAAATCATAAGCACCCTCAACGAGCTTGGCGGAAAGCACGGCATCGGCATCATTGACATTGTGGAAAACCGTGTGGTGGGAATGAAGTCCAGGGGCGTGTATGAGACCCCCGGCGGAACCATCCTGATGGAGGCTCATCAGCAGCTGGAGGAGTTGATCTTAGATCGGGATACCTACGCAATGAAAAAAGAAATGGGCAGCCGTTTTGCCAGCCTGGTATACGAAGGAAAGTGGTTCACCCCCCTTCGGCTTGCGGAGCAGGCATTTATCCGGGAGACCCAAAAATACGTGACCGGCGAGGTGAAGTTCAAGCTCTACAAGGGCAACATCATCAAGGCGGGAACCACTTCCCCCTACTCTCTGTACAATGAGAGCATTGCTTCCTTCACCACAGGAGACCTGTATGATCACCATGACGCAGAGGGCTTCATCAATCTGTTTGGCCTGTCCTGCAAAGTGCGGGCAATGAAAATGTCGGAGCAGGGAGAACCTCTGCTGTAAGGAGCCGTTATGATCCTGTTTTTGATCTATTACACAATCATCAATGTCATAGGCTTTTTCATCATGGGCATAGACAAAAAAAGAGCCATCCGGGGTGCCTGGCGCATCTCGGAGGCTTCTTTATTCACTGTGTCCCTTCTGGGCGGGGCGCTGGGCTGCATCCTGGGGATGCAGCACTTCCGTCACAAGACGAAGCGCTGGTACTTTAAATACGGAATGCCCGCCATCTTTTCCGTACAGCTTTTTATCTTCCTGCTCATTCTGCAAAATCGGTAGCTTACGCCGTCACGATAATGCCCCCGTCATTTGCATACATACTGCTGATTCCCTTTGTATTCAGTATAATGACCCGCTTAAACTGCGCTTTGGCAAGCAGCAGCTTCCTAATGAACTCCGCCTGTTCCGGGGCGTTGCAATGGCTGATGATCAGACAGCGGTCCTTTGCATCCTGCAGCTCTGACACAAGCATCTCGCCAAGCCTGGCAAGGGCCTTTTTCATACCGATACTCTGGGCCTTCTGCAGTATCTTTCCCTTGCAGCCCGCCATGATAGGCTTGATGTTCAGGGTGGACGCCACCAGAGCCTTTACGCCGGACAGCCTTCCGTTCTTGCGGAGAGTTTCCAGATTGTCCAGCACGAAATAAGTGCGGACGCTGTTGCGGAAATACTCCACTTTCTCCACAATGTCGTCAAAGGGCAGTCCTTTTTCCTCAAGCTCCATCAGCTTCAACACGATCTGGGTCTCCCCGCCGCTGGCGGATTCCGAGTCAAACACATGGATCTGCTTTCCGCTGTCCTCTTCATCATATAAGCGTTTTGCCAGCATGGCGCTGTTATAGCTGCCGCTGAGCTGTGAGGAAAGGGTGATCACATAGACCCGCTCCACAGCATCCCCATAGGCGGTCAGAAACCGCTCCGGAGAAGGACAGGCAGATCTCGGACAGCCGGAATATTCTGCCACCCTTTGAAGGAAATCCCTCTGGTCAAAAGTTTCATCATCCATAATATGGTAATCACCCACTTCAAGCTCCAGCGGCACTGTCTGCAGCCTCTTATCATTCCGTAGATCTTCCGGCAGCTCACAACAGCTGTCAACCACGATCTTATAACTCATACTTTCCATTCCTTTCTGCGGCCGCTTCGCGCTGCCGCGCTTCGGCACATCGCCCCGGCATTTACTCTTGTTTGCGTGGTATGAGGGTCATAAATGCGCCGATTAAATGCTCGCACTTTATTTCGAGGTTATTATAACCCATTCACATAGTTTTTATTACTACATACAGAGCATATCACGCAGAATGGAAAATGTAAAGAAAAAGATCATGTACATCATTTGCAATTTGTAATATACTGTAATTATCCGTTGCGGACTATAAATCTCACCTGTTGGTGAAAATGTATATTTCGACAGCTTATGAATGATATGGCTGGGCTGGTACGTTTTATGATCCGGCACTGCGGCATAGAGTACCACATACAACAGGATATTGCAGCACATACAGCAGAATATAACAGCAACATAAGAAAGGCAGATATGACAGCACTTCAGATCACTTCCATGAAAAATTTTATGAGCAGGCTTCTGGCTTCCGACACCTTTGACTGCTTCCTGCTGGAGGAAGCGGTCATCAGCACCGCCAACACCTACACTATCGACGGACATATCAACAGGGACTTTTTTAACGGAAGCGAAGAGGATGAGAGACCCGTCTATGACTTCCGCCCCTGGAGCGAAATAAAGGGGCTATGCTTTGACCTGATCAAAGGCAGACGCACACCCCTTTTTTTCCGTTTCGTACTGCACCTGATGCCGGAGAAAGCAGCGGCATTGCTGGAGAAAGAGGGCTGCGATACAGACCCCGGCCAGATAAAGGCCCTGGTGCTGACCATACGCTACGATGGCTCCAAGGCAGTGCTGACCACCGGAACCTCTTTCCACTCCTTTGTACTCTCCAAGGAGCCGGACGCTATCTGGGACAGGGCGCTGGCCAAATATCTGACCGGGAAGGGCATTGATTTCACTTCATCTTTGACTTAAACACCAGGCTTGCCAGATAGCCGAATATCAGAGCGGCGGATGTGCCCACGGCTCCCGCCTTGAAGCCTCCTGCAAAGAGCCCCAGAAGCCCCTGCTCCTGCACCGCTTCCCTGACGCCCTTCATCAGCACATTTCCAAAGCCCAGCAGCGGCACGCTGGCTCCCGCGCCTGCAAATTCCTGAAAGGGCTCATACCAGCCGAATACGCTGATAACAGCTCCTGTCACCACCAAAAGCACCATAATGCGCCCCGGCATCATCTTGGTCTTTTCCATCAGAATCTGCACAAGGGCGCATATCAGTCCGCCTACCCAAAAAGCATTTACATAATCCATCATGGCATACTCCTCCAAAAAGACTTATTTTCCTATAAGCTTTTCATAGTTTCTGCCGGATTTCTCATTTTTATACTTTTTTATTCTCACACTTCCGCAATGACCTCTACCTCGCAAAGTACATTTTTCGGAAGCGTCTTTACCGCCACGCAGCTTCTGGCCGGCTTCTCGGTAAAGTATTTTGCATACACTTCGTTGAACGCGGCAAAATCTTCCATATCCGCCAGAAAGCAGGTGGTCTTTACCACCCTTGTGTAATCCGTCCCCGCCTCGGCAAGCAGTGCGCCTACATTCTGGCAGGCCCGCTCCGCCTGCTCCCGAATATCCTTTCCTTCGATCTCACCCGTGGCAGGATCGATGGGTATCTGGCCTGACGCAAAGAGCAGGCCGTTTACGACGATCCCCTGTGAATAAGGCCCGATAGCTGCGGGCGCCTTGTCTGTTGAAATTTTCTGTAGCATATAAAATTCTCCTCCTTTTCTTTCGCCATAGCCTGGCGATACTATCGTTGTTCCCCTGCCTCCGGCTCGTCAAACTCCGCCGTAACATAAAAACCTCTGGCATTTTCAATGACCTCCGCCACCACGCCCTTCTGACTCTTGAGCCGGTCGCGGAATGGAATATTTGCCGACATGGCAAGAGCCGGATCTATGGTATAATAATAATTGCTGGGCAGCACCCCTTCCGTCACAGTGATCTCCTGCCCGGCTTTTAGCAGCCCCGGACGCTCCATCTTAAATTCCATCCTGCGCACTCTTATTCCACGCCCCTTTCTCTGCTCCGGGATTCCAGGCTTTTTTCGGCTTTCAGGTCTTTCTGTCATTCGTTCAGATACACCCATGCCTTGCTCTGTATGATCCCTGCCACCTCCTCAGCGGACCTGTCCCCGTTTAAGAACCCTCCGGCCTCCTCAAGGATCATCATTCCCAGATCATCCATCGTATTCGACATATAATCCGCCTGTTCAAGGATCTCCAGATATTCCGGCAGGAAAGAGCTCCCGTCCGGCTTTCCCTCCAGAGGGATCACCTCCCTGTCCTTATTCTGAAAGACCGGGTACGGATATGTTCCGAACCCCTGCGCTTCCCCGTTTCCATCTATTACATTTCCGGTAAGGACATCCCGCCTTACGGTACAGATCCCCATGCTCCTCTGTACACGCTCACTCAGCAGATACTGCATGAAATCAGCGGCCGTCTCCTGATCCTCCCCCTCGGCGTTCATGGCGATAAAGCTGTAGCAGCTTACACACCCGCCGTAGCTGCCCTCTGTGGGAAAACCCACGCAATGGAAGCCGTCTCCCAGCTCCGCCATGACCCGGCTGAATTCCTTCAGGTCCCCTGCCAGCCTGTACGCCAGAATGCTCCCGTTATGCATCCCTTCCATGATTTCCTCAAAGGTCATTTTGTCCCTGTCCTCGGAAGCCAGACCGTACTTTTTACAGAATTCCAGCGCCCTGATAAACTCCTCCGAATCAAAACGACACTCTTTTTTCTCCCGGTCTGCCAGCGTAGAATTGCCTGCGGTGATATCCCTGAGTACCAGGTCAAACAGCATCAATTCCCAGGTCTCGCCGCCAAAGACACCGGTAATGCCCCCGGCTGCAGCCTGTCCCTCAGCCAGCGCCATTACATCCCGAAAAGACCAGGTCTCCCCCGGCCAGCTCTCCTCTGATACCACCACCGTCTCAATATACGCCTCATTGGCGATACCGCAAAGCTTATGGTCAACCGTTCCCGCCTGCAGCACACCCGGAAAGATTTGTTCCAGCAGTTCTTCGGGCAGAATCTCCTGCAGATCGGCCAGCGCTCCCTTATCCTGCAGCGCCTTCAGCTGCTCGGAGGACAGCCAGAACAGCTCCGGCTTTTCCCCTGCCGTCAATCTGGTCACAAGGCGGGTCAGAGCCATTTCACTGTCGTCCCCCTCCTCCTGCACCGTCACAACATCTATCCTTACCCCCGGATGCTTCCGGCAATATTCGTCCGCCCGTTTTGTCAGTGTGTCGTCCTCAAACAGCTGATAAACCGTCAGCACCTTCTCCTCCGGCTTCCCGTCAAGCTGCAGCTTAAGCAGGAAAGTTTCCTCATTATCGTAAAAAGCCACGGTCAGGGTATCCTCCTGCGTCTCCGCAATGGCCCGGCACGACAGCGGATCCAGAGCGGAATCCTGATAAAGAAGCTGGCACTTCCCGGTAACCGCATCCCAGCGAAGCAGCCCGCCCTTCCCGAAATAAAGGATCTCGCCCTTTTCATTGATATATCTGGTTTCGGCATAGCTGCAGGTTCCCCGGTACAAGACCTTCTCCTCCGAGCCCTCCATGCAGAAAAGAGTGGTCTGCCGGTCCTCCGCGTTCACGGACTCGAAAACAGGCCGCCCGTCCGGCAATCGGCAGGTCTGATGAAGCATACTGCCCTTTTCCCCCGCTGCCTCCAGCTTTTTTAAAAGCACGCCGGTGCCGTCGAATACCCCGTACTCCTCTGTGCCTACGTAAAAGCGGCCTTCCCCGTCCTGCAGGATCCCTTCCGGCACTATGCCCTCTGAACACATTCCCGCCTTTTCCAGTCCGGGGAGCAGATCCACCCCGCTTTCCGGCTTCCACTCTCCGTCCAGCCGGACAGCATAACAATGGACCGGATCGCCGTTCTCTTTGCTCAGCTGCGCCACCAGCAGACACACCTTCCCGGCGTGAGCGTCCATCCCTGCAATATAAGCCTGTCCTGACCGGATATCCTCCGCAAGTCCGGAAAACTCCTCCTGCCCTTCTCCTGTCAGGAGCAATTCCTCCCTCCGGCTTTCCATAGTCTCCATATCCACACAGGTCAGATAATACTTCCGGACCGCTCCCTCCGTCTGCCCCATTTTCAGGTACTCTTCCAGAATGTAATAATCCGTGCCATCCGATGCGTTCCTGTCTTTTAGCCGCACCATCTCCCGGTCAGGCGTCTGGGGGGTGAGATCCTCCCGGTATTCCATCAGCGTCCAGTTTTCGGCGCTGTCCTCGATCTCCCCCGCCTCCGTCCAGGGCTCCTTAGCCAGATCGTGATCCGCCTTTTCTTCCTTCCCGGCGCTGCCTGCACTCCCGTCGTTTTCGGCATTTCCACCGCCGCAGCCGGCCAGCGCCAGGCAGCACAAAACCAGCACGCCGAATCGTAATCCGCCTTTTACTCTTCTATGCACACGGGCCGCAGCTCCGTTCTTCCCCTTCAAAACCGAATTCTCCCTCATCTTTCATCCTCCCCCGCCGCTCTTTACGCCACACGGAATCGTGCGGCCGCGCGTAAAACGAAAGTATACCATGTGCGCTGAAGGTCAACAACCCCGCTGTAAAGCAGACATTTGACTGTGTCAGCAGAATATATCATCTACACTCGCAAACCCGCGCTTTCAGCGCTTTATTGTCTGCTTCGCA
>JAMPHT010000077.1 GCA_023663285.1 Bacillota bacterium
GCCAGCCGCCCCGGCGCTCACTGCCTCGCCTCCTGCTGCCGCGCCACCCGCTGCCGCGCCTCCAGCCGCTCCGGCTCCTATATGCTGCGAAGCAAGGATGGCGTGAAGGATCTGACTGTTCGGCACTTCGTCCCCATATGCAGTCTGGCTGCGGAAAAGCAGCAGCAGGAAGGTCAGCGGAGTCAGGCTGTAAAGCTTCGTGCCCTGCTTCTCCAGTTCCCGGACCTTCTTTTCGATCTTGCCACGCCCATACATCAGCCGGCTCTTGACTGCGCTCTCAGAGACATCCATAGCAGCGGCAATCTCTTTTACCGACAGTTCCTCATAATAGAACATACCGATGGCAGCACGCTGATCCTCCGGCAATTCCTCGATGATTTCACGGAGCAGGCGCTTTGTCTCCTTCCTGTCGATGAACTGCTCCGGGAGATTCTCGATGCGGTCATCCGGAAACAGCTCCTCCACAGGCGTATCCGGCCCGTCATCGGAGTTCAATTCCGCAAACAGCATGGGACGCTTCTTTTTCAGCAAATCCCTGGCCGTGTTGGCGGCGATCTGCCGTACCCATGGGAGGAACTTCGTATCGCCCAGGAAGCTGTCCAGATGGGCGAACGCTTTGATATAAGTATCCTGTACAATGTCAAAAACCGCGTCCTCATCCTTGATCATGGACTTGACGGTGTAAAAGACCTTGCTGTAAGTTTTTTCATATAAGGCGCTGATGGCGTTCTGATCGCCTGTGCGGGCTGCGGCAACCAGCTCCGCCAACCCGTCGTCCCGCAGGACAGGTTTTCCGCAGTGTCCGCAAAATGCGGCGTCATCCCCGATTGGTTTTCCACAAAAAGCACAATACATGATCTATTGATCCTCCTCTATCTTATCCCGGCTCATAATGTTCTGCAGTATATCCGTCTTTTTGGCTTCGTCTATTGGAAATGATTCGATGACCGCCTGAAGCAGACGCCTGATAAAATCCTCCAACATACTTCTCCCCTTTCGTCCTGTTTGGTATGCGGTCCTTATACCCATAGAACGAACTGCGGCTGATACGTTCTCCGGGCGTCGTACGGTGTGTGGTCCTTACACCTATAGAACGAACAGAGGGCGCTGTCGGTTGCATATATCCTGCAAATTGCGCAGAGATGTCCTTCCTTTGCCTATTATAAAGCCTGTTGTCGGAAAGTGGAAGTCTTAAAAAGGTCATAATATCTTTTCGTCCGATTTATATTGTGTTATAATCAAATGAGTTGAATTTGCGAAAAGTATATGGGTTTGCGGGTACTATGGCTCAGAGGTATAAAAATGCAGATAAAAAAGCTATTCGGGGATAAGAAATTTTACGCCATGGTCTTAAGTGTGGCGGTGCCCATCGTGATCCAGAACGGTATCACCAACTTTGTCAGCCTGCTGGATAACATTATGGTGGGCAGGGTGGGCACGGAGCAGATGACGGGTATCGCTATTGTAAACCAGCTGCTGCTGGTGTTTAACCTTGCCATTTTCGGGGCAATTTCCGGCGCCGGTATCTTCGGCGCGCAGTTTTACGGCTGCAAGGATCATAAGGGGGTGCAGCGCACCTTCCGCTTTAAGCTGTATATCTGCCTGGCAATCGTGCTGCTGGGAATCCTGCTGCTGTTGTGCCGGGGGGACAGCCTGATCATGCTGTACCTTCACGGGGAAGGGAAGGACGTGGCGTTGGAGGCCACCCTTGGCTATGGAAAGCAGTATCTGCTGGTAATGCTCACGGGCCTGCTGCCCTTTGCAGTGGAGGAGATCTATGCCAGCACCCTGCGGGAATGCGGTGAGACAAAGCTGCCCATGATAGCGGGCGTAGTGGCGGTGTGCGTGAATCTGGCGCTGAACTATCTGCTGATCTTTGGTAAGCTTGGATTCCCGGTGCTGGGAGTGGTGGGCGCCGCTGTGGCTACGGTCATTTCCAGGTATGTGCAGGCGTTGATCGTCATTGTGTGGACTCATACTCATGCGGAGAGGATGCCCTTTATCCGGGGAGCATACAGGGAGCTTAAGATTCCCGGAAACCTGGCCGGAAAGATCATATGCAAGGGAACGCCTCTTATGGTGAATGAGATTCTATGGGCTGCGGGTATGGCAATCTTGAACCAGTGCTACTCCATGAGGGGTCTGGAGGCGTTGGCGGCGCTGAATATTTCCACCACGATCTCCAATCTGTTCAATGTGGTGTTCATGTCCATGGGAAGCGCTATTGCCATTATAGTGGGGCAACTCTTAGGAGCGGGAAAGATGGAGGAAGCAAAGGAAACGGATGCAAAGCTCATTACCTTTGCGGTTCTTTCCTGCCTTGGGTTCGGCGTAGTGTTGTTCCTGTGCGCCCCTCTGTTTCCGAAGCTGTACAACACCGGCGAATTCCCTGAGGTGCCAGGGCTGGCGGCCAGTCTGCTCCGGGTAGCTGCCTGCTGTATGCCCATATGGGCATTTATGCACACTACCTATTTCACCCTGCGGACAGGCGGCAAGACCATTGTGACCTTTTTGTTTGACAGCGTGTTCCTCTGGTGTGTGACCACGCCCTTTGCTTTCGTGTTGAGCCGTTTTACCGCGCTGCCCATTGTTCCGTTGTATCTGAGCTGCCAGCTGCTGGATCTGATCAAATGCGCTATCGGCTTTGTGCTGGTCAAGAAAGGGGTGTGGGTGAATAACATTGTGGAGAATGCGTAAGTAAGTGCAAGCAAGCATGGGCAAGTAAATGCAGATAAGTACATACAGATAAATTTAGGAATCCGCAGCAGAAGCTGCTGAAAATAAAAGAAAAGAGGTAAGATATTATGATCAAAGGATTTAAAATGAAGCTTTATCCCGGTCAGGAGGCGGAATATGAGAAGCGCCACAATGAGCTCTGGCCGGAAATGCGCGACATGATCCACGAACATGGCGGAAAGAATTACTCTATCTTTCTGGACAGGGAGACCCTGACCCTGTTCGGCTATATTGAGATCGAGGACGAGGAGCTTTGGGCAAAGGGGGCCGATACCGCCATCAACCGCAAGTGGTGGGACTTCATGGCGGACATCATGGAGACCAATCCGGACAACAGCCCGGTCAGCATTGATCTGGAGCCGGTGTTTCATTTGGACTAGGGTGATTCAGCCATGCCATTCATAAATTTCCGGCACTCATGCCGAAAATTTATTTCATGTCGGGCATCCGCCCTATAAAATTGCCCACAGATTTTACCCTTTGTGAGCAAGCTCCCACGGGTAAAGTCTGCGGGCAATTCTGCATGGCTGACTTATATCACCTCATTGGCGCTGTCCCGGCCCGCGTTGAAGTCAAGAGCATTCTGCAGCGTGGTTCCGGCGATGGCGCTTAGCGCTTCCCTGGTGAAAAAGCCCTGATGGGAGGTGATCATTACATTGGGGAAGGACAGGAGCCTTGCGGTGGTGGAGTGCTCCAGGATCTCGTCGGAGCGGTCCTCAAAGACATTATTAGTTTCTTCCTCATACACATCCAGTCCTACTCCGGCAAATTTGTGCATCCGGATCCCCTCGATCAAATCATCCGTCTTTACCAGCGCGCCTCTGGAGGTGTTCACCAGAATAACGCCGTCCTTCATCTGTCGAATGGTATCAATATTGACGAGATGATAGGTGGAGTCCATCAAGGGGCAGTGAAGAGAAATGACATCACTGTCAGATAACAGCTTTTCCAGGGAAACATATTCTACAAAGTCCTTCAGTGACGGATTCTCGTATACATCATAGGCAATGACCCGCATACCGAAGCCGCGGCAGATGCGGCACATGGCGGCTCCGATCTTTCCGGTTCCGATGATACCCGCTGTCTTTTCGTAAAAGTTAAAGCCCATAAGGCCGCTGAGACTGAAATCGTTCTCCCGAACCTTATTGTACGCCTTATACAGTCTGCGGTTGGCTGCAAGGGCCAGAGCCATGGCGTGTTCGGCAACCGCCTCAGGGGAATAGCCGGGCACACGCATGACGCGAATGTCATACTTCTTGGCAGCGTCTATATCCACATTGTTAAAGCCTGCGCAGCGCATCAGGATCAGGCGTATGCCTTTTCGGTGCAGGATCTCTATGGTGTCGGCGCCCACATCGGAGCTGACGAAAGCGCATACAGCATCAAAGCCCTCCGCCAGTGTGGCGGTCCGGGGATCCAGGTCGGATTTTGTGTATTCGATCTCTATGCCGGGAAAGCCCCGCAGGGACTCCTGAAAGGAATCCCTGTCATAGCTTTTCGTATCGTAAAACAGAATTTTAATGGATGTGTCCATGCGCATATACCTCCTCACACTTTTTTATAGTCTGCCCCGCGATCAATGCTTTATACCCTTTTGCCCGCAGCCCGAAGGCGAATTCCCGACGGTGTTTTTGCTTCTGCCAAAAGTTCGCAGAGCGTATGCGGACAACGATTTTATCCCATGGTAATGACTACGTCATATTCCGCCTTGCCTTTTTCATAAGGGATGATATGTCCCTCCACGGCCTTGCCGTCCACGGTCATGGAAGCCACGCCCTTTCGCACATTGCCGGGATTTTTGACCTGAATATGGTATACGCCCTCCCGGAACTGTCTGGTGATGTTAAAATCGCCGAAGCCGTCGGGTACGCAGGGGTCGACGGAAAGCCCGTTGTGGGTAGGGTACACGCCCAGGATATACTGGGAAATGTTTACAAAGGTCCACGCCGCCGTACCGGTGAGCCAACTGTTTTTTGCCTCTCCGTGGAATTTGGCGTCCCGTCCCGCAACCATCTGGGAGTATACATAAGGCTCCGTGCGGTGGATCTCACTGATATCCTCGATATAGGCAGGGCAGGTCTTTTTATAGATGTCAAAAGCCCTGTCGCCTCTGCCGATCACGGTTTCCGCAATGGATACCCAGGGATTGTTGTGGCAGAAGATGCCTGCGTTTTCCTTGTATCCGGGAGGATAGGAGGAAACCTCGCCCAGCTCCAGGTGATACTCGGTGTAAGCGGGCTGCAGGATCATAACGCCGTATTTTGTATCCAGGCGCTCCTTCACGGAGTCCAGAGCGCGCTCAGCCAGACCCTCCTTTACGCCCACGCCTGCCAGTACGCAGAAGCCCTGAGGCTCAATGTAGATCTGCCCCTCCTTACACTCTCTGGAACCCACCTTATGGCTGTAGGCGTCATAGGCTCTGAGGAACCAGTCGCCGTCCCAGCCCTGGGCAAGGATGGTGTCATACATTGCGGATACTTCCTGTCTGGCTCTTGCAGCTTCGGCATCATCGCCCATCAGTTTGCAGAGCTGGGCGTATTCCTCGCCGTATTTTACAAACATTCCGGCAATGAATACGGATTCTGCAACGGGCCCTTCGCTGGGACCGAAGGTCTGGAAGGATTCTCCGGGATGAGCGGAGAAGCAGTTCAGGTTCAGACAATCGTTCCAGTCCGCCCGCCCGATCAGCGGCAGACCGTGAGGCCCCCTGTGGGTCACGGTGTAGTCAAAGGAGCGCTTTAAATGGTTCATAAGGGGAGCTGCCACGCTCATATCATTGTCAAAGGGGACGTTTTCCGTCAGAATGGAGATGTCCCCGGTTTCCCGCACATAGGCGCTGGTCCCGGCGATCAGCCACAGAGGATCGTCATTGAAGCCGCTGCCGATGTCGGAATTCCCCTTCTTGGTCAGAGGCTGGTACTGATGGTAGGCGCTGCCGTCCTGGAACTGGGTGGAGGCAATGTCGATGATACGCTCCCTGGCCCTGTCGGGAATCAGGTGTACAAAGCCAAGCAGATCCTGGCAGGAGTCCCGAAAACCCATGCCCCGCCCGATGCCGGACTCATAATAGGAAGCGGAGCGGGACATATTGAAGGTCACCATACACTGGTACTGATTCCAGATATTCACCATCCGGTTTACCTTTTCGTCGCCGGATTCCACGCAATATTTTGACAGAAGCTGCTGCCAGTATGCCTTAAGCTCCGCGAAGGCCCTGTCCACACCCTCCTCGGAATCGTATTTTTTCAGCATTTCCCATGCTTTGGTCTTGTTGATGATACCGTAGGATTCCCACTTGTCCTCGTCCTCATTCTCAATATAACCCAGCACAAAGATATAGGTCTTGCTTTCGCCGGGGGCGAGGGTCACATCCAGCTGGTGGGACGCGATGGGCGCCCAGCCGCTGGCCATGGAGTTGGTGCAGGCGCCGTTCTCTACTGCCTGAGGCTTGTCCGCCCCTCTGTAGGCGCCCAGGAAATCCTCGCGGATGGTGTCAAAACCGGCGATGGGAGCGTTGACGGAATAGAGAGCAAAGTGATTGCGGCGCTCCCTGTATTCTGTTTTGTGGAAAATAGTGGAGCCCACCACCTCTACCTCGCCGATACTGAAGTTTCTCTGGAAATTCTTCATATCGTCGTCCGCGTTCCAGAGACACCATTCCACATAGGAAAATACGGAGAAGGTCTTGGGCGCGGAGGACTCGTTGGTGAGGGTCAGCTTTTGGATCTCACAGCTGTCGTTCATGGGAACAAAAGAAAGCAGGGATGCCTTCAGTGCGTTTCTGGAGGAAGTGAAACGGCTGTAGCCGATGCCGTGTCGGCACTCATAGCTGTCCAGCTCCGTCTTTGCGGGCTGCCAGCCGGGATTCCAGATGTCGCTGCCTTCCTTTATGTAAAAGTACTTGCCGTTGTTGTCCGTGGGAACGTCATTGTAACGGTAACGGGTCAGACGCAGCAGCTTTGCGTCCCTGTAAAAGGTATAGCCGCCGCAGGTGTTGGAGATCAGACTGAAGAACTCGTTGCACCCCAGATAGTTGATCCAGGGAAGGGGAGTTTTAGGGGTGGTGATCACATACTCCCGGTTGGAATCATCGAAAAAGCCAAATTTCATTGCATCCTCCATTCTCGCTGTGTCCTGTAAAGCCAGGCACAGACATAAATTTTGTTTGGCATATCATACTGTCAATTATATAGAAATCCGAAAAAGAATGCAATAGAGGACAAATTTTCTCAAAAAAGATCGTCAGGTGGGTTGCCCTTGAGAACAAAAAGAGTTATAATATATTGGAATTCAGGTTAGGACTTCCAATCAGAGGTAGTCCGGATGCGGGGATATAGCTCAGCTGGGAGAGCGATGCGTTCGCAACGCATAGGTCAGGGGTTCGAGTCCCCCTATCTCCACTTTACAGGAAATATGAAAAATGGCGGGAACCGTTGAAGAATCAGCGGAAATCCGCCGTTTTTTGTGTTCTGCTAATAAGGTGGAATTGTGCCGTATAAGTGCGATTTTTAATATTTTTTGTCATGAAATTTGTCATGACAAATCAAGAAAAAAGCACGTGGCTAAGTTTATCAGCAGCCTCCCGCTGTGCCTTTCTGTTTTTATCTTCCATGGCATGGCGATATACGCCCTTCATGACATAATCAGTTTCCCAGCCGCCGAACTTCATAATATCTGCTTCCGGTACATTCATGGCGCTCATTTTGGAAGCAAAATAATGCCGGAGCTTGTGGAGCGGGAAGTGAGGCAGTTCCAGCTTTGTCTGCGCCGCAGTAAGGAAATCGGTCAATTTTCCCGGATAACCGTTATATACATATCCCTGCTCCCGTATTTTATCAGCGACTTCCATGGGAATAATGATCTCCCTAGTGCTGGCGGTGGTCTTTGTCGTTTTGATTACCCATTCTTTATGCTCGTTCTGTACCTTAGCCTTATTGATTGTCACTATATCTCCGTCGACATCCTCCGGCTGCAGGGCACAGATCTCTGAGCGCCGTAGTCCGTAGCAGGCTAGGATAAGAGGAATTTCATATTTTGTGCCATGGGCATATTCCAGGATCCTTTTCACATCCTCATCAGAAGGGATGTAAGAATCATTTTTAACCTTTTGGGGCAGGGTGGTATTCAACTTCAGGTCTGGGCAAAATGCACCTAAAACGGCCGACAGGAAGCCGTGTCGGTTTCTGACAGTCTTGGGGCTTTGCTTTCCGGACATTTTGTTGATTTCCATCTGTACATCCAAGGCGGTTATATCATGGATATTCTTATCCAGAAAGCTTTCAGGCAGGTTTCGGATAATAACCTCATAACCCTGTACTGTGCTGGGGGATAATACATTATGCTTGGACGCAATGTATTCCTCAGCTGCCCGCTGGAAGGTCATGCGCTCATGCCTGCCCTGCACCTTGCTCAGTTCGTCCGCCATGAGCTGGAGGGCTTCCTTCTGTGTGGGCTTGTATTCGGTGACAATGGTATAGGTCTTTCCCTGGTACATCTTCCTGATACGGTAGGATCCGGACGGCAGCTTCTCGATCTTCATAGATATCCTCCTTTTCCCGTTGCGACGTCGCAACAGAAATGCTATAATTTGTCTGTTACCGCCCCGAAACTGGTGACAGGAAGGGGGTGTGCATTATGAGCCTATTTCTATCCTTTATTCTCTCTGTAGTGGCCAGCGTAGTTGCCCACTACCTGTGCAAGTGGCTTGACAGGGATGAATAATAGTCGGTAACCAAGCCCAAACGGTTGACTTCTCCGGAAAAGAAGAAGAACCCCGAAAGTATTTGCGGTACTTTCGGGGTTCGCTCTTCGTAGTGCATTATGAGCACTTCTATCCTTTTGCCTAACGGCATTATAGCATATGCAAATCTTATTTGCAATATCCCCGAAAAATTTGATGTATGAAATTTTATCCTCCATTGAGCTTTCTTTTGTTTAAGCTCCTTGCGCTCTACAAGGAGAATCATCCACTGAGCCGTCTTTATTTTTAGCTCGCCCTGCTCTCAGGCGATATTCATCTTTAGCCGGATGAATTTAGATTTCCAGCTCTTTCTTACATTTATAATAGCCTCCTAATTGTTCCGTTGCGACGTCGCAACAAAAGATTTTGCCATCTGCCTC
>JAMPHT010000078.1 GCA_023663285.1 Bacillota bacterium
ACCCCTGTTTCCGCCGTGAGAGGGCGGCGTCTTAACCGCTTGACCAATCAGCCTTGAGCAGTACCGTTCTCGACAGCATCCCGCCACCGAACGGTACTTGCTAATGATAATACATCTTTTTCAAAAAAGCAAGAACTTTTTTTATTTCCCCTGAATTTTTTTAAAAGTCAAAGAGACTCAGCTGGTTGGACTCCGGCAGATCTCCCAGAAGTCCCAGGTCCGCCATCATGTCCACGATATTTTTAGACACCTTCGTCCGATCCCTGAAATCGTCCTTTGACAGGAAGGGACCGTCCTTCGCCGCCTCCACAATGGCGTCCGCCGCTTTTTCCCCCAGCCCCTCAATGCTGTTTAAGGAAGGCATCAGCTTATCTCCAACGATCTGGAAGGAACGGGACTGGGCCGTGAAAATGTCGATGGGCGTAAATTCAAACCCCCGCTCATGCATCTCCTGGACGATACGCAGATCGCCGTACATCTGCTCTTCCTTGTTGCTTAAAGGCTCCGCTCCCGGCTCCTTGCCTGCCGCCCCGTCCATGCGCCGTCTATACTCCATCATGAGGGCCTCCACATGGGCTTTCCCCTGACACATATGGGCATAGGAAAAGGCTTTGGCACGGATGCTGAAAAAGGCTCCGTAGTAGGCCAGGGGATAATGTATCTTACAGTAGGCAATGCGCCATGCCATCATGACATACGCCGCCGCGTGGGCCTTAGGAAACATATATTCGATTTTTTCGCAGGACTTGATGTACCAGTCCGGCACATCATGGGCCTCCATATCCTCCTTCCACTCCCGCCACTGCTCCGGGCTGGTCTTTCCCTTTGCCACCATGCCCTTTCGCACTGCCTCCATGATCTTGAAGGATTTCTCCGGCTCCACCCCCTTGTTGATCAGATAGGTCATGATATCGTCACGGGTGCAGACACAGGTGGAGATGGTGGCGGTACCTGAACGGATCAGATCCTGGGCATTCCCCAGCCACACGTTGGTGCCGTGGGACAGGCCGGATATCCTCACCAGGTCGGAGAAGCATTTGGGCTGTGCCTCCATCACCATCCCCATGGCAAAGTCCGTGCCGAACTCCGGGATCCCAAGACAGCCCAGCTTTGTGCCGCCGATCTGCTCCGGGGTGATCCCTAAGGCGTCCGTATTCTGGAACAGGCTCATGACCTCCTTGCCGTCCAGAGGAATAGCCAGGGGATCCAGCCCCGTCAGGTCCTGGAGCATCCGGATCATGGTGGGATCATCGTGCCCTAAAATATCCAGCTTCAGCAGGTTATGGTCGATGGAGTGATAATCAAAGTGTGTGGTTATCGTGTCCGTGGTCATATCGTTGGCAGGGTGCTGCACCGGAGTAAAGGAGTTGATATCCTGACCGATGGGTAGCACCACAATGCCGCCGGGATGCTGGCCCGTGCTTCGCCGCACGCCCACGCAGCCCTGCAGCAGGCGCTCGATCTCACTGGTCCGCTTATGCACATCCCGCTCCTCAAAATAAGTCTTGACGTAACCGTAGGCGGTCTTATCCGCCAGGGTGGCGATAGTGCCCGCCCGGAAGGTCTGGCCCGCCCCGAATATCACCTCCGTGTATTTATGGGCCTTGGACTGATACTCTCCCGAAAAGTTCAGGTCAATGTCAGGCTCCTTGTCCCCCTTGAACCCCAGGAATGTCTCAAAGGGAATGTCAAAGCCATCCTTATGCAGAGGCTCACCGCAGACGGGACAGTTCTTATCCGGCATATCGATTCCCGCCGTCCCCGCGTATGCCTTCACCTCATCGCTGTCAAAATCCACATAATGGCATTTGCTGCAGTAATAATGAGGGCTCAAAGGGTTGATCTCCGTGATGCCGGACATGGTAGCCACAAAGGAGCTTCCCACAGAGCCTCTGGACCCCACCAGATAGCCGTCCTCCACGGATTTCCACACCAGCTTCTGGGCAATGATATACATCACCGCAAAGCCGTTTTTGATAATGGAATTCAATTCCCGCGTAAGCCTTTCCTCCACGATCTTCGGCAGATCCGGCCCGTAGATCTCATGGGCCCTGTCATAGCATATCTTTGTCAGCGTCTTGTCGCTGTCCTCGATCACGGGAGGACACTTGTCAGGCCGCACCGGGGATATGGTCTCGCACATATCCGCGATCATATTGGTGTTTTTCACCACCACCTCATATGCCTTGTCGCTGCCCAGATAGGCAAATTCCTCCAGCATCTCCTCTGTGGTGTGCAGGAATAAGGGAGGCTGGTTGTCCGCGTCGTCAAAGCCCTTGTAGCCCATGATGATCCGCCGGTAGACCTCGTCCTCCGGATCCAGGAAGTGAACGTCACAGGTGGCCACCACAGGCTTGTGGAACTGCTCCCCCAGCTTCACGATCCGGCGGTTGATATCCTGTATGTCCTCCAGGGAATTGACCGTTCTTATTTTCTCTGAGGCGATCATAAACTGATTGTTCCCTGTAGGCTGGATCTCCAGGTAGTCATAAAAGCTTACCAGCCTTGCGATCTGCATATCGCTCTGACCGTCCAGCAGGGCCCGGTACAGCTCCCCCGCCTCGCAGGCGCTGCCCAGGATCAACCCCTCCCGGTATTTCTCCACCAGGCTCTTGGGAATCCTGGGATGGCGGCTGAAATAAGTCAGATGGGACTCCGACACCAGCCTGTACAGATTGATGCGGCCCAGGTCGTTCTTGGCCAGAATGATGGCGTGATAGGTGGGCAGCTTCTTCACCAGGCCCGCGTTGTCCGCCCCCAGCCCGTTCACTCCCTTTAAATCCGTGATTCCCTGCTCCGCCAGCAGCTTTACGAATTTCACAAATATCCAGGCGGTACATTCCGCGTCGTCCACCGCCCGGTGATGATTTTCCAGGGAAATATTCAGGCTCTTTGCCACCGCGTCCAGGGTGTGCTTGGACTGGTTTGGCAGAAGTATCCTGGCGATCCCCACGGTATCCACATAGGTATACTCTGCGGGAAGTCCCTGCCGCCTGGCATTTTCCATGATAAAGCTCATGTCAAAGCCCGCGTTGTGGGCCACCAGCACACAACCTGCGCTGAACCTTAAAAACTCCGGCAGCACCTCCTCTATCAGAGGCGCATCCATCACCAGCTCGTCCCGGATGCCTGTGAGCTTTTCGATTTCAAAGGGAATGGGCACCTGAGGATTCACAAAGGTGGAAAAGCGGTCCGTCACCTGACCACCGGAGACCTTTACCGCGCCGATTTCGATAATACGGTTGTTTACCGGTGAAAATCCCGTGGTCTCGATGTCAAAGACCACAAAGTCTCCCTCCAGCGCCTGATTTTCGCTGCCGGTGACGATCCTGCGCAGGTCGTCCACCAGATATGCCTCCACGCCGTACAGGATCTTGAAAAAATCCTGCTTGTCCGGGCTTTCCTCCCCGGCCTCCTGGCGCTTTTTCTTCTCCCCCTTCCAAAGATCCTCCCACACATGGTTTGCATCCGTAAAGCTCTGCACTACCCCGTGATCCGTGATGGCGATCGCCCTGTGCCCCCACTTATAGGCCCGCTTTACAATATCCGTTGCCTCGGATACCCCGTCCATATCGCTCATCTTGGTGTGGCAGTGAAGCTCCACCCGCTTGTAGGGGGCGGTATCCACCCTGGCGGTGGTGAAATCCCTGATCTCCTTGATGCCAGCAACGGTTCCTATGGTCAGATCGTGGTCAAATTTATCCATATTGACCACGCCCTTCACCTTCACAAAGGCGCCGGGCTTCAATCTTCCCATCAACTCCTTTACAAATTCGTTCCGGGTAAACAGCTTGACCCCGATGGTATCCGTGAAATCCGTCACGTCAAAGGACACAATGGTTTTTTCATTTTTGATCTCCCTGCTGTCCAGCTTCAGGATCTTTCCTCTGACGACTACCTCTCCGATCTCACCGATGATCTCCTCAATATGCAGGGGCTCTTCCTCAAAATCCCGGCCGTAGATCACATCAGGGTTCTCTGACTGCTTTAGGGATCTGGTATAATCCCCGCCCCTGCGGAATTCGCTGCGGCTCTTGCGGAACTCGCCGCCGGAAGCCCCGCTTCGGGACCAGGCGCCGCCTGCCGCCCCCCTGCTGCCGGAAGCCCCCTGCTGTCCCCTGCTGTCCGCCGTTCTGCCGGTCAATGCCCCCTGCTGCCCTATGCCGTCCGCCGTCCCGACTGCCGAGACGCCCTGCGGTCCTCTGCCGCCTGCTGCCCCGTCGGCTGAGACGCCCTGCTCTTTCCCGGCTGCGCCAAAGGAGTGGTCTCCCCCGGCAGAGCCTGCGCCGCCATTTGCTGTCCGTCCTTCCGCCCCGGTGCGCCCCGCTCTCCTCGCGATCTCCGCCACCTTCAGCTCCAGCTTCCTGGCCTGATCCTCCGCAAATTTACCCTCCTGGGCTTCCCTGTACCCCACGTCAATGGAGCACCGGAGCCCGCAGCGCTCCACCAGGATCTTTTCCAGCACTCTCACAAGCTCCGGCTCCTTGCTGCGGTTCATCACATTATCCTCTATGGTCAGGGACATCCGCCCCTGCTCCGGATAGGAGATATCCGCCGTGCGGAAAGCATTGTACTCAATGTGGCTGTAATTTTTCAGTTCCTCCAGAATGCTCTCCCCGTAGGCGTTCATCAGGTTCTCCGGCGTATACTGGGCAGAAAGCTCGAACCGCTCATGTATCTTCACGGTCACTTCGGCATTTTGAAAAAACTGTCGTTTTATTTCCGCCTCCGCTTTCCAGATATCTTCCTTCTGGATCAATCTGGCGCTGAACAGGTACACGTGCAGAAGGTCCCTGCGCCTGGAGGCAGAGACCCGCTCCACCGCCGCCTGTTCCAGCCGCTCATGCAGGGGCCCCTCTATTTTCAATGTGGGAAATACCTCAAAAAAAGGCTTTGTCATCCAGCTTACCCTATGCCTTTCCCCAATTTTCCAGTTCCTGCTTCAACGCCTCTAAAAGCTGATCCTCCGGCACCTTGCGGACGATCTCACCCTTTTTGATGAGCAGTCCCTCTCCCACGCCGCCGGCAACGCCTAAATCAGCTTCCCTGGCCTCCCCCGGCCCGTTTACCGCGCAGCCCATGACCGCCACCTTGATATCCAGCGGATAGTCCTCCACCAGCTTTTCCACCTTTGCTGCAAGCCCGATGAGGTCGATCCGGGTCCTGCCGCAGGTAGGGCAGGACACCACCTCGATCCCGCCCCTGCGCAGCCCTAATGTCCGCAGGATCAGCTTTGCCGATTTGACCTCCTCCACCGGATCCCCGGTCAGGGAGACCCTGATGGTGTCGCCGATGCCCTGATGCAGGATCAACCCTAAGCCGATGGCGGACTTAATATTGCCGCTCTGCACCGTCCCCGCCTCTGTGATGCCCACATGAAGGGGATATTCCGTTCTGTCAGCCAGCAGCTCATGGGCTCTGACACACATGAGCACGTCCGAGGACTTGATGCTGATCACCAGATTCCGATAGTCAAGGGCCTCTATCATGCCCACCTTATCCAGTGCGCTCTCCACAATGCCCTCTGCGGTGACGCCGCCGTATTTTTCCAGCAGCTGCTTCTCCAGGGAGCCGCTGTTCACTCCCACACGGATGGGGATATTCCGCTCCCTCGCCGCATCCACCACTGCCTTTACCCGGTCGGCGCCGCCGATATTTCCGGGGTTGATGCGGATCTTATCAGCGCCGCCTGCTATGGCAGCGATCGCCATCTTGTAGTCAAAATGAATGTCCGCCACCAGCGGAATATGTATCTGCTTCTTGATCTCTCTGAGTGCCTCAGCTGCCGCCGCATCCGGCACCGTACAGCGTATGATCTCGCAGCCCGCCTGCTCCAGCTCAAGGATCTGCGCCACGGTAGCCTGCACATCCTCCGTCCTGGTATTTGTCATGGACTGGATCAGAATGGGATTGCCTCCCCCGATCTTCCTGTCCCCTATCTGTACCACCCTTGTATTCTCTCTGCGCATGGGATCCTCCGCTTCTGTGTAAGACTTAACCTTCTTACACTATGATAAGCTTTCTTCTCAAAATGCGCAAGGCATCAAATCAACAAAAGGCAGTAAATAGTTGACGGAAGTGCTGATAAGTGCTAATCTTGTACAGCGGAAAACTAAAAACAGACAACTATCCGAATACAGAAAGGGAAAACCGTGAACAAAATCCTGATCATTGAAGATGACATGACGATCAATGGGATGATGAGGCGCATTATTGAAAAGAACGGATATGCAGCCGACAGCGCATACAATGGCACAGATGGACTCCGTATGGGTCTGTATGGAGATTATGTCCTCATATTATTAGATTTGATGCTGCCGGAAAAATCCGGTGAAGAGATCATCAAAGAGCTGCGAAGGGTAAATTCAACACCAGTCATCATATTATCCGCTAAGGGTGAGATCCGTGACAGGATAGAGCTTCTTAAGCTCGGAGCGGATGATTATATAACGAAGCCTTTTGATATTGACGAAGTCCTTTTGCGGATCCAGGCAGTGCTCCGCAGAACCGTTCAGCAGGAAAGCCGTGAAATCATTTTCCATGAGCTTGTTATAAAGACAGATTCCAAACGTGTCTTTGTGAACAGCGAGGAGCTTGTATGTACGGCGACGGAATATGCCATACTGGAATTGCTTATGAAAAACCCGGACAGAATATTTTCCAGGCGCACCCTGTATGAGATCGTGATGGGCGAGGACTATTTGCAGGAAGATAACACGATGAATGTCCATATAAGCAATCTCCGCCGGAAAATTGCAATGCACACCGGGAGAAAATATATAGAGACCGTATATGGCATGGGTTATCGGCTTATAACATAAGGCCGCACGCTCCGCACACTGCCCTTATCCACATCTTTAGATTTTCTTTAATTTTTGTGAAGAATCCTCTTAACATTACCCCTTATGATCGTTCTTGGAGGTGACAGAAAAGTGGAAAATGTAATATTACAGACAAGAAGCATTGTGAAATCCTACGGCCATTTCAAAGCTCTGGACAATATTTCCATTACGCTTCAAAAGGGACATATTTATGGTTTTATCGGCGAAAACGGCGCGGGCAAAACAACGCTTATGCGCATACTTACCGGGCTGTCTCTGCCTACGGACGGAAGTTATTCTCTTTTTGGAAGAGATAGTCATGAGGGAATGCAGCATATCAGAAGGCGCATCGGAAGTACAATAGAAGAGCCGGCTCTGTATCCTGATTTCTCAGCGTATCGCAATATGGAGCTGCAGAGAATATTGATTGGAAATCCCGACAAGTCGATATGCGATGAGCTTTTGAAGCTTCTTGACTTATATGATGTGCGGGATAAGAAAGTACGCAATTTTTCCATGGGTATGAAGCAACGATTAGGTATTGCGCTTACGCTTGTGGGAAAACCGGAGTTATTGATACTCGACGAGCCGATCAACGGTCTTGACCCTAAGAATATTTCCGCGCTGCGTACGCTGTTAAAAAAGCTGAATGAAGAACGTGAAATCACCATGCTTATTTCAAGCCATATTTTAAATGAGCTGTATCTGTTGGCAACGGATTATATTATTATCCACAAAGGGAAGATCATAGAGAGCCTTTCTCACGAAGAATTAGAGGCAAAATGTGAGAATTATGTTAAGGTTTGCACGGACAGTCTGCCCCAATGTATAACGGTTATTGAAAAAGAACTGGGAATTCCGGATTATAAGGTGATTGACGATAATACCTTGCACATATATGCATATACGAAAGAGCCGCAGAAGATTTCACAGGCTCTGACCCGGAACAATATCGTTATAGGGGAGCTGTCTGTATGCGGACAGAGCCTTGAAGAATATTTCCTTTCGGTGACAGGAGGCAGGCGGGATGACTAATTTATTAAAGGTTGAATTATATAAGCTAAAAAGATTCAAATTCGGATATATTGCCATGATTTTTTTGTTTGTGCTCGGATACCTGTATGGAGACAGCCGCCTTGCTGCACTCCCATTTGATATTGTGGCTGACACTGATACAGTTTTTTCTTCTTCAGTCTGCGATACGTCGTTCGTGTTTATTATTGCCATCGTTTCGGCGTTATTTATGGGAAAAGATTTTTCCAATCACACGATATGTAATGAAATAAAGCTGGGATACAGCCGTTTTAATGTCCTTCTTTCCAGAACGATCGTGGTATGCGCATTTTCTGTTTTGCTGCATATCATATATGTTGCGTCCGTCATAATCGGATTTTCTTTTCTCAGGGGATTTGACGACAGCTTCTTGTGTGTGGAGAACGTTTTCTGGCTGCTTACGGTGATCATTCAGTTATCGGCGGTCATATGCGGGGTCGTTCTGATTTCTTTTCTGAC
The DNA here is from genome assembly GCA_023663285.1 of Bacillota bacterium. GTDB lineage: Bacteria > Bacillota > Clostridia > Lachnospirales > Lachnospiraceae > Acetatifactor. Next base: position 8,334 of record JAMPHT010000078.1, read on the forward strand.
AAGAAAAGTGTCGGAGGCTATTGCATTCTCAGCATTGTACGCTGCCCTATGCTGTAATATCCTGCGCAACTTCCTGGACACAAGGTTATTTACCATGTCCTGCTTTTGCTTTGTACAGGACCGTGCGGAAAACCTTGCCCTTGCGGCAGTTATCGCGCTTATCACCATGATAGTTTTTCTGGCGGTAACTGCGTTTACATTTAGGGAAACGCTGATTAAATCAGTATTTTAACTATCTTTCCGCCACCATATA
>JAMPHT010000079.1 GCA_023663285.1 Bacillota bacterium
GTTTTCCTTTGAATATAATATCGTTAATCAGTACAATCTTATTTCCTTTTAAGTCAGTGATTATATTTACATTCCTATCCAGAACCGTTCCCTCCATCAGAATGTCTGTTTCTGTAACAATTTGACAACCTTTATCAAATTATAGCAAAAAAGCTCCCGCCTATCAATGAAAATCGGGTTTTGAGTTTCCCCATTTTTTCTGAGGATTGATTTTGTCACTGCTACCGCTTTATCAAATAAAAATACAAAAACACTTAACCTTTGATATAATTGAATCACCACAAAACAACAAACAAAATCAAACTCCCTTTTCGGAATTGTGTACCCGTTAAAATCGAACCTATAAATATACATTCCCAATGAATAAAAACGCATCTAGCTATTCCTATGCCTTGAAATAGACAGTCAAATAGAGTATGATATAAATCCTACTTTGCAGAAAACGTGATCGCATCCGTCTCCACCGAATTCATGAAATTCTCATCCATGATCTTAAATTTCAGTTCGATCTCATCCACACTGGTTATGCCGTTATTTTCAAGATCGGAGGACATGATCGTGATCTCATCAATGGCCTTCTTTCCGTCATAAACAGCGGCGGAAAAGAAAGGCGTGACCATAAACCCGTTGACGGACATATCTTCGCACTGCACGATCACATTTTTTCCACTGCTGTTTTCAATATAAAGCAGTACTGCCGTCCCCCAGAAGCTCCCCTCGTCCACATATCTTCCGATGATCTTGATTCCGTCCCCGCTGTACAATTCCCGGCCTCCCTCGTCAGGCGTTGTATCCATGGAATCATAAACGGATGTCTGAATGGTCACGCAGTCAAATTTTTCGCCGGTCATATAGGTATCCGGGTCAAAGGTATGAAAATATATTTCTATTTTTCCCACATTTTCAATGCCCGCCGCCTTCAGTCCCGCGCCGGACAGGGTCAGTGTCTCATTGGCCTTTTTCCCCGCCGCCACGGTTGCGGAAAACAGATCCGTGATCATATAATCGTTTACAATAAGCGCATCTACGCCCAGCCCGATATCCGTTTCTCCGCTGTTTTCAATCAAAAGGTTCACCCCGTCTCCCCAGATAGCGTCGGTTTTATACTCTGTTGCAGTGACCTTCAGGTTTCCGGTTTCAATCAGCACCTGTTCTTCTATGGAAACAGCGCCCCCTGTCCGTCCACTGTCATCCGTCGCCGGCGTCTCCGCCCCTGAAGGCGATCCTGCCTCCGCCCTGTCCTCTTCCGTCCCCGAAAATGATCCCTCTTCCGCTTTGCCGTCCTGCACGATCTCCTTTTTGTCCGAATCGGAATCAGAACCGCTTCCCAGAGACATAAACGCAAAAACAAACAATACTGCAATAAGACCTGAAACTCTAAATTTCTTCATTGTTTCTCCTCCTGAATATTTTTATTACCATGACACCTGCGACGAACTCCACAAACAAATCCCAAATGTCAAAGGTTCCCTTTACGGCGGGTGCCAGCTGAAGCAGTTCCATACCTCCTTCAAACAAAAACACGACGGGGATCGTCACTCTGCCACCCTTTTCTTCCGACAGGCTCAATGCCAGAAACATCAGCGAATAAGCCCACAGAAAATCAAAAAGATAAAAGCGTATCAGCCTGACCGTCATATGATCATAGTCTGCCGCTATATGCAGCCTCAGGCCGGTCCATGAATCCACTGCCTGCACAAACAAAACATCAGGACAAAAAAGATAATACAATACAGCCCCGACAATAACGGGGACACAGATATTCAGTATTTTTTCCCATAGCTTCATAAATCGTACCGCTCTTTTATTTACGACTACTCCTGGGCTCCGCAGGAACGCAGGGGCTCCACCTCATTCTGTTTCAGGAAAAGATTGACGTCAATAATACTTCCCGGCCGCTCGTTGAACGCTGTCATGATCAGGGCGTCTCTGAAGATCCTTGCATACAATTCCGGCATCCTGTACAGCTTCAGCGCCTTTTGCGTTTCCTGCAAATCAAATTCCGCGGCGTAACACAGCCTTAAGATGACGTCCCGCTGCTTCGTCCTTTTTTCTCCCGTCAGCAGCTTATAGCCATACCGCTCCGGAACATCCGCCGCCAGAAACACATCCTGCTGCTTCATTTTCTTATTTTTCAGCAATTCTTTAAAATATTGAAAAAAAGCGGATTCCTCGTCCAGAATGCGGTCCTTGTTTTCTTTGAGATAATCTGATATATGCTTTATATGGGTGGAATTCAGAACCTTTTCAAGTTCATCGGTAGTTTTGTTTTCCATTTTTGTCATCCTTTGCTATAATAAAATTCAGATACTAAAAAACCGGAGAGGAATCGCCCACATGGATATCGCTTCAAGATTGGCCATGTCCTATTATAAGGAAATTGCCGTTTTAAATGAAGAACACAATATATATGTAGTGCAAAACACTTCAAACCGACATATTTATGTCCGGAAAATCCTGGATGTATATAACGCAAAAATATATCACAGTTTAAAAGCCCTCGCCTTGCCGGGTATGCCACATATTTATGAGGTCTTTGAGGTTGAAGATCAGCTGGTTATCATTGAAGAATATATCACCGGCAATACGCTGGAAGAGCTTCTAAACGAAAACTATCCTTTTACTCCTGAACTGGTTACATCCATCTTACTCCAGCTATGCGACACTCTGCAGGCAATGCACAACTGTCTGCCCCCTATCGTACACAGAGATATAAAGCCTTCCAACGTTATCTTAAAACCCGACGGCAGGGCTGTCCTTCTGGACTTCAACGCCGCCAGATACCTGTCCGCAGGTAAAGCCGAAGACACAAAGCTTCTTGGGACAAAGGGTTATGCCGCGCCGGAACAATACGGCTTTGGCACATCCGACGCCAGAACGGACATTTATGCCCTGGGGATGCTGGCTAACACCCTGCTGAACGGAAGTTTTTCGCCTGTATGCACCGAGCATACCATTTTAACTCCTGTCATCCGAAAATGTATCCGCCTTGCTCCCGAAGAACGCTATCAAAACGTGAGCGAACTCCGAAAAAGCCTGAAACCTCGGAAATGCCTGAAACTCCAGGAGGAATCGAACCTTCCGGAGACAACTCCATCCCGGCGGGACCGCCACAGATATCTGCCGCCCGGCTTTCGCAGCGGCAATCCGATCAATATGGTGATTTCTACTTTTTGTTACATTTTTATCCTCTGGCTTTGCCTCACGCTGGAGGTAAAGGACACGACACCCTCCCAGCTTTGGGTGGAACGCTTTTTCTGTCTGCTGATTTTCATCGGCACGATTTTACTGTCCTGTAATTATTGCGGCATACAGTCCCTTTTTCCTCCCTGCCGGACCCGAAATAAATTTTTAAAAATCTGCTCCGTATTGCTTTTAGATGGAATTTTCATTTTCCTGACCTTCGCAGTCATGGTCTGTGTGGTCTCCATTATCATATGGTAGCCTTATCTTACCATACAATTTTAATTTTTGTTGCCACCGCCAAGGTGGCAATTTTCAGATTCCCGCTTTTCAAAAGCTACATTTTGGTATATGATAATGACATTATTAAGAGAATACGAGGGATTTCCCATGAATGCTTTTTCGGATAAGCTATATGACTTTTCCTGTAGATTCATACAATGCTGCAGCGTTATTTTGGGTTTCCTCCTGTTTGCAGGAGCCTTTCTGCGCACCTGCTACAGTGAGGACATGGGGACCCAGCTGGTACTTACAAAATGGGACAACCCCTTTTTCGGTATTCTGGGCATAGCTTTCTTTCTGCTGCTTATTGGCGGGATGATCCATTTCCTGTTCAGGCATAGCGGTTCTCCCGTCCGGCTCCTGCGCATACTGGCGCTGTTCTGGTGCATTGCCCTGGGCGGGATACTGATCGTATTCGGCAGGACCGTTCCTGCGGCGGACGCCATGTCTGTTTACTCCATTGCAGAATCTCTGGCGGCGGGCGATACCTCTGTCATCCATCCTACCGCTTCCTATCTTTCCTATTATCCCCAGCAGGTGGGACTGACCGCATTTTTTGAAATGCTCATCCGCATCTGGCGGCTGCTGCCCTTCAGCATACCCGCATACCATTTCATCAAATGTATCTATGTGGGGCTGCTCTGCGTCATTATCTGCCTCCAGGAACAAATCGTACATCTGTTATGGAAAAATGAGCGGACTGACTGCCTCTATCTCCTGCTGATAAGCGCCGATCTGCCCTTTATCATGTACAGCTCCTTTGTGTACGGCGAGATCCCGTCCTTCGCCGCAGCCTCCGCCGGGCTTTACTGTCTGTTGAAGCTGCTGGCCCTCTGCCGGGACAAGGAGACTTCCGGCAGCCTTCCAAAGAAGAAACAGCTTTTGTATATTGCAGGTGTCACCGCAGGCTTTACTGTCAGCGTCATGCTCCGCAAAAACAATCTGATCCTGCTGATTGCCGCCCTGATCGTCATTTTTCTGGAATGGTTCAAAAACAGGCAGCATAAGCTGCTGGTCCTGGGACTGCTGTGTGCAGTCTGCGGCCTTAGTATCCTTCCCCTGGTTCAAAAAGAGTATGAACTTCGGGCCGGAAATGAATTAAGCTCCGGCGTCACCGCCGCCTCCTATCTGGCTATGGGTATGCAGGAAAGCAGCCGGGCAAACGGCTGGTACAACGGCTTTAATTTTAACACCTATCAGGATGCAGGTCTGGACTCCGAGCTTGCCGATGAGGTCAGCAGACAGGCGATCTTGGATCGGCTTCAGACCTTTAGAGAGCAGCCCGGCTATGCCGCAGGCTTTTATCTGAATAAGCACCTGTCCCAGTGGGCCGACGGCACCTATGCCAGCCGCCAGGCCACGCTTGCCACCTTCGGCGGCAGACACAGCTTCTTCGTTTCGCTTTATGAAGGCAGCCTCAGCAAATATTATATCGGTTACTGCAATATCTATCAGAATGTGCTGTATCTGGGCGCTCTGATCTGCTTCATCCTGTCTGCCAAAAAGGGTGCAAAAAAAGAAAGCGCCCCCGCGCTTTTCCTGTATTCAGGATTCATCGCTGTTCTGGGGGGCTTCCTTTTCCATACTTTGTGGGAAGCTAATTCCCGCTATATTTTCCTGTACAGTCTGCTGCTGCTTCCCTATACCGCTCAGGGAATCTGCGCTTCCACGCAGCGCCTGTCCGCCTTTATTTCCGGATGGCGCAGGCGTAAGACCACATGACGATAAGCTCCGCGATCACCCAGCTTTCCCCTGGTATGATTCAGGGAGCAGCCTCCTCCAGCAGCGTATCGATCTCGGCGCTATATTCCTCATACATCACATCCGCGCTGTCGGCGCCCAGGTGGATGTATGCGATTTTTCCGTCCCTGCCTATCAGCACGGTATAGGGGATGCCGTCCGAAGGATACAGACTGCCGATATCGCCTTCCTCATCCAGAGCTACCGGAAAGTCATAACCGTTTCTCTCCAGAAAGCTCTTCACCGTATCCTCTTTCTCTCCCAGATCCACCGCTATCAGCGTCAGGTCGTCTCCGTATGTTTCCAGAAGCCTTGGAAACGCCGGCAGCTCCCCCACGCAGGGCCCGCACCAGGTAGCCCAGAAATTCAACAGGATCACGCTGCCTTCATGGTCTGACAGGGTGAAGGTGCTTCCGTCCGCCAGTGCGGCTGTAAAATCCCGATATTCTTCTCCCTCCGTCACAGGGTCAGCGGACTCCTGCTGTTTTCCGCCGCAGGCGGTCATGCTAAAACAAAGCGCCAGTACCGACAGCAAGGCAATCAAATATATTTTCTTCCGTCCAGCCATTTTTTTCACTCTTTTCGTTCCTTTCCAAAATAGATTGCATTTTTGGGGCAGGCGGAAGCGCAGTGTCCGCAGTGGATACACTCATGGTCCCCCACCCGCCTGATATCCATGGGACAGGCTTTCACACACAGCCCGCAGTTATTGCACAGCTTTTTGTCCACCCTGATCGCCAGAAGGGCAATGCGGCCAAACAGGGAATATATGGCCCCCAGGGGACAGAGGAATCTGCAAAATCCCCGGTATATAAAGATACAGGCCGCCAGGATCGCAACACATAAAACTGCTTTCCAGTGAAAGAGCGCTCCTGCCAGCGCCCGGTACTCCTCCCGCATTCCCACCAGGAAGAAACCGCCCTCCAAGGTCCCCGCAGGACAGATGTACTTGCAGAAGGCCGGCACCGGCATCCCTGCGGCAAAGGCGTACCACAGAGGCAGCGCCACCACAAACACTGCCAGGATCACATACTTCAGCCAGGACAGCCGCCTTGTCCATGCACTTTTCTTCAGCTTGGGCGTGGGTATTTTATGTAAAAGCTCCTGTATCAGTCCAAAGGGACAGAGGAACCCGCAGACGACCCTGCCAAGCGCTGCCCCCACCAGTATTATTGATCCCGCTATGTAAAGGGGGAGCTTGTCGGGCAGACTGCTCAAGGCATTCTGCAGGGCCCCCAGAGGGCAGGAGGCTATGGCTCCGGGACAGGAATAACAGTTCAGCCCCGGAACACAAACGCCTTTACTTTTCCCCTTGTAGATAGATCCCTCCGCAAATCCCGGAAGATTGGCGTTGTACAGTAAGGCGCTGACTGCCTGGATGCACTTCCGCCTGAAGCCAAAGCCTGTTTCCCGCTTATCCAATGCCGATACACTCCATACAAATATGAACGGCCTTTATCAGGGTATCCTGATAGCCTCCCTGCAGGATGCCTGCCGTCAGCGCAAACAGGCCCGCCCCGCCGAGAAGGATGCGGATCGTCCTCTTTTTTATCATACGATTCTCTCCCTGTATTCCATTCCCGTCAAATCCTCTGTCAGACTGTTCCGGCGCTCCTCTTTTCGGAAGCTCCGGCTTCCATGTCGCTGCCATTACATTATAAACCGGGAAAACGGAATACGTCAACCGTACAATGCTTCCCTGCATTCCTCTCCCAGCGCCGGGCGCAGCCCCAGAACAGGCTCTCCCGTCCTGACCCGCTCGCCGGGCGCGGCAAGGAGACTTCCTGCACAGGCCCCCGTCTCCACCGTGACCGTCACGCAGCAGGAGGCCCCTTCCTTCACCAGGCCCTTGCGGTCAAATTCCAGCAGCAGCTTTCCCTTTCCCACGATCTCATTCTGCACCACTCTGGGGCGGTAGTACCGCTCCAGCAGATCGTCCTCGGAATCTCCTACCCGGATACAAAGCTCTGTGCCAAACTCCGTCCGAAACAGAAACCCGTTCCCCATGGGGAAAATTTTCGTGATCTTTCCGCTTGCGGGAGAATACAGCCTGTCTTCGCCGGGATGGATCGCCGCCATGAGCTTCCCGTCGTCGCTCCTGTCCGCCACCTCGCCGGACACAGGGCTTCCCACGGAAAAGGGAAATTTGATCCCGCTGTCCTTTCTGCCGTCCCGCCTGTTCTCCTGCTTAGGGTCTCCGCCCTGCTCTCCCAACAGCCTGCCCATGCAGAAACCCGCTGCCAGCGCGGCTCCCGCGATAGCTGTCAGCCACCAAAAACTGATTACCATGCTCAAGCACCTCCTATTTAAGTATGTTCTATTTCTTTCCAAAAAAATGACAAATATTCTTGGCAAAAAATAATTGTTGACATATTATCAGTATTGATGCTATACTACATTCGTATTCTAAATGAAAGTCATTGAACTCACATATTTTTGTAAGTCATTACGGTTTTCATGATGATTTACAAAAATATGTGATTTTTTTGTCCTCTATTTAGAAACAACAAATTTATTTATATTTTAAGGAGGTACCTCAATGAATAACGGTACAGTTAAGTGGTTCAACGCACAGAAGGGCTATGGTTTCATCACCAATGATGCAACCGGCGAGGAAGTATTCGTACATTTCTCCGCAATCAATGCCGATGGTTTCAAGTCTCTGGAGGAAGGCCAGAAGGTTACTTTTGACACCGAGACTGATCCTCAGAACAGCAGCAAGACCCGCGCTACCAACGTTACGGTTGTAGCATAACTGCTTCTGACTGACGAAGAACGCAAAGCGGCTGCAATGCAGCTAAAAAACCGGGATTTCCAGATATTGGAGATCCCGGTTTTTGTGTTGCTACTCGTTTTTTGCTCTAATCCTCTTCCGTTGACAGGCTTTCTCATTTTGCGTCAAAAACCCTGCCCGTAGGAACAAGCGTATCCTCATCGCCGGCATAACCGGTCTGTATATATTCCACCATATGGTCTTCTCCCGTATATTTAT